>JBAWYN010000025.1:0-13375 GCA_037143535.1 Acidimicrobiaceae bacterium | reverse complement strand
TCTTCTCCCACTTTTCGAGAAGCACAACCGTGTCTGGATTCTCTGCATCAGTGAATACTTCTACTGAGATGCAACCCTTAAAGGCGCGAGTATCCCCGAGGCTATCGGCGAGTCCAGCGAGAAGAAATACACCTGTTTCTGGCAGGCAGTTAAAAGTTAGGGTCATAGATTCCATGTGCAGCAACTTTCTATCGTGTTTGTCAGTAAACAAACTGAACAACGAGAGCCTATTAGGAAAGAAGTCTCCACGGGTTCTCCAAGAAACTCACAAGTGTTTGGAGAAATCCAGCTGCAAGGGCACCATCAATAACACGGTGATCAGAGGAAAGGGTGAGTCTGGCTCTGGTACGAATTTCAATCTTGTCGCCAATCACAACTGGTTCTTTTATGGCCGATCCAACTGCCAAAATCGCAGCTTCAGGTGGATTAATGATGGCAGTGAATTCCTCAACGTCAAACATTCCAAGATTTGAAATAGTAAATGTTCCACCAGACATTTGATCGAGCGAAAGACCCTTGGTATTCGCGAGACTAGCCAAACGCTTCGTATCAGCACTGATATCCATAATATTTTTCTGATCTGCATCTTGAATAACTGGAACAACGAGTCCATTTTTTGATGCCACTGCCACACCAATGTTAATTCTGTGATTGACAAGAATTGTTGGACTGTCATCTCCCTGATAGGAAACGTTGATCATGGGGTGTTCGCGAAGCGCTAGCGCTGTTGCTTTGATGAGCAAGTCATTAACACTTAACTTGGCAATTCCTTTGACCACGTTCTGTTTGTTGAGATCAGTGCGCATTTGTTGCAGTAGCTCTAGATCAGCAATCGCTGTCACGAAAAAATGTGGAGTTTCTCGGTAGCTCTCCCCGAGTCGCTTCGCGATTATGCGACGGATTTTAGAAACTTCAAATTTCTCTGATCCTCGCTTCGCGTCAATCTGCGTAAATGTAGTTGGTACGATGGTTGCATGTCTTGGCAGTTCTGTCGGGTCTTGAGCAATGAACGCCTCTAAGTCAGCACGAACAATCCGACCGGCGGGGCCAGTTCCTTCAATGAGGTTGAGATCAATTCCCCCGTTTTCTGCAAGACGTCTTACAATTGGTGATGCGAACCGACGATTTCCTACGGGGCGCACTGCCCGTTCAAAGATAGGAGCTGAATCAATAGCTGGGTTTGGCGTCACCACTGCTCTAGCAACAGTGTCGGCGACTTTATTGACAATCTCAGCTGGCGAAGAGCCGCCCTTGCCATCGTCAATAAGCGCAATCAAAGTTCCAATAGAAACTGTCTCGCCTTCTTTGGCCAAAATCGTGCTGAGAATCCCCGCATCAAAAGCTTCATATTCCATGGTGGCCTTATCGGTTTCAATTTCACAGAGAATGTCGCCCACTGCGACCGTGTCGCCCTGAGCTTTTAGCCATTTGTGGATTACACCTTCTTCCATCGTGTCGGAAAGACGTGGCATGGTGATTTCAATCATGTCCTTGTCCTATCTTGTGGCGCGGACGCCCCATAGCGTCGAGCGTTTCGTAGATCGCGTGAGTCACATCGTGAATTGACGGTAATGCCGCAGTTTCTAAAACCTTTGAATACGGCATTGGAACTTCAGCCATTGCAACGCGGCGAACCGGAGCATCAAGGTAGTCAAAGGCTCCATCAGAAATTGAGGCTGCAATTTCGGCGCCAATGCCGTACGTAAGCCAGTCATCTTCTAACACAACTGCAGCATTTGTCTTTTTAACTGAATTGATAATTGTTTCACGGTCAAGTGGTCGAAGACTTCGAAGATCGATTACTTCAATGTTGAGTCCATCAGAGATTGCGAGTTCCTCGGCAACCTTGTTGGCAATGTAAGCCATTCTCGAATAGCCAATAAGGGTTAGATCTGTTCCTTCACGGGTCACTGCGGCATTGCCAATGATGGCCGGCACACTGGAATCTGGAACATCGCCGTTTGTATTGTAGAGCGCTAGGTTTTCTAAAAACAGAACTGGATCATCATCTCGGATGGCAGCAATAAGAAGTGCCTTGGCATCAGCGGGTGTACTTGGTGCCACAACCTTTAGCCCCGGAATAAAGGCGTAAAAGAGTTCAATGTTTTGTGAATGGGTAGCACCGAGTTGCTGGCCACCACCGCCAGGAGTACGAATCACCATTGGGACCTTCACCTGACCACCAAACATCCCGTAAATCTTCGCGGCAGAGTTAATGATCTGATCAATAGCAATAAGTGAGAAGTTAATTGTCATTAATTCGACGACTGGACGAAGTCCAAGCATTGCGGCGCCTACGGCCGCGCCAGTAAAACCTTCTTCAGCAATAGGAGTATCTCTAACGCGCTTCTCGCCAAACTCTGCTAACAGACCAGCAGTGATTTTGTAGGAACCCTCAAATATTCCGATTTCTTCACCCATGAGAAATACAGATTCATCGCGGAGCATTTCTTCTCTCAACGTTTCGCGAAGCGCTTGACGGTATGTCTTCATTGTCACTTTGGTCCTCGCTTTAGTGAGGTCGAAGGGAAGAGTGCTTGTCCGGGAAGGCGACGCGAGTCATTTGGCACGGGACTTGCGTAGTTGTAATCAAAGAGTGTGCTCACGTCTGGATGTGAGCTCTCTTCAGCAAAATGGTGTGCGGCATCAATTTTCTTTGAGACCTTTGCATCAATTTGCTGAAGGTCCTCAAGCTTTGCGTAGCCACCCTTCAAAATACGATTTTGCAAGATAGTTATTGGATCATTCTTTTTTAATTCCATAACTTCGGTTTCGCTACGGTACTTCGCTGGGTCCACAACTGAGTGCCCACGCAGACGAGGTGTCATGATTTCGAGTAAGTACGGCCTTTTCGCTCGAGCGCTGTCAACAGCAATCCTCGATGCCTTCGCAACAGCAACCGGGTCAAGCCCATCGACACGTGACGCTGCCATGCGGTATGAAGCTCCACGTAGGTACAACTCTGGCTCTGCAGAAGACTTAGAAACTGTGGTTCCCATTCCGAGCCCATTATTAATAACTACAAAAACAATTGGCAGCTTCCACAGTGCCGCAATGTTGAGAGATTCATGAAAGGCACCAATGTTTGTTGCACCGTCTCCCATTGTGCACATCACGATTTCTTCACTGTCACGGTAGTCAATTGCGAGTGCGGCTCCAGCAGCAAGTGGGAGCTGGCCTCCAACAATGCCGTATCCACCAAGAAGTCGGTGCTCAAGATCAAACATGTGCATTGATCCGCCCCAACCCTTTGCTACACCGTCAACGC
Source organism: Acidimicrobiaceae bacterium (assembly GCA_037143535.1). Lineage (GTDB taxonomy): Bacteria > Actinomycetota > Acidimicrobiia > Acidimicrobiales > RAAP-2 > RAAP-2. The sequence continues at coordinate 10,107 of JBAWYN010000025.1, read as the reverse complement.
GCCCGTAGAGCTCAGCCATAAGGCGCCCAGCATCAATTCCCTTTAGTAACGCGTAACCATGTTCACGGTAATTGGTGAAGAGATAATCGTCGAATTCAAGTTCTTTCAGAAGTCCTGCTATGGCCGCTTCCTCACCCAGATTGAGGTGGCAATAGCCGCCCACAAGGGCTTGGGTGTAGCTGCGAGCTGCACGTTCTTCAAAGCGACGAACCATCATCATCTCTTCATAAAACGAAACGAGCTGGTCGGACTCATTCTGCGTCAACTTTGCAGATTTAGAAGACGGTGCGACCTTCTTGGCCGCAGACTTCTTAGCAGCATTTTTCTTGGCAACAGACTTCTTTGCCGGAAGAATTTTTTTTTCAACCATTGAGTAGGCCCTCCCAAAAAAATCTTAGTGCGCACAACTCAAAATTGAAATAAAACAATACTCATGAGTAACAAAAAAATACTGATGAGTAATGAGTTTTAACGAATGAACTTTAAAAGTTACTTTCGACTCTGCAATTCAGTAATCACAGCTTTTCCGTTTGCTTTTCCTTGAGTCATTTTCATTGCTTGTCCCACAAAGAACTGTGACAATTTATCGTCGCCGTCCTTGTATCGCTGCCATTCGTCTGGGTTCTTGGAAATAATGTCGTCAATTGTTGCGCCAAGTGAGTCTGAAGACATTTGCTCGAAGCCTTTTTCGGCTGCAATCTTTTTAGGATCTCCCCCACTTGCGAGTAGTTCACCGAGGACCACCTTTGACTGCGTTGCAGAGAGCTCACCTTTGGCTTCCATTAAAACAGTCTGAGTGAAGGCATCAGTAGTGAGGTTGCTCAACGTGGCGATACCGGCTGCCAGTTCGTTCGCTGCACGCGACACCGCAATCGCGATGTCTGCGCCAGCATCCGCTGCAGCGTTCACATACCCTTCAAGATCAAGGTCAATAACTACAACGACTGCGTCTTCTTGCGCCTTGGTCGCTCCTGGAATTCGCTCAAGCAACTTCGCCCTTCGAGCAGCAGGCATTGGAGGCAAGGCTGCACGAACGCGGTCTTGCCATGGCTGATCTGGAACGAGTTCGGTGAGATCTGGTTCGCGGAAGTATCGGTAATCCTCAGCGTCTTCTTTCACTCGAAGCGTTGAAGTTTCTCCGAGTCCTTCATCCCAGTGGCGTGTTTCTTGACGAACAGTGCCACCTTCAAGAATTAGCTCAACCTGGCGAGCTGCCTCGTAGTCAATGGCACGCTGCAACGATCGTAGGGAGTTGAGGTTCTTAATTTCACAACGTGTTCCTAGCGGGTCGCCAGTCTTTCGCACTGATACGTTGGCATCAAAGCGCATTGATCCTTCTTCAAGCCTGCCGTCAGAAGCTCCAGTTGCAATAAGAATTCCTCGAAGCTCTTGGGCGTAGGCTCGGGCTTGTTCTGAAGACCTGATGTCAGGACCAGAAACAATTTCTACGAGTGGAACGCCGCATCGGTTGTAGTCAACGAGTGAACGATCTGCACCAGCTAGGCGTCCCGAGCCTCCGAGGTGAGTTGACTTTCCAGTGTCTTCTTCCATGTGAGCACGCTCGATGGTCACTTGTGACCCATCAGGCAAGTTGAGGAATCCATTTGAGTTAATTGGAAGGTCGTACTGACTGATCTGATAGTCCTTGGACTGGTCAGGGTAGAAATAGTTCTTGCGGTGAAAGGTGCTTGGTGCAATTGTGCAATTGAGCGCCATTCCAATGCGCATTGCTAGCTCCACTGCATCTTTGTTGAGCACTGGCAGTGAGCCAGGAAGTCCCAAGCAGATTGGACAGATGTTTGTATTTGGCTCTGATCCAAAGTGATTCTCGCAACCACAGAACAACTTTGACTTTGTGAGGAGTTCAGTGTGAACTTCCATTCCTACAACCAGTTCCCATCCTTCAGGCAACGTCATGACCTACCATCCGCAATCTCTAGAACCCGTGCTGCTGCGTACAGTGATGCCTCGCTCCTACCTGGGCCAAGCAACTGAACACCGATGGGGAGATTTTCTTCGCCCTTGCCGAATGAAACAGACACAGCAGGATCACCAGCCAGGTTTGTTGGAATAGTAAAAACATCGTTTAAATACATTTCCATAGGGTCTGACTTGGCCCCGAATTTGAACGCCACACCAGGCGTTGTTGCACCAATAAGCATGTCGGCCTGCGCATAAGCCTTCTTGAACGCATTAATAGTCAAGGTTCGAACCTTCAAAGCCTGACCGTAATACGCGTCGTAGTACCCAGCGCTAAGAGCATATGTTCCAAGCATGATGCGACGCTTCACTTCAGCGCCAAATCCTGCCGTTCGAGTTGCTTCCATCATCGCCGTTACGTCATCGCCATCAACACGAAGACCAAATCTCACACCGTCAAAGCGGGCAAGGTTTGATGAGGCTTCTGCTGGGGCAATGAGGTAATACGCACTGAGTCCGAGTCGAAGTTCTGGAATTGAAAGCTCCACGATTTCTGCGCCGGCTTCTTTCAGAACTGCGACGGCTCCCATCACAGCGTTGACAACACTCTCATCTGCGCCTTCGTAGAGCTCTTTAACAAGTCCAATGCGCTTGCCTGCTACTCCATCGTTGACATGACTAACGAGCGAAGGTGATGGTTCTGGAAGTGACGTCGAGTCGAGAGGGTCATGGCCTGCGATTGCTTCTAGAAGCACTGCAGAATCCATCACAGTTTTAGAGAATGGACCAATTTGGTCGAGCGAGCTCGCGAAAGCAATAAGTCCGTAACGAGAAACAAGTCCGTACGTTGGCTTCATCCCAACAATGCCGCAGAATGCAGCGGGTTGGCGAATCGATCCACCAGTATCAGAACCAAGAGAAATTGAAGTCATGTCACCTGCAACTGCTGCTGCAGATCCACCACTTGAACCACCTGGAACTCGTGATGGATCTAGAGGGTTGCGAGTTGGTCCAAACGCAGAGTTCTCGGTTGAAGATCCCATGGCGAACTCATCAAGGTTTGTTTTTCCTACTGGCACAGCGCCCGCTGCTACCAAGCGGTCAATAACAGTTGCGTTATATGGTGGCTTCCAGCCTTCGAGAATCTTTGATGAACACGTTGTTGGAATGCCCGTCTGGCAGAGGTTGTCTTTAATGGCGATCGGCACACCCGCTAGCGGGCCAACCTTTTCGCCAGCCGCAACACGGGCGTCAACAGCCTCAGCGATTTTGCGAGCACCATCTTTATCAAGATGAAGGAATACGTTTAATTCATCGTTTCGAGCTTCAATTGCCGCATACGAGGCTTCGAGCTGCGCAACTGCAGTTGTTGCACCAGTCTGAACGTCATTAGCGATTTCAACGGCTGTCTTCACGGTGCTTCTCCGAGAATACGAGGAACTGCGAACCGGCCATCCTGAGCGTCTGGAGCTTCAGCGAGCACTGCTTCTCGGTCAAGGCTCTTCCAAATCACGTCTTCTCTGGTCACGTTCGTCAACCCGAACGGATTCGAAGTTGGCTCTAATGCACTTAAGTCAAGCGAGTTCATGTCGTTGGCGTGTTCCAAGACACCGCTCAATTGTCCAGTGAACGTTGTGAGCTCTTCTTCGGTGAGACGGAGTCGAGCGAGCTTTGCAACTTTCGCGACATCGTCGCGACTTAACGGTGAGCTCACGCAAAAACCTTCTTAAGAAATTCAAGGGTCTTTGACTCAATCAAATCTTTGTCAACGTCCATAGTTGCTACGTGTGAAGAATTTTCCATCCAGATTCGCTCAATACTTCCGCCATAGTTAGCTACTAAAGCGTCACCGTTAGCAACTGGCAATGTGTAGTCCTCACGACTCGAAAAGAGAAGCGCAGGGACTTTAATTTTTGAAACATCAAGCGCAGTTGGAATGAGTTCTGAGATTTCTACAAAACCCTTGATGTTGGTTTCCGCGTAACCAAATTCAATTCCATTTGGAACTCGTGGGTCGGTGACCATGCTCTCCATAGTGAAGACGCCACCATCAACCGCGCCCTTTGCGAGCTCAATAAGAGAAGCATCGTGAGGAATGATCCATGGGTTAACAAACACAACTGCCTTTACATCAGGATTGCGCTGCGCCAAGTAGGCGGTCATGAATCCACCAAAGGAGAGGCCAAAGATAATTACCTCGTCACAGCGTGACTTCAAATCGTTGAGGGTGTCGGTGTAAGTTTTTTCCCAGTCGCTAAAGCCGTAGTTAAGCATGTCTTCAATCGAAGTTCCGTGTCCAGGTAGACGTGGGCACTCAACGCTGAAGCCTGCAGCGGCGCACATCTTGGCGACTGACAAAACTGATTCAGGTGATCCGCCGTAGCCGTGAAGTACTAGAACTCCTTGACGGGATCCTTGGGCTGAAAATGACTCACATCCGGGGTGAATTTGCGTGCTCATAGGTATAAAGACTACCCGGCAACCAGCTACTTCTGTTTTGACTTGTCCCGCGGGACATCGCTAATAAACAACGCCGTAATCAGTCCTAGTGCCCCAACAAATGCCCCGATGAGAAATGGCAAATGAAACGTAGCAAGGAGTTCTGCCCCGGGCTTCGTGCCAGCAAGGTGACGCCTATGGACGAGTCCTTGTTGAACGGTTTCTAGAACTTCAATACCAGCAACTTCACCAACTTGAACCGCCAGCATTTGTGCAGCACTCATAACACCGAATTCAGTCGGCTTTACTTCATTAGCCATTACTGATGAACTCGAAGGCATGACTGTACCCATGCCAAGTCCAGAGAGTGCAAGTGCTATCGCAACAACCCACGCGCCGGTTGACGGTTGCAATAGCGAAAACAACATGAGTGAAGTAGTGAGAAAAAAGGCGCCGGCAAGTGCACTTCGACGTTCTCCAACTTTTATCGCAACATATCCAGCGATTGGAGAACAAATGGCAAAAGTAATTGGTCGAGCTACTGCAAGCGCCCCGACTCGTGGAATCGAATAGCCGTAACCTTGTTCCATCAGTAACGGAAACAAAAAGAATGCCCCGAAGTAAGCGAAATTACTGCACGCACGCAGAACCATTGGAAAAGCAAAATTTCGTTTCTTAAAGTACTTTGCCGGAATGAGTGGGTGTGGCGCATGATTCAAGCGATAAATAAATACCGACATAAGCACCGCTGAAACCCCAAACCCGATGAGCGTCAATGAATCTGTCCAGCCCTTAATCGGACCGAGCGAAAGACTCAACATCAGGGCAGTTATAGAAAATGAGAGTGACCATGAACCGAGCCAGTCAGTCTCTTTGAATTCTTTATGTGCTTTTGCCTTTTGCTCAAGAGTTTCTGGAGCATCGCCGCGTTGCCTTGGCAGCACAAAAGAAACCACACAGAAAGCTGCGCCAATCAGAAACAACTGAAACCAAAACAAAGCGCGCCAACCAAAGGCAGCAATTATCGGACTACCGAGTGAGATTCCAATGACAGGGCCACCAGCACCCACCAGTGACCACCAGCCAAGCGCCTTTACTCGTTCTTCAGGTCGGAATACCTTATTAATGAGTGCACCAGATGCAGTTCCGGTTGCGGCGCCTTGAACACCATCAAGTATTCGAGCAATCAGAAGCATGACGACATTGTGTGAAAGTGCCGTCAGAACTGCCGAGACCATCGCACCTATAAGTCCAAAGAGATATAAACGTCGGTGTCCGAAAATATCGCCAGTTTTGCCAAGTAATGGCGCTGCGAGACCGTATGCGAGTAGAGGGCCGATCATGGTCCACGAAAGAACGCTGATGCTGGTGTGAAATTCTGATGCAACGCTTGGAAGCGCCACAATAAAAACAGTGAACGTGAAATTAAGTGCGAAGAGTCCAGCGAGCAGCGACCAAAGCACCCACCACGAATACTTGCTCGATTTTGCAGCGTGTTCTTGAACTCGCTCACGAAGCATCATGAACCAGTTGAGATCTGAACCAGCTTCGGTTCCCATTGCACCCATGGCTTCGGCGCCAGGATCTGAGAAGGAACTCAAAAGTCCATCAGGGTCTTGACGGTTGAGGCGTTTGTCGTCCTCAAACTCAGTCATTGCTCTCCCCTACGAATTGGTAAGTCAATTCTAACGACTGCACTACTTGCTAAATACAAAAGGGCCAGGCAAATTTGCCTGGCCCTTTTGAGTAAAAAGAATTACTTCTCTGACTTAACTTTCTTCGCGCCAAGTACGAAGTACAGAGCGAATGACAATGCGAATCCAACAAGGAACGTGATGTCTCCAAGGTTTCCATTGTGCTTAGGGAAGTAGCCAACGTAGTACGTCTGGTTAGCAAACAACCAGATTGAAAGTCCTGTTGCAACAAGGAACGCAATTGGACCTGCTGGGTTCTCGCGTGATGCGAAGAGGAAGCGCTCAACTGAAGCACCCTTACGCAAAATCTTGTCAGCGGCCATTACACCCAACCATGGGCCAATCCAGTACGCCATAACAAGCAGGAAGTTCTCAAGGTTGTTTGTAGGGTTACCCATTGCCCAGTGAGCCAAGAGGAATCCAAGAACACCAACGACGAGTGTGAAGATTGCACGTGCACGTCCAGCACCAAGCTTGATACCACTTGTGAGGAAGGACATCACACCTGAGTAGATGTTGAGTGCATTTGCACAGATTGAACCAAGCACGATACCGAGCAAAACAAGCTTTCCGAGCCATGTTGGCACGAGAGCTGTGTACTGAGCAACAGGGTTACCGTGTGCGTAGTCACCCATTCCAGCAGTCACTGCAGCAGCTCCGAAAATTTCAAGAATTGCAGCAGAAGTGAAAAGACCGAGTGCGGCGCTACGACCAGCAACCTTTGGATCCTCGGATGCAGGAAGGTAGCGGGCGTAGTCAGAAGCAAATGGGTTCCATCCAGCGGCGTAACCGTAGACGGCACCAAGGAATACCAACCAAGCACCTGGGAAGTACCAGTGACTTGCTCCACCAAGGTGAGCCTTAGTTAGGACAATGATTCCTGTGATTCCAAAGACCACCACGAGGTAAGGCATGAGGTACTTCTCAACCTTTTGAACCAAGTTGTGACCAATGAAGGCAACCGCGATTTGGACAATTACAACGACGAGCAAGGACAACAAGTTGCTCATGTGGGTCAGTGAGGCAAGTGCGAAAGCTCCAGAAACAGAGTTAACGGCAAACCAACCAATTCCTGATGCAAACCAGTTGGCAAGTGATGGGAATGCGTTTCCAATCTTTCCAAAAGCTGCACGACTGACTACGAGCTGTGGAACACCGTACTTAGGTCCGTCCTGGGTAAGAACGTACTGAGCGTACGCACCAAGGGCATTTCCAATGACGATTCCAATTACGGCTTGTGTGAAGCTAAGACCGAAAAGAACACCAAGTGCACCTACATAAATAGTTGCGAACTCAAGGTTTGGACTCGCCCACACTGCGAAGAGTGACGATCCCTTTCCGTGACGGTCCTTTGCTGGGATTGCTTCGATTCCACCAGGTTCAACGGCTAAAACTTTTTCACCGTATTCCCCCGTACGAAATTCAATTTCTGACATATTTTTCCTTTTTTAGTTGGAGAAGGTTCAACTTCAAATCAGGCTCCGACAAGCCATGCGACGAGGCTAATAAAGGTACTTATTGAAAGTAAGGATGGAGAGGAAAACTTCTAGTTTCCCTGATGAAAGCCTGTGCTCAAGTTATAACGCGGCGCCAAAACCCAGGAGGACGGGCGTGTGCGTGGTAGTGATCAGGGATGTTTCGCATGTTGTCATCGATGTACCACTCTTCACCACTAAATTCAGCGTCAGCAACTTGAGCCAAGAATTCATGGAGTTGTTTCTTAACTTCATCTGATGGCAGGTGATCGTGTTCGCGCCACACCACCATTGGAACCACACAAATAGTGCAGTCAGCAATCCAGCAAAGTTCATTTTCAAAGTATCGCTTGGATACTACTGCTGCGTCGCAAAGGTCGCAGCCCATGATTACTTGACCGTCAAAATTACGGTGGACTTAGCCTTCACCATTGTGCCAGCACCTGGGTTTTCAGAAAGGACGGTCTTCCACGTTGTAGTTCCTGCCCCGTGTCCAGTTGTTGTGAAATACAAGAGGGCCGTGTGCATTGCGGCGGCGGCCTGCGCGTAATTCATTCCCACAACATTTGGAACCGGACGAAGTCCAGTTCCCGCCGCTGTAGTTGTAGTTACCGGTGTAGCCGACTTAACAGTTGTCGTGGTGCCCGGCTTCTTAGTCGTAGTGGTTGTTACGTTTGACTTAACAGTTGTGGTTGTTACTGATGAAGTCTTAAGCGACACGACAAGTACGACTTTTGTCTTTGTCTTCACGACAGTTCCAGCAACTGGAGTCTGAGAAACAACGCTCACCCATTTGCCAGTGTCAGATCCTGGTCCGGTCGTTGCGTAGAAGAGTAAAGCAGTGTGCATTGCGGCGAGTGTCTGCGTTGGATTCAGTCCAACCACATTTGGAACAGACACGGTTCCTGCGCTCGGCGCAAGTGTGGTTGTGGTCGCTCCATTGGCTGGCGCAATACCAGTGCTCACGCTCAGCACCACTGTTGCGTTCTCTGGAACTTCAGTTGGATTGTTGGCCTTGTTATAGGTGTAGCTAACAATGCGACCGGCCGGAATAGTTGATGAGTCAACTTGTGCTGAAGTCGGGCACTGTGCGATGAGATTCAGTTTCGTGAGTTGCTGCGTTGCTGCAACGCAGTCCTCTCCCACCAGATTCGTAGGAAGCGTGACCATGTTTGGACCAGTTGAAATCTCAACCTGAATGACGAGTCCGGCCTTTCCTGCCGTTCCAACTGGAACTGACTGAGTGACAATGTTTCCCTTAGCAACCGTTGGGGAAGGAACCGACTTTGTTTCAGTAATGGTGAATGGATCACCATCAGACTTCAGAAGACTTTGAGCCTGCGTTGAGGTGAGTCCAATGAGAGACGGGACTGTGTGCTTAGTGGTGAAGAGACCCATTTCATAGGCGACTCCTCCACCTAGGGCAACCACAACAATCAGAATTGCTGCAAGCAAGAATCCAGATCGACCTTTTCGGGGGGTACGTGACGGCGGCATTGAGTCGAAGGTAATAGGTGTGCGTCGGCGTGCTTCACGGAACTCATTTTGCACTGGTTGTGGCGTTGAGCTCACTGGACGAGGCTGGTGCGGAAGTGGGAATGCAGTTGGAACGACCTGCGTATTTGCGAACAACTGGTCAGGTGATGGCGCGTTAAAGCCAATAGTTTCACGAGGAGCTTGGTTGTTGAGCGACTGCTGCAGCAGCGGAGTCGGTCCGCTTGATTGCATAACCACGAGTGGCAATGAATCGCTCGTAACACCTGAGAGCCTGTTTGAGAACTGACCCGCTTCAAGGCGCATACGAGGATCTGGAATTGCAGCCTGAGCGAGAATCATGTCCAGAGTGCCGAGCTCTGGGCGCACTGGTAGCGGTGAGTGGATGCGCTGGCGCAAGACTGCCTCTGGCGTCATTTCATCAAATGGAGCTTCACCGGTTACTGCTTCGTACATTATGAGTGCGAGTGAGTAAACGTCAGTCTTGTCAGTTACATCTTCGCCAAGCACTTGCTCTGGACTTAGGTAACGAACGTCATCGAGTGAAAGTCGTTCGCGGTAGAGAGCACCAATACCCGCAAGTGCCACATCAGAAACTCGAACTGTTCCTTCTTCATCGAAGAGAAGTTTTGATGGTGAAAGCTCAGAATGAACGAAACCATTTTCGTGGAGGTAATTCAGAGCACTCGCTACGTCACGACCGAGTCGCGCTGTGTCGTCTGAACTCAGAATGCGACCGGACGAAAGAACGTCTTCGAGTGATCCACCGCCGAGGTATTCGGTGATCATGAAAATTGCACCGTGCTCTTGGCCGCCGTCGTAGACACGGGCCAAGTGTGGGTGGCTGAGGGTAGCTGAGCGAACGATGTTGTCTCGGAAGGCTCGTCGGACTTCTTCGTGCTGTGCGAGTGATGGCAACAAAACCTTTACAACGACTGTGCGATTAAGTGAAAGATCTTCAGCGAGGTAGACCTCGGCAGTGTGGCCAACGCCGATAAGGTCAATAATTCGGTATCGACCGGCTAGTTCGTAATTTGGGTTGAATGTAGACGCCATTAGGTCTATAACCCTAGTTAAGGAAGGCT
>JBAWYN010000024.1:0-13388 GCA_037143535.1 Acidimicrobiaceae bacterium | reverse complement strand
CAGAATGCACCAAGCACTTTTCGTTTCCCAGAAGGCGAATCTTTTACTGAGATGCAACTTCGCATTTGGACAACACTCGAGCGTCTAGCTAAGAAGCATCGTGGCAAGACAATTGTTGTTGTAAGTCATGCCGACCCTATTAAGGCCGCCGTCACCTACGCACAGGGTGTGCCACTCGATCTTTTCCAGCGCACAGTAATTTCTACGTGCTCAGTGAGCGCAATCACCTTCAGTGACACCACACCAATCGTGCTCACCGTCAACAACACCGGTTCACTAAAGGACCTCGCTCCTTCATGAACTACGTCTTTGATGAACCAGACAAGGTAATGGTGGGAGTACGCGGTGAAGTTGGTAACCGTTTATTTCTCTTGCAAGCGCGCCAAGGTCGCAGACTCGTAATTGTCAAATGCGAGAAAATGCAACTCGCCGCTCTCGCTGAATGGCTTGGTCAAGTACTCAACGACTTTGCTCGTGGACCGGGTCACCTGCCAGACGACTTTGCATTAGAGCCAGAATACGAATTCGACTTTGCCGTTGGAGACATCTCTATTGCGGTTGATGAAGACGAGCAGTACATCGAAGTTACGTTTGAATCAATGGACGACGAAGACGATCTTGAATTAACTCTTTCCAAAGAATGGGCCGGAGGTCTGGCCATTGCGATCAGACTTCTCGTTGAACAAGGTCGCCCACCTTGTCCGCTCTGTGAGGGACCACTTGACCCCAAGGGTCATGACTGTCCTCGAACTAACGGTCACCGCCCACCAATCAGGTAACTGTGGACCTCGAACAGCAACGAACTCTTCTTTTCAAGGGAGCAGTCGAAGTTGAAGGACGTGTGGCTGGATCGTCCAATCAAGCGCTGCTGGTAACAATCACTCTGGACGGCGTATCGGCCCAAGCTTGTTACAAGGCAGAAGCCGGTGAGCGACCGCTATGGGATTTTCCTGATGGTCTGTGGCGCCGTGAAGTTGCGACCTATGAACTCGATCAGCTGCTCGGTTTTGACACCGTGCCTCTTACCATTGCCCGCGAGGACCTCCCCTATGGAATTGGTTCACTTCAGTACTGGGTTAACGACAACCACGAAGACCACTACTTCACCCTTCGAGAGATGCCCCAGTTTGATGACTACTTTCACAGACTCTGTGCCCTTGACGTTGTGGCCAACAACGCAGACCGCAAAGCTGGTCACGTCATTTATGACGGCGAGCGCTGCTGGGCCATTGACAACGGATTGACGTTCCACGAGGAAGACAAACTTCGAACTGTTCTATGGGACTACGCCGGAGAACCAATTCCCGAGTCAGTACTTGAAGCAGTGAATGAATTCGCAAATGGTAAGACTGGCGAACTGGGGCTGTATCTTTCACCCAGCGAACTAGCTTTTGCCCAGGTTCGTGCTCAAGACCTCGTTACATTCGCTTCGTATCCGTTACCTGATGAAGACAGCGACTGGCCACCATATCCGTGGCCACTGATCTAGTGCAGCGCTACGACTTCGCCTTCTAGTTCAGGAACTCCAGAATCAAGAATCAACAGCGTGAGCAAAGCTCCGACTCCAAAGAATCCAGCGCCCCACCAAAACGCAACGGTGTAACCATGAAGCGTCGCGCCAACTAACTGCGAAGGATGCTCAACCGTCGCAATGGCACGGAGCGTGACCGAAACAGCAATCGTATTTAGAAGTGCCGTTCCCACTGATCCACCAATTTGCTGGACTGTATTTACGAATGCCGACGACGCTCCAGCATCTTCTTCTTTAATTCCAGCGGTGGCACTTGCGGTGGCTGGTGCGAAGATCATTCCGAGACCGAGTCCCGCGACAATGAGCCCAGGAAGAATGTGGCCAAGATAATCAGCTTCTGGTGTGAGCCTCGTAAAGAGAATCATGCCAAGCATTGAAAGCAACATTCCACTCGGTACTAATGGACGTGGCCCAACCATTGGCAGCAGTCGTGCACTCGCGAGTGCCGAGGACACCAAGATGGCAATCACCATAGGCAAGAATGCGAAACCTGTTCGAAGTGGTGAGTAGTTGAGCGTTCCCTCCAAGTAATACGAAAGAAATAAGAACACCCCAAAGATGCCAACGCTGGTAATAAAAATTGCCACCAGCGATCCTCCACGAGTCCTGCTCGTAAGGATTCGAAGTGGCAGCAGTGGGTTCTTGGCTTTCTCTTGCCAGAATGTGAAAAGAACAAGAAGGAAGAGTCCAATAACAAGGCTGCCCCACGTTGCTGAATTACTCCAACTGGTCGTTACCGCATGACCGAGTCCGTAAACCACGAAAAAGAGCCCCAGACTTCCGAGCAGGGTTCCTAGGTAGTCGAGTCGGTCATTGTTCTCTCTCTTGGAGCCTTCGACAAAAAGAGCAACGCCAATAACTGCAAATACTGCAAAGAAGAGATTGATGTAGAGACACCAACGCCATGACTGCCATTCAGTGAGCGCACCGCCAAGCAGAAGTCCAATCGCTGCTCCAGACCCACCTATGGCTCCAAAGATTGCAAACGCTTTCGCGCGCTCCTTTGAATCCGTGAATGTTGAGGTCACAGATGCGAGTGCCGCCGGTGCGAGAAGTGCACCAAAGACTCCCTGCACCGCACGAGCGCTAACGAGAACGCTAAAACTGTTCGCCGCTCCACCAACCGCTGAAGCAGCAGCAAATCCAATGAGGCCAAGGTAGAGAACCTTTTTGCGACCCCAGTGGTCGCTCAGTCGCCCCCCGAGCAAGAGCAGTGATCCAAAGGCCAGGGCGTAAGCCGTAATCAGCCACTGGCGGTTCGCAGATGAGAAGTGAAGCTCGGCCTGGGCTCTTGGCAGAGCGATGTTTATAACTGTCGAATCGAGAGCGACCATCAACTGGGTGATGCTCATAACTATGAGTACCCACCAACGGCGTGAACTCGTATGCAAGAGTGAATCGCTCATAAGTGGTACCAAGCCTAAAGAGTTAAACGGGCAAAATACGTCATTAAGCAAAAAATCCCCGGCCAAAAGGCCGGGGATTCTTTGAAAAGTAAATTAACCGCGCGCTTTTAGCGCAGTAATTAGTTCTGGAAGAACCTTTAGAACGTCACCAACAATTCCAAAGTCTGCCATCTGGAAGATAGGAGCTTCTGGGTCCTTGTTAATAGCAACAATGTTCTTCGAGCCCTTCATACCTACCATGTGCTGTGTTGCGCCTGAGATTCCACACGCAATGTACACAGTTGGCTTAACGGTCTTACCGGTCTGTCCCACCTGAGCTGAGTAAGGGACCCATCCGGCGTCAACGATTGCACGGCTCGCTCCAGCAGCACCATTCAGAAGCTTCGCAGCATCTGAAATGAGTACATAGTTAGCAGCTTCACCTAGTCCGCGGCCACCAGAAACAACAACTGATGCTTCTTCAAGCTGTGGGCCAGTGCGCTCTTCAACGTGTGTGGTCACAATCTTCGCTGCACCGGTTGCACCAGTGTCTCCAGCCGGAGCACTTACAACGTTTGCAGCAGCTCCTCCGCCAGATTCAGCAGCGAATGACTTAGCGCGAACAACGATGATTCCAGGGCCTTCGCCTGTGAACTTTGCCTTGACGATTTGTGTTCCACCGAAGGCTGGGTGCTCGGTTACGAGTCCACCATCGTCACTAAGACCAGTTACGTTCGTAAGAACTGGACGGTCGAGGCGAGCTGAAAGACGGCCCGCAATGTCACGTCCGTCGTAACTCGTTGGAATAAGAATCGCGTCAGGTGCACCCTGGCTTGCAACAAGTGCTGCAATGGCAGATGCCACTGGAGCTCCTGGAAGTGCGCCACCAAGTGATCCAACGTCGAACAATGTCGTGGCACCGTATTCGCCAGCCTGCGCTGCGAACGATGAACCGTTTTCCCATGTGATTGCAGAAACTGTTGCGCCGTAGGTGCGAGCATTCGTTAGAAGCTCAAGTGATGTGGTGGTGAGTCCTGATGTTCCTGGCTCTACTACTACCCAAATGTTTGAAATAGCCATGATGTTCTCCTACAAGACCTTGATTGATTCGAGGAACGTAATAATTTCTTGTGCAGCGTTTCCTTCGTCAACGTGCTTTTCACCAGCTGCGCGTGATTCCGCTGCAACAACTGAGATGATTTGCTGACGTGCGCCGGCTGGTCCAGTTACCGCTGCGAGTCCGAGGTCGCCAATGCTGAGGATCTCAACTGGCTTCGACTTTGCAGCCATAATTCCCTTGAACGATGCGTAACGTGGCTCAACAACTCCAGCAGTAACAGTTAGAACGCATGGAAGTGGTGACGTAACTTCGTCGTATCCAGCTTCAGTCTGACGGTCAACCTTCACAGTTGACCCATCAACAGTTACCGACTTAGCGAATGTGATTGAAGGAAGACCAAGGAGCTCTGCAACCTGTACTGGAGTTGTTCCGGTGTAACCATCTGAAGATTCAGTGGCACACAGTACGAGGTCTGGGTTGACGCGCTTGATTGCTTCAGCGAGCACTTTGGCGGTTCCGAGTGCATCGGTTCCACGCAGTGCATCGTCGCTCACCATGATTGCCTTAGCGGCTCCCATAGCGAGTGCATTACGAACACCAGCAAGATCGGCGGCTGAACCCATTGAGACAACAGTCACTTCACCGCTACCAGCTTTATCAACTAGTTGAAGTGCCATCTCGACACCGTAGGTGTCGGCCTCATCAAGGATTAACTTTCCAGAACGGTCCAGGTTGTGCGATCCATCGAGGGATTGCGGCGCTGCCGGATCTGGAATCTGTTTTACGCAAACGACAATATTCATAGGGAATAATCTAGTGCCTACTGGCGAGTAACAAACAATCGCCTATTGCCTGGTCAGCGACATTGCCGATTCTGGATCGTCAGTAATAATCGTATTTACCCCGAGCTGGGCCATGGCAGTGATGTCCTCAGGTTTATTTGCCGTCCAAGTATTGACTTTTATGCCCAGTTCATTGGCCTTTTGCATAACGACTGCGTTCACTTGGCTGAAGTGAGGGTTGATTGCGTTGAATCCGAGAACGTGGCACTGGGTAATTGCATCGCTCAGCTCTTCCTTCCAGAGCAACCACGCAACGTCAATCATTGAGTCAAACGAGCGCACGACCGCACAGGTTTCTTTGTCGAAGCTCGAAATGATGACATTTGATTCCCAGTTGTTCTCGTGCAGACAGTTGAGAACACTCCGGGCAAAGTCACCCGTTTTGTCGTAGCCAGGTTCTGAAGAAATGTTTTTAATTTCAACATTTACCGTGACGCCATCACAAACCTTCATGACTTCTTCAAGTGTTGGAACATAATCAGGTAATTCACTCGCCAGAGAGTCAACAATGATCAAGTCGCCAATGTGGGCGTCGTGGTGCACCACCAACACGCCGTCACGGGTGTGGCGGGCATCGAGTTCAACGCCGTCAACTCCTAGGGCAACGGCCGCTTTGAATGCACCAATGGTGTTTTCGCGCTCGCTTATGTGGAGGCCACGGTGGGCAAAAATCTCAGGCATTCAAAGAGTTTGCCAGGTCACAGAGGGTGTTTTCTAATAAATCCAAATCACCCCTTGTTTTTAGACCAGAGGGAAAGTAAAATTTAAATCCCTTCGCTTGAGCACTTTGCAAAAAAGCTAAGCAATTCAAGCAAAATAAAGGATTACTCATGTCTTTGATCTGGAACCGCACACACGCCTGGGACGACGCCGACTGGCGCAGTGACGCTGCATGCCGTGACACTGAACCTGAGCTCTTCTTCCCTGTAGGCACTACTGGAATGGCGACTGACCAGATCGAATCAGCGAAGCGCGTTTGTGACAACTGTGACGCACAGAAGGCCTGTCTTGAGTTTGCTCTTGCAACGAACCAGGAATCTGGCGTTTGGGGCGGAACTACAGAAGATGAGCGCCGCAAGCTTCGAAAGCAATGGCTCGCCGCTCGCCGTCGTCAAGCCCAGCTTTAATCTCGCTCGGTCGTAGGGACCGTAACTCGAACGAACGTTCCACCACCCTGATCTTGGGGAACAGTCGTCATCTCAATTGAACCGTGCAACTGTGCACGTACTAAGTCGCGCACAATTGACAACCCGAGACTCGTTGGCACATCCAAAGTGAAGTCGTCACCAAGTCCTCGACCATTGTCACGAATTTCTGCCACCGCGTTCTCGCCATCAAGGAAGAGATGCAGTGTCACAATTCCTGCGACATTTTCGTTCGGGCCAAATTCAGTGAACGCGTGCTCAACCGCATTGGTGAGTAACTCTGCCAGTGCCACCGCGAGTGGCGTTGCCAGGTCGGTAGGCAGCGTTCCGAGTTCACCGTTAACAACAATTTCAACGGGGTGAAAAGCTAAGGCAGTATCTTCCACCAGCAGGACAATCGAGCGAACAATTTCGTCGAAGACAACTTCTTCACCTGGTTCACGAGAAAGCACTTCGTGCACTACGGCAATTGAGCGAACACGACGCTCAGCTTCGTGAAGAGCCACTCTGGTTTCGTCGCTGTCAGTGCGCCGAGCCTGGAGTCGAAGTAGCGATGAGATGGTCTGCAAGTTGTTCTTAACACGGTGGTGGACTTCTCTCACTGCAGCTTCTTTGTTAAGCACCACGCGGTTCAGTTGGCGAAGGTCTGATACGTCTCGAACCAGCGTCATAACGCCAGTCACCGTTCCGTGATCTAGGAGCGGAATACTGTGCAACACAATTGCGATGTCGTGACCACGATCAATTTCTTCGAGTGCCGGAATACCGTGTTCGAGTGAGCGCTCTAGGGCTCTGGCCTTAAGACCGAGTTCTCGAAGGGTGCGCCCTTCTACTGATGCGTAGACCCCGAGTCGGTGAAGCGCATTGGTGGCATTAGGTGTTGCGAACTCTAAACGTCCTTCACCGTCAACCAAGATGATTCCGTCTCCAATACGGGGCATGCCTGCACCGGCGACGTCTTCTTCTCTAAATGGGAACGCACCATTTGCCACCATGTCACAAAGTCGTTCGAAAATTGAAAGATACGCCTGCTCATAGAGCGACGCCGGTCCGCGAAGTGGGCCCTGGAGACGTTGCAATACACCCACGACTTGTCCGCCGTGGCGAACAGGAATACACCAGACGGGAATCTGGTCGTCAAAGCCATCAAGCGACACTTCTCCTACCACTCGTGTGCCACTTTCAAAAGCCAGCTTTACGAGTGGCACGTCGTCTGCGGCGCGCTTTCGCCCAAGGAGGTCATCACCAATAAGCGTTGAACGATTGTTTGGCCGCATCTGGCCAAGCACCACGTATTCATCAGCACTGGACTTTGGATCAACAACTTTGGTGAAGAGCAACATGTCAGAAAATGAAAGGTCAGAAAGCAGTGACCACGAAGCTGTGAGGCGAAGCAGATGGTCAACAGTTACTTCTTGAAGATTGGTGTGGAGCCCAGCAAGTTCAGCGAGTGTGGCCATTACATAGACCTGAGAGGAACCATTGTGCGGCTACGAGCTTCGTAACTTGCGAGTTCGTGGATGCCACGAGCTTCAAGCAATGTCGCAAGGTCTCCAGCTCGTGCACTCACTTTTTCCAAGCGGTGTGCATCACTAGCTGTCGTAAAGGTGACGCCCTGGGCGACGAGACGGTCAAGCAGTCCCTCGGCTGGGTACTGCTCTCCCACTGGCTTAAACCATCCCGCTGAAGACAGCTCAACTGAAATGTCAGCTTTGCCAGCGGCGTTAGCCATCATGTCCCAGTAGGGCGCGGGATTGGGCGCGTAGAAACCTGCAACCTTTACGAGGTCAATGTGTGCGAGTACGTCAACTGCTTTGGTGGCGCTCAACTCTTCGATCGCACGTGAGTACTCAAGCCAGCACGCGTCAATGTCTCGCACGTCCCACTCGTGCATGTTGACGGGGTTATCAATGTCGTCAAACTCCCACGTACCCATCCAGTGCACTGAACCTATGAGTACGTCGAATGGATACTGCGACAAGAGACTTGTTACTTCGTCCATCTTTCCGCGGTAGTAATCAACTTCAAGTCCGATTTTTACCGGTAGCCCTTCGTCCTTAGCTTTCTGTGCGAGCTCGACGTATTGCTCAAGAGAGTTGCGTGAGTGCCAGTCGAAATACTTCGCCATTTCTTTTGACGTGGGCTCATGCCCAGATTTTTCCCAGAACGGACCCACGACGTTCATTACGTCGACGAAGCGATTGGAGTGTTCAGTTAATGCGAGTTCGTTTACGCCTTCGCTAGCTGCCTGCTCGCAGTAGTCAGCAATCTGGTCGAGTTGATACGAGACCGATGACTCTGAGTGTGGCCAGAGGTGAAGGTGATAGTCGAGCACGTGTCGCTAGATCAGGCCGTGCCGAAACCAACAACGCGCTCAGTGGCACCGCTACCGATTTCTACGTAGGCAATTCGTTCTGCGGGCACACCAACGCGGCGTCCCTTTTTGTCAGTAAGCCACAACACCTTGTCGGTGCCAATGATGGCTTCGACCTCTTTAATGACGTCTTTTTGCTTCATGTCTTCTGGAAGTGAGAGTTCAAGTTCCTTCATGGACTGAACAATGCCAATACGAATATCCATTACTGCTCCTAAGCAAATAGCCGACTTTCACCATGTTACGGCTCTGGGGCAAGATAGAGGTCGTGAGTATCGAAAATGCCAGTGAGCGCAACAAGCGGTGGGCCGCAACCATGGAGGGCTACGAGGGCACGAGAGACGACGTAACCGTTGCTCACCAGGACTCAAAAGCAACTATCGACATCTCCAGTGCTGGGATCGGTGCCACTCGAAGTGAGCGTGAAGAACGTCTCGACGCATTGCTCGTTACTGGCGCTACTCGTGGCTACGGAGCGGGCAACCGGGTCCGAGAAGAAGAGCCCGATGAATTTAGAACGCCGTTCGAACGTGACCGTGACCGCATCTTGCATTCCGCAGCATTTCGTCGCCTCGCCGGAAAAACGCAAGTCTTCGTGTTCCCTGACGACCACATGCGCACTCGCCTCACCCACGCGCTCGAAGTTGCCCAGGTTGCAACTGGCGTTGCTCGTGCAGTTGGACTAAACGTTGCACTCGCTGAAGCGATTGCCATTGGACACGACTGTGGACATGGTCCCGGTGGTCACGCCAGTGAAGAAGCACTTGATCCTTACGTAGAAGGTGGGTTCGATCACGCAACGTGGGGTGCGAATGTTTCTCTGTTGCCACTCAACCTCTGCATTGAAACCTTGGACGGAATTAGAAACCACTCGTGGTCGAGGCCAGCGCCCATGACTCCTGAAGGTGAAGTTGTTAGCTGGGCTGACCGCATTGCCTACGTGTGTCACGACTTTGAAGACGCGGTGTCGGCTGGAATCATTACCCGACACGAACTCCCAAAGATTGTAAGAGAGCGCTGTGGCGACAATCGACACAATCAACTCGGCAGCTTCATTAACGCCATGATTAAGACAATCAGAGAAACTGGCGTCATTGGAATGGACGGCCCTACCGCCGAGGCACTCGCCGCCTTTAGAACTTTTAACTACGAGACCATTTATCTTCGTGGTCCATCGCGTGAGCAAGCCCAAGCTGTTGTTTCAATGCTTCGTGCACTAGTAGAGAACTACGTGAAGAATCCACTTCTTATTCCAAGCATCGCTGAGAAAAAGGGTGAAGCCAGTGAAGTTGAGATTCTGCACGAAGCAGTTTCTTACGTTGCGGGAATGACCGACCGCTTTGCTTGTCGCAGTGCGGTGGCGTTACTTGATTGGCCAGAGAGCAAGCTCCCAAGCGGTATTGATCGCTAGTTCTTAGCGGCCTTCATAAGGTCGATACCTGGTGTGTCGCCACCTTGCATCCACTGAAGACGTTGCTCAGTTGTGCGAACGGCTGAGCGCATGTGAGGCAAGATCCAGAACTTGTTGTTGACAATTGCGTCTTCTACGAGTTCACCAATGATGCTTGGGTCAATGCCACTGTTCACTGCTTCAGCAGCAATACCCTGGACGGCCTTGGCCACTGGGTTCTCAGCGAAGCTAGCGAGTTCCTTTGGAAGGTTGCGACCTGATTCGTGAATACGAGTCTTTACGAACCCTGGACAGAGAAGTGATGCGTGCACGTCTTTTCCGGTGTAGGCGAGCTCGTGGAAAAGCACTTCAGTCATTCCGACAACGGCGAACTTACTTGCGCAGTAGGAACCCATTCCTGGAACGCCACCGAGGCCAGCGAGTGATCCAGTGTTAATCACGTGACCTTCATTTTGGTCCAGGAACATAGGAACGAATGTATTGATGCCGTTAACAACACCATCAACGTTGATGTCCATAACCCAGTCCCACATCTTCTTGTCGGTTCCAAGAAGTGGACCGCCACCAACACCAGCGTTGTTAAAGATGATGTGTGCAGTGCCGAAGGCTTTTACCGATTCGTCACGAAGACGATTTACGTCATCAGCACTTCGTACGTCGATGTTTACGCCAATGACGTTCACGCCGTTGCCCTTGAACTCTGCAACAACTTCGTCGAGTGGTCCTTGTTCGATGTCACCTAGTACGAGGTTTACTCCCGCCTTAGCTAACTGCTTTGCAGTTGCGAGTCCGAGGCCGCTTGCGCCTCCAGTAATGACCGCAGTCTTTCCCTGTAGTTCCATGATTCCCCCTAGTTACTTAAACAAGTTTCAATTCTTGACGATAGACCCTGGCTGGACCCTGCTTCGCTACTGTCTGCGCCAAAGCAGTAAATGCCTTGGCAACTTCACTATCTGGGTCGCTGATCATCACCGGAAGTCCAGTGTCGCCACCGTTACGTAGCTTCGTCTCGAGTGGAATCTGGCCAAGCAGAGCAATACCTAGTTCGTCTGCAAGTTGCTTTCCGCCACCAGAACCGAAGATCTCGTATTTCTTGCCGTCATCGCCAGTGAAGTAACTCATGTTCTCAATGACGCCTCGAACTGCGAGCTTGAGCTTTCGAGCGGCGTAGGCAGAACGCTGCGCCACGCGCTGCGCTGCAGCTTGAGGTGTGGTGACGACATACATCTCAATGCGTGGAAGAACTTCAGAAAGAGTTAGTGCAACGTCACCAGTTCCTGGTGGCATGTCAATGAGAAGAAAGTCTGGCTCGTCCCACCATGCTTCAGTGACGAGTTGTTCGATTGCTTTGTGCAACATTGGTCCACGCCAAATAACTGGCTGCTCGTCTGGAACGAAGTAACCCATTGAAACGCAGCGAACACCGTGCACCAATGTTGGGATAACGGTGTCACCAAGAATGATCGGATCATTTGTTGCTCCGAGCATCTTTGGGAGCGAGAAGCCGTACACGTCAGCATCAAGAACACCTACGTGGAATCCGGCCTGCGCAAGTGCAATTGCCAAGTTGACGGTGACCGAAGATTTTCCTACCCCACCCTTACCCGATGAGATACCGAGTACGCGTGTGCGTGAAAGTTTGTCCAAGAATTTTGGCTTGGCGTCAGCACCGTGGTCGTGAAGGCCGGGACCAGCTGGTGCCTGCATGGCACCACGAAGGAAGTTGCGAAGCGCGAAGCGCTCTTCGTCGTTCATGGAACGAACAACAATGCTCGCTCCAGGGCTAATGCTTCTGATGCGCTCTTCAAGAACATCGAGGTTTGGCCACTGGGTGACTGGGAGAACTAGTTCGACACGAACTGCTCCGTTTACTTCACCAATTGCTCCAAGAAAGCCAAGTTCTTCGAGGGTACGAACTAGTTGCGGTTCAACAAGTGCACCGATTTCACTGCGGAGTTGGGGGCTGAGCGTCAAGGGGGTCCTTTAGTAGTCCTCAGAGGTTACCGTCGGAGTTCGCTTCAGCGCACCTAGACTTTTAAACGTGACTAATTCGCCCCTAGATAACGAACTTTTCACCGCTACGGTAACGAGCCTCACCCACTCCTTTGGCGATAACACCCGTCGAAAGATCTACCTTTTTCTGCGTGATAATCCAGGCGCCACCGCAGCTGACCTGGCCCTTCACTGTGACGTTCACGCCAACGTTGTTCGCCACCACCTCGAGCGCTTAAGCGAAGCTGGCTACGTCACCTTTGACAATGTTCGTAAAACCACCGTGGGGCGACCATCTAAGGGATACCGCGTTGTTGACGAGAACTTCGTGATGGACGGCTCAGTTCGACGTGACGCACTCTTGGTGGCTCTTCTAGAAATGGCCCTTGAGCGCCTCGGCCCAGACGCCGCAGAACAAATGGCCCACGACGTAGGCGTGCAGTACGGACGAACTCTCGGATCTTCAGTGGCGCCTATTGAATCAACGCGCACTGTCAAAGACGCAATGGAATCAATCGCAGGGATTCTCACCGCGCACGGCTTTGATGCTCACACTGAAGCCAAGGGATCGTCACAGTCCGTTGTTTCAGACAACTGCCCCTTCGGTGCAGCAGCAACGCAGCACCCAGTGCTCTGTGCTGTTGACCGTGGACTCATTTCTGGAATGCTCGAAGGCCTAGGAGCCAAGTCAACTCGGGTCACTCTCACGTCACGCGCACGCGGTGACGATACCTGTCGAGTTACGGCGTAGACAACAACTTCAGTCGCCATGAATACTTCGACTGAGAAAGTTTCACTGGGCGTTATTGCAAAAGAATGGCTCCGACTCGGCGTCACCGGATTTGGTGGTCCCCCAGCGCACATTGCCCTACTTCGCAAACTATGTGTTGAGAAAAATAACTGGATTGATTCATCCGAGTTTGAAGACAGCATTGCCACAACAAATCTTCTTCCTGGGCCAGCTTCGACGCAATTAGCAATATTTTGCGCTTGGAAACTTCGTGGTGTTCGAGGCGCTCTGCTTGGAGGATTGTGTTTCATTCTTCCGGGGCTCGCTCTCATCATTGGCTTAAGTGTTTTGTTCCTCGCCAAGCATCCAATGAACTGGATTCTTGGAGCAGCAGGTGGTGCTGGTGCTGGAGTTGCAGTAGTTGCACTCAACGCTGCGTACCAATTACTCCCTGGCAGTTGGCAACGCTTTAATGGACCATCACAGCGCTCACGCTGGTTCCTTTACGCAGCGCTCGGCGCACTGAGTTCTATTTTCTTCACACCATTTGTTGTGGTGACGCTTCTTACTTGCGGCCTCGTAGAAGTCCTGCTTCGCTCATCAGATCAGCGACTGGGACTACTAGGTCCACTGGCACTTGGTCATGGAGCAGTTTTTTCTGGGGTTGGCGCATTGTGCTGGGTCGCGCTAAAAGTGGGTGCACTTTCATACGGTGGTGGGTTTGTCATCATCCCGCTGATGCAACACGACGTTGTCTCTACGTATCACTGGATGAGTAGTTCTCAATTTCTTAATGCAGTAGCGCTTGGACAAATAACTCCAGGACCAGTTGTCCAGACTGTGGCCGTTGTTGGCTACAGCGCTCGTGGACTCACAGGAGCGCTACTCGCAGCATTTGTTGCCTTCGCTCCATCGTTT
>JBAWYN010000023.1:0-13568 GCA_037143535.1 Acidimicrobiaceae bacterium | reverse complement strand
CGTTCCTTCTGAACCTACGAAGAGCTGCAGCATGTCTGGACCTACTGCTTGGCGTGGTCCACGGTCTCCGATTTTTACGATGTCACCATTAGCCAGAACGACAGTTAGGCCACGAACGATATCTTCAATTTTTCCATAACGATTTGAGAATTGTCCAGCACCGCGACATGCGAGCCATCCACCAACGGTCGCGAGGTCAAATGACTGAGGGAAGTGACCAACGGTCCAACCCTTTTCATTGACAGCTTTTTCTAAGTCAGGACCAAAGACGCCAGCTTCAACGTGCACGAGACCAGAGTCAGCGTTGATGTTGATTATTTTGTCGAGTCCTGTGAGATCAAGTGCAATCGCACCATCTACGGCAACTGCTCCACCAACAACGCCCGAGCGACCACCTTGAGGGGTAACTGAAATCTTGTGCTTGGCAGCAATCTTTATGACCTTGGAAACTTCTTCAGTGGTTGTTGGCGTTACGACAACACCTGGCCAGTGAGGCACCCGGCCTTCATTTACATCACGAATAGAAAGGGGCCACCAGTCGCGACCATGCTGAGCACGAGACTCAGTAGAGACGTCGAAAGAGATTTTCGCAGCAGTTAAATCATCGAGCAATGCAGTTGGGGCGCTGGCGCCAATTGAATCAGTGTGAGACCCTGCAGGGTAATCATTGGGCATTGTCGGTTTAGTCATGACTGAACCCTACAGAATTAGCCCCGCACTAGTAAATTCACTCTCAACGAGCTGCGCATATGTTGCGATTTGAGCATCAATTTCGCTTGTCGACCAGCCAAAAATTGGTGCAACTTCTTCGCAAATTACCCGAGCGGCCTTGAGCGTGGCCCTGGCATCGTGCAGATGTGCTCGAGTTCTACGTGTCAGAAGGTCCACGAGTGAAGTGGCCATCTCATTTTCAGCACTAAAGACGAACTCAGCAAGAAGGTATGGCTGGCCCGTAATTGGTGAAGTTCCGAGGTGCGGATTCTTTTCAATTGCGGCCAGGATCTCTTGGGCATCAGAACCGAATCGTTGATACAAGTGCTGCTCGATTTCATTTGATGGACGCCAATTACTCGTTCCGTGAAACCTTAGATTTCTGGTTCGAACTGATTTCAGATTTGAGAAGTATGGCTTCAGCGCATCAACAGTGTCTTCAGCCATTTGACGATACGTGGTCCACTTTCCACCCGTGATGTGCACAACGCCGTCACCTGAGTCAGTCACTTGGTGACGTCTAGAAAGGTCCGCGGTGCGCTCACTCAGCTCTTTGCCATTCTTTGGCGCAAGTAGTGGACGAAGCCCCGCCCATAGACCAGTGATGTCACTGGTGGTGAGGTTTGACGAAGTTGAGTTGTTGGCAGCTTTCAACAAGTACTCAATGTCTTCTGGTGTGCACAGAGGTGTATCAATTGATCCGTCGTACGCGGTGTCAGTTGTGCCAATAAAAGTAAATGGTGCGTCTTCAAATGGAACCACAAAAATGCTTCGTCGGTCTCCCGGGACGCTGAATACTGCAGCGACGTCGGCGGGGAGGCGCTCACGCGGAACGCTGACGTGCACACCCTTGGCTGGCTTGATGTGGTGAGTGGCGTCATGCTTCACCATGGTGAAGACATCGTCTGCCCATACTCCCGAGGCATTTACCAATGAGCGAGTGGCGATCTTGAATTCTTTTCCACTCAGTTCATCGCGACATATAACGCCGTTCACGATTCCCGCTTCATCTCTCGTGACACTGAGTGCTCGCACGTAGGTCGCAACATCGGCGTTGAAGTCCAGCGCAGCGCTTCTGCAAATACTTAGAGCAACTCGTGCATCGTCTCCTCGTGCGTCCATGTAAATGAATGCCGCTTCGAGATTGTGTGACTTAAGTGTTGGTATGTGGCCAACAGCTTCAGATGGTGTGATCTTTTTATAACGCTTTCCAATTCTCCATCCACCGGTGATGTCGTAAAGACGTAGTGCCGAGCCGTAGGCCTTCACGAGTGTTTTGCGCATGACTGCGTTGTTGGCAAAAATTGGAATCAAAAATGGCAAGGGGCGAACCAAGAACGGTGCGTTCTCCAAGAGTCTTTGGCGTTCACGAAGATTTTCATAAACGAGCTTGAACTCTTTTTGCTGCAAGTAGCGAAGGCCACCGTGCACCATCTTCGATGACTTTGAACTTGTTCCACTGGCAATGTCACCTAAGTCAATGAGTGCCACACTGAGGCCACGTGAAGCAGCGTCGAGTGCCACCCCGGCTCCGGTCATTCCTGCACCAATAACTACAAGGTCGTAGGTCTTGGTGGCCATTGCACTTAGTGCGCTATCACGCTTAAAAATTGTCACGACTCATGTTGTCACAAAGCCAACTATCGTTCTGAACATGGACTTTGAACTATCAGATGAACTTAAGAGCCTCCAGCAAACGGTAAGGCGCATCGCCCAAGAAAAGATCAAGCCAAGGGCTCGAGAAATCGACACAACGGGTGAGTATCCCCAGGACATCTTTGATGAATTCAAGAAGGCTGACCTACTGGGTCTCTGCATTCCAGAGGAATACGGTGGCTCAGGTGCTGGAATCCTTGGCCTCACAATCGCCATTGAAGAAGTAACGAAGTACTCAAACGTAATTGGACTGATGTTGCTTCTAACTCGACTTCCGTCGGGGCCAATCATGATCGCTGGAACAGAAGAGCAGAAACTTCGCTACCTACCTGGCATCGCAAATGGAAACCAGCGTGCGTCGTTCTGTCTCTCAGAACCAGGAGCTGGATCAGACGTGGCGGGAATGCAGACAACTGCAAAAGCCGACCCAGACGTAACTGGTGGCTACATCCTCAATGGAACAAAATGCTGGATCTCAGGTGGAATGCAGGCTGACTGGTTCATTGTGTTCGCGAAGAAGGGTGACGCATCATCTCGTCTCCACTCTGAGATTGGTTGCTTCATTGTTGATGCAAATACTCCGGGACTTAGTCGTCCTCGCGTAGACCGCAAAATGGGTGTTCGAGGCATTGACACCGCCGACATTGTTTTTGACAATGTTCACATTGGTCCTAAGCAAGAAATCCACGGTGGGTTCATGCTCATCATGCAAGCGCTCAACGCAATGCGACCGATTGTCGCAGCACGAGGAATTGGCCTCGCTGAGGGCGCGCTCATGTACGCAACGGACTACGTAAAGAATCGTCCAGCATTCGGAAAAACAATTTCTGAGTTCCAAGGCATCCAGTGGGAGATCGCTAAGTGTGCAACTGAAATTGAAGCCGCACGACTCCTGACCTACCGCGCCGCCTGTCTCGCAGATGATGGCAAGTTCACTAAGGAATACGTTCCCGTGCTCTCCATGTGTAAGTACTACGCCGCAGAAGTTGCCGTAAGGGCTTCAGGCATTGCGCTTCAGATGCTCGGTGCTGCTGGATACATGGAAGATCACCCAATGGAGCTCTACTACCGCGATGCTCGCCAGCTAACGATTGTTGAAGGATCGAGCCAAGTGCAACTAGGGCTCATTGGTAAGGGTGTTCTCGGTCACGATCTTTGGTGGGACTAAGTACTAATGGCTGGTCCACTCCAAGGAATAAAAGTAATTGAACTCGCAGGTATTGGCCCTGGTCCCTACGCCTGCATGTTGCTCGCAGACCTTGGCGCAGAAGTTCTTCGCTTAGAGCGTGGAGACTTTGATGCATCGGACGCTCCAACATGGGATCTGCTCAACAGGTCACGACCATCGGTGGCGGTTGATTTAAAGAATGAATCTGGACGCGAACTGGTGCTCCAACTCTGTGAACAAGCAGATGTGCTTATTGAAGGTTTTCGCCCAGGTGTCACTGAACGTTTAGGCGTTGGTCCAGATGACGTTTGGAAGCGCAACCCCAAGCTCGTCTACGGAAGAATGACTGGCTACGGCCAAGAAGGCCCACTGAGCCAACTCGCGGGCCACGACATTAACTACATCTCCGTTTCTGGCGCACTGTGGCCACTGGGCCGTGCTGGAGATAAGCCAGTGCCACCACTCAACTTGGTTGGTGACTTCGGTGGAGGAGCATTGTTCTTAGTATTCGGCGTTCTTGCTGCATTGTTGCACGCGCGTGAAACCGGTGAAGGTCAAGTAGTTGACACGGCAATGGTCGACGGCGCAGCTTCACTTACGACCATGACGCACGCCTTCATGAACATGGGCTACTGGAAAGAAGAGCGCGGAGTCAACATGCTCGACACCGGTGCACATTTTTATGAAGTGTATGAAACCAGTGACGGCAAATACATGGCGGTCGGAGCAATCGAGTCCAAGTTCTACGCCGAGCTACTTGAGGGCCTAGGACTTAGCAATGCTGAACTACCGGCGCAGATGGACCGCGATCAGTGGCCAGCAATGAAGGAGCGTTTCACTGAGGTCTTTCTCACCAAGACCCGTGACGAGTGGACCGCAATATTTGAGGGAACTGATGCTTGCACGACTCCGGTGCTTTCGCCAAGTGAAGCGGCAACACATCCTTACAACGCGCAACGAAATGTTTTCTCAACACAAAGTGCAAGACAACCAAATCCAGCACCGAGGTTTTCAAAATCGCCGGGCGAAATTGGAACTCCGCCAAGCGCACCGGGTGCACGTACGCGTGAAGGATTACAAAGTTGGGGAATTAGCGAAGAGCAGATAACAGCTCTAAAAGCTGCGGGCGCGTTCGGTTAGATGTTTACAACGGGGCACGTGAGAGTACGTGTGATCCCCGGAACCTTTTGGATTGCACCAACGATGAACTTTCCAAGTTGGTCAACGCTCTCAGCCTCGCAACGAACAATTACGTCGTAGGGGCCAGTTACTTCGAAAGACTCAAGTACGCCGGGCACGTTGCGTGTAGCAAGAACAACGTTTTCGCTTGAGCCAATTTCTGACTGAATCAAGATGTATGCCTGAACTGACATGTGCTGCCTTTCAATGGAAGTGAGTACATTATTGCCGCTTTAGTCTCGATTCGCTAATCGCGGCTGAACCTCTTGCCAATATGCCATTGGTGGCAGTAGTCGCAGCGGTAGGCGTCAAGTTCGGCACCATTAAGAGTCCACGCAAGCTGGGCTGCGCTCTTGGCTTCACTTTGAGTTCGGTAAGGGCTTTTTGGTGTGCCTTCACGCGTGAAGTGTGAAGACACTCGACCAAGTGGCCTCACTGCATCGGGTTTTTTACGTCTGCGCTTCATGTCACATAAACACTACCCAGATGGATAGGGTTTTAGACGTGAGCATTCAGTCCGACACAGAACTCCGAGTTGTCACCACCCCTCAAATAGATGAAGGTGACCATGAGCGCTTTACGCACATAGTTCTCGAAGGATTCACTAAGAAGAGTGGAAAGTTTAAGAAACTCAATAACTCGGTCGTTGAGGGAATGATTAACGCAACGCCCGTTAAAGCTCTATGTGGAAAAGAGTGGGTACCAGGCAAGGACCCGAAGAAGTATCCACTCTGTCCAACTTGCAAAGAGATTGCTACTTCAATGGGATGGACCCTTCCCGAAGGTTAGAAGTCCACTTTTCGCTAGTAGGGTCAACTGTCATGAAAAAAATTCTCGTACTCTCAGGCTCGCTTCGAAAAGACTCATTCAATTCACGTCTCGCTAACTACATTTCCAAGAATCTTCCAAGTGGCTACGAAGCAACCTCATTCGACCTTGGACAAATCCCGCTTTACAACAGCGACATTGACGGTGAGAATTCACCAGAAGGAGTTGTTGCGTTCAGAGATGCACTAAAAGACGCCGACGGAGTGTTCTGGACTAGCCCTGAGTACAACTACGCAATTCCCGGTGTGGTGAAGAACGCAATCGACTGGGCGAGTCGACCAATGATGCCAAAGAACAGCATTGTTGGAAAGCCAATGAACGCAGTTGTGGCAACGATGTCTCCTACCAATGGTTCGAGAGCTCTCGCTGACATCA
Organism: Acidimicrobiaceae bacterium; assembly: GCA_037143535.1. GTDB lineage: Bacteria > Actinomycetota > Acidimicrobiia > Acidimicrobiales > RAAP-2 > RAAP-2. The sequence continues at coordinate 7,651 of JBAWYN010000023.1, read as the reverse complement.
AGCGCATCTGGAATAACTGTGGTGGTTACTCAGTGATGACCTATGACACGGTGCTGCAAGCAGCACACACACGCTTTATCGATGACAACGGCACTGACTCACTTGAGCCAATGGCTAAGACAACCGTTGACATGTGCATTGCCAACCTTGTTCGTGCGATTGAGTTGAACGCCGGTGCCACACCACTCGCTAACTGGGAAGCATTCATTGCTTCGATGAAATAATGCCAAACGTTCTTTTCATCCAACACGAAGAAGAAGATCGTCCGGGGCTCGTTGGTGAATCATTCGCGAAACTTGGCTACAACGTCTACCTAGAAGCTCTCAACGAAGGGCTACCAACGCCATCTGTAGATGGAATGGATGCTCTGGTAATTCTTGGCTCAAAAGAATCCGTCTATGACCCTGAAGTTAAGGCTGCATGGTTTGATCGTGAGCTGGACCTAATTGGCGACGCAGTAGCTAAGGACATTCCGGTTTTAGGAATCTGCTTTGGCGCGCAAGCTCTCTGCACCTTTCATGGTGGCAAGGTTTCAAAGGCCGAGGAAGCAGAAATTGGTTGGTACGACATTGAACCAGTCGCTGGATCTGGAATTTCTTCTGGCCCATGGTTTGAATTTCACTTCGACTCGTGCAGCACACCAGAGAATGCAGAAATTCTTGCGAACTCGCCGCGTGCGGTGCAGGCGTTTGCAGTTGGCAAAAACCTGGCCGTCCAATTCCATCCAGAGATTGACGGACAGTTGCTTAACGAATGGTTTGAGCTTTCACGTGATCCAGGAATGTACTCAACCGCGATGCTGGAGCAAGCAGTGGATGAAACTCCAGAAGCACGACGTCGAGTGGCAGCGCTCGTGAACACCTTCTTAGAGCGCGCTGGGCTCAAAGCAAACTAGTAGTGGCTGTCTACGCCATTCTCACAAGTGCGCGAGAAAAAGGACGCACCGGTCCGGCTTCGGCGAACTACGAAATAGGTCGAAATAATTCTCTCGCAGAAAATCTGATGCTTCGTGGTCATGAAGTTGTGATGTGGTGGGATGAACCCGCTGGCGATTTACTCAGAAGCGACATCGACCTCGCAGTTCTAAGAAGCGGTAAAGCCGTGAATATCTCTCGTGGCCTAGCTCTTGAGCAACGTGGTGTGCTGGTGCTTAACAATCCATCGCTTCATGACAATGCGAGTGATAAATGGAAAACCGCTCTCGCATTTGAGCGTGATGGCATCACTCACCCGAGCACTCACCTCGCCAAGGGTCCAGTTAAGGAAATTCAAGTTGTTCTAAAGAAACGCAGGGGCAGCGGGGGACACGGCGTAGAAAAAGTCCCTGGCACCGACGTTCCTAATGACGAGTCGTACATTGTCCAGCCGCTCGTCGAATGGACTGACGACTTGCGAGCGACGGTCATCAATGGTGAGGTTGTCTACACCCTTCGTCGCCGACCAGCGCCGGGTGAGTGGCGAACAAACCTCGCACAGGGTTCTCATTTTGAAGAAGCCACGGACGTTCCAGAAGAAGCAAAAGAACTTGCGGTTGAAGCTACGAAGTCTCTTGGTCTGTTGTGGAGTGGGGTTGACCTTCTCTTGGGCCCTGATGGATGGGTGGTCCTAGAAGCAAACCCTGGAACAACCCTGTACGGAGCGACTCGACCAGACGGAGTTCGGATTGTTGATCACCTCGCTTCTTTTCTCGAATCGCAACTTTGAGTCTTTCCTAAGTAGGATTACTAGGTGAGTAGTGAGAATTCTTTAGCGGCCCCAGTGCCCGTCCATATTGAACGCCCAGCAACTGGCGGCGCCGTAGGTCGGCTCCCAGATGGACGCGTTGTCTTTGTTCGCCACACCCTTCCAGATGAATTCGTCAATGTTCGAGTCACCGAAACAACTGCCAGCTTTTCTCGTGGTGATGCGGTTGAAGTTCTTGAAGCAAGCCCTGAGCGCGTAAAGGCTCCTTGCAATTTCGCCTACCCGGGTGGTTGTGGAGGCTGCGACTTGCAGCACGCATCTAAGACTGCTCAGTACAACTGGAAGAAAGCACTCGTTACAGAGCATCTAAAGCGCATTGCTGGGATTGACTACGACGTCACAATAAGCGCACCAGAAGGCAGCGGTGAAGGATCTCGTACCCGTCTTCGTTGTTCGGTCAATGAAGACGGACAACTATGTCTTCACCTCTCTCGCTCACATGAACTAATCGCCATTGATGCTTGCTGGATCGCTAACTCCAAGTTTGCGCCAGCTTTTCAAACATCGTGGGATGGAGCAGAAGAAGTAGAGCTTCGAGCAATTGGCGATGGAGAACCTTTTGCCGTGTCACGACGTGAAACGCATCGCGGAACAATCTATGAAATCACTTCACTTCATGGTGAACCGCTCGAGCCTTCAACACAGTCACGAGTCGAAGTACAAGGCCACTACTTCTCAGTTGGTCCACGTGCGTTCTGGCAATCTCACCAAGATGCCCCCGAGATGCTCCTTTCAAAAGTTCTTGAATTTGCTGACGTGAAGACTGGTGACCACGTTGTTGACCTCTTCAGCGGAGTTGGTCTCTTTGCCGTTCCGCTCGCAAAAGCTGTTGGCTCGACCGGAAAAGTGACGGCAGTTGAATCTTCTGCTTACGCAGTGCGAGACGCTCGCCAGAATGGTGACGGACTTCGCCACCTAAAGGTCAAGGAATGGGCAGTTACGCCTCGTTCTATAAATGACTCAGTTGCCCCTGGTGACGTTGTGGTGCTTGACCCACCGCGCAGTGGTCTCGCTAAGGGTGTTGTTGACGCGCTGGTTCGACGTGAACCACGTCGAGTGGTCTATGTCTCGTGTGACGCTGCAACCTTCGCTAGAGATCTCAAACTCCTCTTGGCGGGTGGCTATGAGCTGAAGAAATTAGAGGCTTTTGACCTTTTTCCGATGACAGAGCACGTAGAACTCGTCGCATTACTTGACAAGAGCCTCTAAAGGGTAGAGAGTGCAAACGAGGGAAGAAAACCTCGTCCCTCAAAGAGGGAGAAATCATGTCAGTCAAGCTTGATCACAGTCACCGAACTACCGCACAAAAAATTTTCGGTCACCCGTTAAACCACAACATTAAATGGCATGACGTTTTAGTTCTGCTGGCCCGCTTTGGGGTTGTGCACGAAACGCACAGTGGTAACTGGGCAGTCACTGTTGATGAAGTGGTGACTTCATTCGGATCAACTCGTCCGAAGGATTTGACTGATGATCAAGTCATTAAGGTTCGCCACTTTCTTCAAGCTCATGGAATAAACCTTGAGGCATTGAACGCTGCCTAACTGCCAGCCGGTACCGTAGTCCGGTGAGTGAAAACGTCTTTGTACTTGTGCCACCTTCTGAGGGCAAAGCAGAGGGTGGTCGCCTCACTGCAAAGGCTGGAGTATTTGACACACTTCTTGCGAGTGAGCGAAAGAAAGTAGTCAGCGCACTGCGCAGTGCTGTCTCTAAAGGAACTAAAGCTGAGCTTGCAAAACTTCTCAAGGTGCGTGGTGATTTACTCGACCGCGCCCTGGTTGCCACGAATGCGCTCTGCGCGGGAAAGCCTTTACTGCTTCCGGCGCATCAGCGCTACACCGGAGTTGTCTGGGGGCACTTAGAGCCTGCATCGCTTTCAAGCGCACAGCGCAAACGCTTACTCGTGCCATCGGGTCTTTATGGAATAACAACCGGAGAAGATTTGGTAGCGGACTATCGACTGAAGATGGACATTTCAGTTTCACCACTTGGCAATGTTGGTCAGTTCTGGAAGGAACCTCTCACTACTGCGCTCATGAACAAGTTGCGTAACAAAACAGTTATTAACTTGCTCCCAAAAGAACATGAAGCGGCAATTGACTTTGAACAGCTGTCTGGCGTTGCCAATGTAGTTCACGTTGTCTTCGCGACCAGTGATGGATCAGGCGCCGCGGGTCACGATGCGAAAGCTGTGAAAGGAATACTTGCGAGGCAGCTGCTGGTTGATGGAATAAGCGGTATTGAGAAATTTTCTTGGCAAGGCTGGAAGATAAAGCGTCGAGGGGACAACTTCGTTGTCACTGCTCCGAAGGCTAAAAAATAGTCGCCATAAATAAGTAAAACCCGCACCTCGCGGTACGGGTTTTACTTTCGTGGAGATGCCGGGTATCGAGCCCGGGTCCAGTAGCTTCTTAATGATTCTTCTCCGAGCGCAGTCGACAGGAAATTGTCGGGAGCGGCTCTACTGTCAACACCGAAGACGCACCGTATCTAGCTAAGTTGTCCCATCGAAACCACTAGCGAGTCTCGTTGGTAAGTCCTACTTTTATGACACCCATTTACTAAACCGCAGGACTGGGTCTAGGTGGATGTTGCTACCTAAGCAGCAAGCGCAAGCTGAGGCTTGGCGTTTATTTATTTTTTCAGGCTCTTTAACGTGGATCCTGAGACCACGGCTCGCTTCACTCACCTCGACGACTTCTGTCGAAACAATTCATCCCCATGGATTTAGCAGCTGCTTTAGCTGCGTAATAAGCATACCTTCTGTTGACCAGAATTCCAACGGGAGGCCGAGTGGCGAAGCGCTTCTGAATGATTTGCTCGACTTATGAGTTAAAAGTAGGTCCAGCGAGTCCAGGGGCGTGTGTGAAATTCATCTTCATGTGAGTGGTCGCGGCCGCGGTACGAGCGAACTTTCGAGTTAATCGCTTCGACATTGGCATACTCATTCGATTCTTGAATCCAGTAAAGATATGATTCGACGTATGACATGTGTCTCCTTGTAGGGGGCACACCAAGTATGAAGTATTGGTCTGTGAACAGGCCGAAAAGTAAACGAAAAGTGCGTGACGCTTAACTGAATTTTTCGATGTTGCGAGTGGTTCGCTGAATTTCTCGTTCAGCGTCTCGTTTCTTCAGCGCTTCTCTGCGGTCTTGCTGCTTTCGACCCTTAGCGAGAGCAATTTCTACCTTGGCTTTTCCATCTTTGAAGTACACCTTGGTGGCGACAATCGTGAGTGGTTGCATGCGAGTCTGGTCCCACCACTTGTCGATCTCGCGACGGTGGGCGAGGAGCTTTCGTTTCCGGTCTGGATCATGTGTTCCAAAACCCACCGCATTCACCCAAGGTGGGATGTGCATTTGATAAATCCAGATTTCGTTATTTTCAATTCTCGCGAACGCTTCTCCAATTTGAGCTTTGCCCTGGCGAAGTGATTTCACCTCAGTGCCGGTGAGAACCATGCCACATTCCATGGTTTCTACTAATTCGAAATCATGTCGGGCGCGACGATTTGAGGCGACGATTTGGTCACCTTTTTTGGCGTCTTCCTTCTTTTTGTCACGCCGCGCTTGGATTTGTTTAGCCCTGGCCACTCTTCAAGCGTACTTAGGTACTAGAGGATGTTTTTTGGTCACGCTATTGCGAAGTACCACTAAAGTTGACTAAGTTAGTCATCTATTAGATCGAGTTAGGAACACCATGTCTGCAGTAATCCGAATTCCAACAGTGCTTCGCCAAGCAATGGGCGGACTTGCAGTTCTTGACACTGACGCCACAACAATCGGTGGAGTGCTTAAGCAGATCACTGATGCGTACCCAGTTGTTAAGCCTCAACTTCTTAATGAAGACGGAACCCTTCACCGATTCTTGAACGTTTACATCAACGACGACGATGTTCGTTACCTCGGTGGCGTTGACGCACCGGTTGCTGACGGCGATGAAGTCACCTTGCTTCCTGCAGTTGCAGGTGGAGCTCAGTAGTGGCTCGTTTTGATTCAGTTCTTCAACTAATTGGCAATACGCCAGTCATTGACATCAGCGCGCTTTCACCAAAGCCGAACGTAAAGATTCTTGCCAAGCTTGAAGGTCGCAATCCGGCTGGTTCTGTCAAAGACCGCATTGCATATTCACTAATTGAAGCTGCTGAGCGAGATGGCATTTTGATACCTGGAAAGCCCGGTCAGATTCTCATCGAGCCTTCATCGGGTAACACTGGAATCGCACTCGCAATGGTGTGTCGCCTGCGTGGCTACCACCTAAAAGTTGTTCTTCCTTCAAACGTGTCGCCAGAGCGACGTCAGTTGCTGCTTGCCTGGGGCGCAGAGATCATTGACTCGCCCGGTAGCGAGGGATCCAATGGGGCAGTGCGCCTGGCGCAAAAGCTCAGTGCAGAAAATTCTGACTGGGTGTTTTTGTATCAGTACGCGAACCCAGCGAATCCAATGGCGCACTACACGACAACTGGTCCAGAAATTCTTCGAGACGTTCCTGAGATTACGCACTTCGTAGCGGGACTTGGAACTTCTGGAACATTGATGGGTGTTGGCAAATTTCTAAAAGAGCAGAAGCCTGGCACTCAAATCTGGGCCATTGAACCACCGAGTGGTGAAATGGTTGATGGACTTCGCAACCTCGATGATGGTTACATCCCACCAATCTTTATTGACGCTGGTGGCGAAGCATTGCTCGACCGCAAGGTAATTGTTCGACCAAAAGAATCAATTGAGTGGACGAGACGCATGACTGAAGTGGGTCTCTTTGTAGGCATTTCTTCTGGAGCCATCATGTCTGGTGCCGTGAAGTGTGCCAACACGATTCCTGACGACCAAGAAGCAACAATTGTCACGATTGCCTGTGACGATGGCTGGAAGTACCTGTCAACTGGCGCCTGGAGCGACGACATCGATGAAGTCGTTGAACGAGCCAAGAAAATCATTTACTTCTAAATCTCCGCTACCGTTAAGACGCACAACACGGTGTTTTTAAGGAGTCCCATGTCAGTTCAGCGCGCCGATGGCCGAACCCCAGATCAGGCCCGACCACTCTCATTTGTACGCGACTACACCGACATGGCAGCAGGTTCAGTCCTGGTTAGCTTTGGTCGCACAAAAGTTCTCTGCACCGCGTCAGTTGAAGAAGACGTTCCACGTTGGCTAAAGGGATCTGGCAAGGGATGGGTCACCGCTGAGTACTCAATGCTTCCTGGTTCTACGCCAGAGCGCAATAACCGCGAAGCCGCAAAGGGAAAGCAGTCTGGACGCACCCAAGAAATTCAGCGCCTCATTGGGCGTTCACTTCGCACTGTTACTCGCCTCGAACTCCTTCCGGACCTCGCGATAACGGTTGACTGTGACGTGCTCCAAGCTGATGGTGGAACGCGCACTGCTTCAATCTGTGGAGGATACGTTGCGCTCCATGACGCAATCACTCGCCTTGTTCAGAAGGGGACAATCAAAGAGCACGCGCTCAGTGACTTTGTTGCAGCGATTTCTGTTGGCATCGTTGGCGGTGTTCCCATGCTTGATCTCCCTTACGAAGAAGACTCACGCGCAGACACCGACATGAACGTTGTGATGACTGGTGCTGGTCGATTTGTTGAGGTGCAGGGGACGGCAGAACAAGAAGCCTTCTCTAGAGAAGAGTTAAGTCAATTGCTCGACTTGGCACAAAGTGGCATCAGCGCTATTCACAGCGCGCAACGTGCAGTTCTTGCAACACCACCATCTCCTCGATGATCACATTTGTTTTAGCTACCGCCAATCCCCACAAGAAAGTGGAGATGGAGTCGGTTCTCAGCGCACTCAACATCAACGTCCTTCCGCGACCAGCTGACGTTCCAGACGTAGATGAAACTGAAACCACCCTTGAGGGCAATGCACTTCTTAAAGCCCGAGCACTCGTCGAGGC
>JBAWYN010000022.1:0-13718 GCA_037143535.1 Acidimicrobiaceae bacterium | reverse complement strand
TGCCCTACAAAATAAGCTCCCAGAGCAGGACTCGAACCTGCAACCTAGCGATTAACAGTCGCTTGCTCTGCCAATTGAGCTATCTGGGATTGCACCCGAAGGTAAATCAACATTAGCACCCACGACTAGGCACTACTGCTGGTCGAACCACCTCTGAAGTCGCTCTGCAACCGGGCTTTCACGCACGGCACGACGACAGCGTTCAATGCGCTTAGTCATCCCCTGGCGACTAATGCCCTCCTTGTTCGCGATCTCTTCAATTGACATCGTGCGAAATGTTGCTTGCCAGAATGCATCGAAGTCTTCCCCACAGAGTTCACGAAGTGCATCAATAACCCATGACGGAGCGTCGCCTGGATCGCTTGCTTGCTTGATCTCGCTCATTTCAAATGGTGTCGACTGTTCATAACGTCGTGCATTGAGATCACGATTCATCTGAAGAACTTCAAGAGCCTTGCTTTGTGAAATTTCAAGTTCTGCCGCGACCTCTTTTTTAGTTAGTCGTTTTGTCGGGTGGAGGCGCTCAAGCTTTTGCAATGCGAGCACTTGTCTCATTTCAGAATCTGTGAGGCCGGCTTGTTGCTGGACAGCCAGATTTACAAGCTTCATGATCCAGTAGTTCGCATACGTTGAGAACCGATTTCCTTGTTTTGGATCGAAACGGTGCAACGCGTTCACGAGGCCTTCAATTCCTGCGGCTTCCAGCTCTTCGCTTCCGAACCTGTAGCCACGTTCCATAACTCGCGTTCGAACAAGTCCACATGTTGCTTGCAGCAGTCGCGTCTCGGCGTCTTGTCCCGCTTGGCGCTCTCGCAGGAGTTTTCTGCGCTTTGCTTGGTCGGTAATTTTTCCCTTGGCCAGCGTTGCTGCAGCTTTTCTTCCCGCTTGAATAATCGGGTGAAGTCTGCGCTCTTCTTCCACGCTTAGTGGTGGCGTCATGGCTAAACCGCCAATGACTCCTTTTGGTGAGCTGTTCACGAACTAGCGCGCTCTTCTAACCAAGCACGCAGATCCTGCTCAGCCTCTGCGGCCTGAGCTCCACCAAGTAAATCAATGCGAATCTTGACGTCACGAATTGTCGCCATTGCAACATCGGGTGCAATAGTTCCCTCGCGAAGTTCACGCTCAACGTTCTTGAGCTCTTCAGTTGTCGCAGCTCTAAGCAACTGGGCGATAACCGCTGAAACTTCACGTTCTGTGTAATCGCGGTCGAGCTCGGAAACGACAATCTCGCTAAGAACTTGCGCGGCTTCTTCTTCGCCCTGTTGACTTAGTTTCTCGATCACGTCACTTATTGCGTGCCCGGAAGAAATGCCTTCAAAGATTTCCCTTTGAATTTCATTTATGAAGTAGTGAATCACAAATCGTTCTTTAATCGCTGGCTGAGCATGAACGCAGAGTCGGAGTGCTTCAAGACCAGGTCGAGGCATCGGAGAAAGTGGCGCTCGCTGTTGAGGTTCGTTGTCAGATGGCGGTTCATTGTCAATGAACTTACGTGTGCCGCTTCGAACCGCTTCTGCCACCTTTGGACGAAGGGCGCTCACTTCTAAGCGAAGGCGGTCAGCAACCTGCAGTACGTACTGGTCACGAACAAGGTCATTCGGGTGCTCAGCGAGAACGGCCAGTGCAGCCTCTGCTCCTCGGGCACGACCCTCTGCGGTTGCCAGGTTTGCAGCTTCTAGAACTCGTTCAAGGCGGAACTGTAGGAACGGAACAGCGTTCGCAATTGCATCTCTCAGGGCTGCTGGGTCCTTTTGTGCGAGTTCAGCCGGGTCAGTGCCCTTTGGAAGTCGCGCAACCGCGACGTCTACTTCGTGCTGCTTTTCCCATTGGTACACAGACGCCGCGGCACTCTGTCCAGCACTGTCAGCGTCGTAGGCCAGCACAATGCGTTTAGCGAAGTTACGCATGGTTCGAAAGTGCTCTTCACCGAGTGCGGTTCCACAAGTTGCAACTGCTCGTGGCATGCCCGCCATGAAGAACGCAATGACGTCGGTGTAACCCTCACAGACAATTATTTCGCCAGACTTGATGATGTCTTCTTTGGCCCAGTTGAGTGCGTAGAGCGTACGTCTCTTTGAGTAGATCGGCGTCTCAGGACTGTTCTTGTATTTAGGTTCAGTTCTTCCGTCGGGGCGAACAACATCTGCTGCAGCTGGAAGAATTCGTCCTCCAACAGCAATTGCTTTTCCCGTTGGATCAAAAATTGGAAAGATGATTCTTGCGCGAAGAGAATCCTGACGTCGATCACGTTTGTTGACGAAGCCGAGTCCTGTCCCTAGCAAGACTTTTTCATTCAGCGATAGAGCATTGGCTAGTCCATCCCACTCATCAGGAGCCCAGCCGAGTTGAAACTGGCGTGCAATCTCGCCATTGATGCCGCGTGACTTTAGGTACTCACGAGCGTCTCGAGCGTCTTTTCCGGTGAGCAGTCTTTCGTGATACCAAGCGACTGCTTTGTCCATGGCGGACATGAATTCTTGTTTATCTTTTCTGGCCGGCCCGGATTTATCGTCTTCGTGAAGTTCAATACCAGCTTTGTCGGCGAGGAAGCGAACTGCTTCCATGAAATCCATGTGCAACATTTCGCGCACCCATGTGATCTGGTCACCTGATGCTCGACATCCAAAGCAGTAGTAAATACCTTCTTGCGCATTCACAGAGAACGAAGGCGTCTTTTCACCGTGGAAAGGACAGAGGCCACCCCACCTTGTTCCAGATTTTTTGAGGGCAACTTGCTCGCTAATTAAGGCGACAATGTCAGTTGCTGCGCGCACCTGCGCAATCTCATCGTCCGAAATAGCCATGTAAAGACGGTAGTGCCTTAAGGCACGCCTGGGTGCAAAGGCCCACTCCAGTTGCCTAAACTCGTCCTATGTCTGATTTCGCCGTAGAAGCGCTCAATATCACCCGTTCATTCAAAGATGGAGAAGTTAAGGCCCTTGGTGGGGTCTCGCTCCAGGTTCCGAGGGGTGAAGTCTTCGGACTCCTCGGACCTAATGGTTCGGGCAAAACCACGATGGTGCGAATCCTCTCAACTATCTTGAAGCCGACCTCGGGGTCTGCAACCGTTAATGGTTTTGACGTCGTCAAACAAGCCGACGCCGTTCGTCGCAGCATCGGCCTCGCTGGTCAGTACGCAACGGTTGATGAAAACCTCACTGGGTTCGAGAACATTCGAATGGTGGGACTACTCAATCACATAGATAAGTCAGTAGCTTCCAAGCGTTCACACGAGCTACTTGAGCAGTTCGGCCTTAGCGATGCTGGTAGCCGAATTGCCAAGACCTACTCGGGAGGAATGCGTCGTCGCCTCGACCTAGCGGCTGCCCTCGTTGCTCGACCACCACTTCTGTTTCTTGATGAACCAACAACTGGTCTTGACCCACAGAGTCGTCAAGATCTATGGAGCATCATTGAAACTCTCGTAGAAGGTGGAACGACTGTTCTTCTAACAACGCAGTACCTCGAAGAAGCTGACCGTCTCGCGAAACAACTCGTTGTCCTCGATCACGGACAGATCATTGCGAAGGGAACTTCACAAGAACTAAAAACACAACTCGGCAACACTGTGCTGTCACTCACGTTTGCTTCAACTGACGATGCTCGTCGTGGCGCAGAGTTAGTCAGGGACATTTCAGACAAGCCTGCCAACATCGAAGGCACCGTTGTTGACTTCACCGTTGCCCGCGGCCCAGCATCTGCTGCAGACGCACTGCGCAGGCTCGACGCAGCTGGAATCACAATTGCCGGCCTCGCACTTCGTGAGCCAAGTCTTGATGACGTGTTCTTGAATCTCACCGGACACAAAGCAGAAGAAGTAACAGAGTCTCCAGCTGAACCTGCAAAGAAACAGCGTGGACGAAAGGCAAAAGCATGAGCACCTCAACCATTTCTAAGAAGAGCAGACTTCGCTGGTCAATTAGTGACACCCTCACTATTGCCAAGCGTGACTTAATTGCCTTGGTTCGAATTCCAACAACATTGGTATTCGCAATCATTCAGCCAATCATGTTCGTGGTGCTCTTTCGCTACGTCTTTGGTGGTGCCATCAAGACTCCGGGAAACTCGTACGTCAACTTTCTGATCCCAGGAATTCTCGTGCAGACCACAATCTTTGGTGCCGTTGGAACAGCCATTGGACTCGCTGAAGACCTTCAAAAGGGTCTCATTGAGAGATTCCGTGCCCTACCTATGGCGCGAATGGCTGTGATGGGCGGAAGAACAGTTGCAGACCTTGCTCGAAACCTCATGGTGATCGTTGTGATCACCGTTGTTGGTTTCCTCGTTGGGTTCCGCCCAACTGGAAGTTTTGTTTCTTACATCCAGGCCTGTCTTTTGATGTTGTTGTTTGCGTACTGTCTCTCTTGGGGTTTTGCCTTCATTGGACTGGCTGCACCGAACTCTGAAGCGGCCCAGGCCATGACTTTCCCACTGATCTTTCCCCTGACATTCGCATCATCAATCTTCGTGCCAGTGATGTCAATGCCGAGTTGGCTTCAGGTGTTTGCCCGTAACCAGCCCGTCAGCCAAGCCGCAGAAGCTGTGCGTGGATTAATGAACGGACAGCCGCACGGGAACTCAACATGGGTGACATTGATCTACGCAGTGATTGCCCTTGGACTTCTTGGACCTATCGCCACTGCAAAGTACAAAAAGGTTGCGTAACTAAGTGGCGTTGCTTAACGTAGAACAGCTTCAAGAAATTCTCGTTAACGCTTTCCCAAATGCCGATGTTCCTCGCGTCGAAGAGGTCTCTGGTGACACAGTGCTGGTTTGTCTTCCAACCACTGAGCGTCATGGTCGACCTGGCGGGACGATTTCTGGGCCCACAATGATGACGCTCGCCGACACGGCAGCGTGGATGGCCATCCTCGCTCAAATTGGTCCGGTTCTCCTTGCAGTGACAACAAGCTTGCACATTGACTTTCTTCGAAAGCCCGCCATTACCGATCTAATGGCACGTGGACGAGTTCTCAAACTCGGTCGCAAACTGGGCGTTGTTGATGTTGAAATATTCTCACGCGGTGAAACGAAACTTGTTGCAAAGTCACAAGTGACGTACTCAATTCCCTCAACTGAAGCCCAGTAACTTGAGCACACAGAAAGAACATTCGCCTCTTTCTAGCGCATTGATCTTTCTTATGGCGCTTGGCGCCTGCATCATTGTGATGAACCTGTACTACGTGCAACCACTACTTCATCAATTGCGAGGAGACTTTCACGTCAGCACCGCAACCGCTGCAGCATTGATGACGTGCACACAGACTGGCTACGCCCTCGGACTCGCATTTGTTGTTCCACTAGGCGACATCATTCCGCGCCGCAAACTTGTGGTTGGAATTTTTTTGCTAGCGGCACTGATGATCGGTATTGGCTCAGTCATTACGTCGTTTTCGTTGTTCGTAGTGCTCGCAGTACTCATTGGCCTCACCTCAGTGGGCGGACAGGTCATCATCCCCTTTGCTGCAGACCTCGCCCTAGAAGAGCAACGCGGGCGCGTAATTGGCAAAGTTATGACCGGACTTCTCATGGGAGTCTTGTTGTCTCGAACATTTGCTGGCCTTATTGCAGAGGCCTGGGGATGGCGTGCAGTGTACGTAAGTGCAGCGGTACTTCTCATTGTCATGGCAGCAGTTATGCATTTCGTCTTGCCCGAAGAGCCCGTCCGTTCTCACGTTCGCTACCGAACTCTCGTCATGAGTTCATGGTTGCTCATCACAAAGCATCGCCAGCTTCAAAAACGTGCCTACCTCGGATCATTACTTTTCGCAGCTAACAGCACCCTTTGGACTCCACTCTCGTTCCACCTTGCTGGTGCTCCCTTCAAGTATTCAAATGCCGTAATTGGGCTCTTTGGGCTCTTTGGAGTGGCAGGAATTCTCGCTGCCAATGCTGCTGGGGCGCAGGCCGACAAGCAGCGAACCAAGGTGATGACAGTAATTGGCGCATCAATTCTGATGGTTTCATTCGCCGTCTTGGGTATTGGACAGCACATGCTTATTGGACTGGCCCTTGGAATCATTGTTATGGACGCAGGAATGCAAACAGTGCAGATAACGAATCAGTCAGTTATTTACTCACTCATGCCAGAAGCACGTAGCCGCATTAATAGCGCTTACATGGTGTGCTGCTTTAGCGGCGCCTCAATTGGCTCATACATTTCTGGAGTCGTCTACTCACAGTACGGCTGGACTGGCGACTGCTGGTTAGGCGGACTCTTTGGTGCCGCAATTGTTATTCCCGCGCTGTTGTGGCGAGTTCCCGCAACTAAGAGCGTTAGTACTTCGTAGAGAGATTCTTGATAACGGCGTGAAATTCGCGCATCGTGTTTTCAATAATTTCAGCCACAGGAGCAACCGACTCAATTCGTCCCATCACTTGCCCACTGAGAGCTACTGATGCTTCCATGTCACCGCCGAAGTAAAGATCCTTCATGGTTGCAAATTCAGCCATCGAGACATTGTCTTCGCGCTCAAGGCGAGTCGTGCGCTCAGTTCTGATTGCACGTAGTGCTGGACGTGAGAAACGGTTTAGGAACACCGTGTCAGTCTCGGCGCCATTAACAATCATGTTCTTCCAGTTCTCGTGGACCGGTGACTCGAGTGATGAAACCATACGAGTTCCCATGAGCACACCTTCAGCTCCAAGAGCGAATGCCGCAGCCATTGAAGCACCATCAGTGATGCCACCAGCAGCGATGACAGGGACGCTCACCTTTGAACAGACCAGTGGCAACAACACCATTGTTGAGACGTCACGTGGGTTCTTGAATCCTCCACCTTCACCACCTTCAACGATGAGACCATCAACGCCAGCATCAACAGCCTTTTGTGCTGCGGCCAAAGTTGGCACGACGTGAAATACCGTAAGGCCGGCTTCTTTAAACGTCTGGGTGTGCTTCGTCGGGTCACCAGCGGATGTTGTAACGAACTTCACACCCTGGTCGATAACGAATTGCACAATGTCTGGGTCGCGCACAAAAGCCTGAGCAATGTTTACGGCAAAAGGATTCTTCGTAAGTTCCTTCATCTTTTGGATCTCAACCTTGATGGCATCAAGCTCTCCAGATGAGGTTTCAATAATGCCCATCGCGCCAGCGTTACTTACGGCACTGGCGAGGGGGCTTCGTGAAATCCATCCCATTGGAGCTTGAAGGATTGGGTAGTCAACACCAAGAAGCTCGGTGACACGATTATTGATTTTCATAGTATTTCCTTACTCTTGATTTGTACGACGACGCAGATCGCTCAGCAGGTCAGTGATCTTCACACGAGTCTGCTCAGTGGTATCACGGTCACGAACGGTGACTGCTTGGTCTTCCAAGGTGTCAAAGTCCACGGTGATACAGAATGGTGTTCCCACTTCGTCTTGGCGGCGATAGCGCTTACCAATTGACTGGGTGACGTCATAGTCACACATGAAGTGTGGCTGCAATTTCGCAAGGATTTCACGTGACACACCTTCGAGCTCTGGCTTCTTGGACAAAGGAAGAATCGCGACTTGATACGGCGCAATTCGCCAGTCAAGGCGAAGGACAGAACGAGTCTCACCTTCAACAACGTCTTCGTGATATGCCGCTAGCAAGAACGCCATCATTGCCCGTGTAGCTCCAGCTGCTGGCTCAATAACGTACGGCGTGTAGCGCTCGTTAGTTGTTGGGTCAAAGTAGTCAAGCTTGGTGCCCGAATGCGTTGAGTGCTGCGTTAAGTCGTAATCACCACGGTTAGCAATTCCTTCGAGTTCGTCCCAACCCCACGGGTAGGCGAACTCCACATCGGTTGTTCCCTTGGAGTAATGAGACAAGTCTGCGAGTGCGTGTTCGTGAAGGCGAAGGAATGCAGCCGGAATTCCTAGATTGATGTACCAGTTGTAGCGCGCATCAATCCAGTACTGGTGCCACTTGGGCGCATCAGCAGGCGGAACAAAGTATTCCATTTCCATCTGCTCGAACTCACGTGTGCGGAACACAAAGTTCTGAGGGGTGATTTCATTACGAAACGACTTGCCGACTTGGGCAATTCCAAATGGTGGCTTCTTTCGAATTGATGCAAGAACGTTTCCAAAGTTTGTGAACATTCCCTGGGCTGTTTCAGGTCGAAGATACGCAGTTGCGCCGTCACCTTCAACTGGACCAGCTTGAGTTTTGAACATCAAGTTGAATGCACGTGGCTCGGTGAATTCCTTCGAACCACACTTAGGACAAATACCGTCGATTTTGTCTTCGCGCCAGCGCTCTTTGCAGTTGCGACAGTCCACGAGAGGGTCTGTGAAAGTTTCGAGGTGGCCTGAAGCGGCCCAGACTGCTGGAGGGCCGAGAATTGCTGCATCAATACCTACAACATCGTCTCGAAGTTGCACCATTGAAAGCCACCACTGGTCCTTCACGTTGCGAAGCATGTTCACACCGAGTGGGCCGTAGTCATAAGTTGACCGGAATCCACCGTAGATCTCTGCTGACTGAAAAATGAATCCACGGCGCTTGGCCAGGTTGGTTACTTTGTCGAGCAGGTCTGGGGCTAATTCGGGCATTGATTCCATCTGACAAGGCTACCGGACTAGTTACTGCTCCTAAGACGCACAATGACCTGATTGGCCAGCAAACGACCCTCTGGGGCCAGAGTGACCTGGCCCGACTGCACGGTAATTAGGTGGGCTATTTCATCAAGGGATTCGAATGCTTCAATGGCAACGCCGCGCCTGGTTCGAAGTGCCAGCGAGTCACGTTCGAACTCTTTTGTTTCTTCGTCCAGGATTTCTTCTCCGCCGAGTGGCTTCTCACCCGCTTGGACCATGGCGATGTAGCGATCTGGGGTGCGGACATTCCAGAATCTTCGACCAGCTTGATGTGAGTGCGCGCCAGATCCAAAACCGATGTAGTCACCCTGGTCCCAGTAGACGTGATTGTGACGACATTCGTGACCGGGTTTAGCCCAGTTAGAAATTTCTTCCCACTCGTAGCCGTTAGCTTCGAGAGTCTGTCCAACAATGTCGTACGAGTCTGCTGTGTCATCTTCATCAGGGTGTCGGTTCGGATCTTGACCAAGTGGTGTTGCCGGCTCGGGTGTCAGCGCATAACAACTGATGTGTGGTGGTGGGTTATCTAGAGATAACAAATCATTGAGCGTGTTTCTAACGTCTTGAGGCGTTTCCGCACGTGAGCCAACAATGAGGTCCATGTTCCAAGTTGCAAAACCTGCTTCGGTGACATTCTTAGAAACCTCTTCGTGCGCCATGATGCCGTGGCGACGACCTAGGTCAGCAAGCACCGCTGGCTGAGTGGACTGAACACCGAAGCTCATGCGGTTCACCCCACCTGCTCGGTAGGCCTTCAGCCGCTCGAGGTCAGCGTCTTCTGGATTGCATTCAACAGTCACTTCACAATCATCAGATTTAGCTATTGCATCAAGTATCTGAAGCAACTGATCAGCGGTGAGTCTCGACGGTGTCCCGCCCCCGAAAAAAACTGAAGTGGCAGTTCTCATGCCTTCACTACGTGCCCATTCGATTTCTTTCACTACGCACGCCACGTAGTCCGCCATCAAATGATCGCGGTCAGAATACGTGGCAAAGGCGCAGTAGTCACATCGGTGCGCACAGAATGGAACGTGCACATAAACGCCGAAGTCACTCACTTATTTGCCTTGGCGAGCTCTTTGGCTTCTGCGTAGCGAGCAAGGGCATCGTCTCGTTCCGTTGGGGCATCAACCATTGGAGGAAAGTATCCAGGTGCCGCGAGCAGCCCTTCACCTCCGCCTGGCTGTAAGCACTGCGGTGCTGGAGTGTCTCTCAGTTCACTCACGTACTTATGAATAAAGAGTCCCTGCGGATCGAATCGTTCTGCCTGAAGAGATGGATTGAAAACTCGGTAGAAAGGAGCAGCGTCAGTGCCAGTTCCAGCAGTCCACTGCCAGCCATTTTGATTCGATGCAATGTCACCATCAATGAGGTGCCACATGAACCACTTCGCTCCCCAACGCCAGTCGAGATGCAGATGCTTCACCAAGAATGAAGCAACCAGCATGCGAACTCGGTTGTGCATCCATCCGTCTTCTAGGAGCTGGCGCATAGCGGCGTCAACCATGGGGTAACCAGTTTCACCCTTCGCCCACATCTGAAATCGCTCTACGGCCTTCTCATCGGTATCGACTCGTAGATAGTCCATTGTGGGTATCAAGTTGCTCTTCACCGCCTGAGGGTTGTGGAACAAAACATCGGCGTAGAACTCTCTCCAACAAATTTCTGATCGATACTGCACGCTGCCCTTTGACATTCCGTCAACAGCATTCAAAATCTGGCGAGGATGAATAGTTCCAAAACGTAAATGAGGACTCAAGCGACTCACACCGGCAATCGAAGGGAAGTTTCTGGCTTCGTTATACGCATCAACAGAGGGAAGAAAGTTTTCAAGAAGTTGATGAGCAATTTCTTCACCGGCTGATGGAAGTGTTTTCGCTTCAACCAGTCCCAAGTCACCAAAGTAGTGAGGACGATTAGTTGCCGAGTGCTTCACAAGTTCATCGAGTGAAACTGAAGTTCCTTTTGTCCATGAAACACCAGTCGGCGCATCAATCGGAGCTTCAAGAGGTTGCAGCTCCCAGCCACGTCGAAATGCCGTGAAGACGCGACAAGGTGTTCCCGTTTGAGTTCTCACCGTTCCAGGGATGACTGAATACGGTGAGTCAATGTAATGCAGCGTTACCCCGGCGCCTGCGAGCGATGCGCGAACCTGTTCGTCGCGCGCCTGCCCCTTTGGTGCATAGTCACCAGTTGCAAAAACTTCAGTAGCTCCGACTTCCTTAGCAAGTGCCAGGAGTTCTTTTGCTGGGTCTCCGCTACGAATTGTGAGTTTCTTATTTAGTGAAGCGTCGAGTGACTCGAGTGTCGCTCGAAGAAACTTCACTCGGTTCGGACCAGCCGGAGAAGAGAATGTGGTGTCAACTATCCATACGGGGACAACATCACCATCTCCAGCACGAACTGCGGCGATGAGCGCCGGATTATCAGCTAAACGAAGATCTCGACGGAACCAGAAGATTGATGACACGAAGCGACCCTACCGTGCGTCTTTGGGACCTGCGAGCGGTGGCGTAGAACGCGGAACCTTTAGGCGCTTTCCGAAGTGCTGCTCAATTGACTCTTGTGCAATTCCCATTATTTCGCCAGCACCAGCAGGTGACTGTTCTTTAAGCACGCCCGCAAGGTCACCACCAAGAATGCGGCGAATCAGAGCCAGCCCTTCAGCGCTGATTGAGACGCCAGAGCGACACGTGGCACAGAGGGTCCCTCCCATTTGGGCATCGAAGGAAACGAGTGGGCCGGTTTTTTCACAGTTCACACAGTGCTCTACAACCGGTTCTGATCCATCATGTGCCAATAGTTTGAAATAGAACGAGGCAGGAATAAGCGCTGGATAAAAGTCAGGGTTATCCAGACTCAACAGCACTCTCGTAAGTAACTCGAAGATGCCTTCGTCTGCAACGTCGTCACTTGGGATGGCATCAATCACCTCAACAACGCCGTAGCCAGCGTTGATGCGGTCGTAGTCTCCTCGAAGAGTTTTTAACTGGTCGATGAGTTGCACGTTCTTTGCGATGTAGAGATCGCCCTTGGACTGTGCCAAGTGAACCTTTACGTAGCTAAGTGGTTCGAGTGATCCACCAATCTTGCTCGTTGGTTTCCTGATTCCTTTAGCGAAGACACGAATCTTCCCGTGGTTCCTTGTCCAAAGAACTACAACACGATCTGATTCACCAGACTTATACGTCCGAAGAACTACTGCATCGTCTTTTAGTTCCTTCACTTCTCCGTCTCATCATCTGCGTCATTCCACTTTGGTTTGTGGGGCTTGACTCCAAGGTATCTGTCCAGTGCGACACCGCCAGCAACCAAGACCGCAAGAATGAGCGGAATGGCGAGTGGGGTAAGCAGACTTGTTACTCCGTTGATTTCTAAAAACCAGAGAAATGCATAAATGAGAATCAATAGAACGATTGCAGTCTTTGTGGCTTTCACTTGTCGAGCCCTCCGAAGCGACGCTCGCGCTGCTGGAATTCTTCCACCGCACTAAAGAGATCTTCACGGCGAAAGTCTGGCCAGAGCACATCAGTAAAGACCATTTCTGTGTACGCCATCTCCCAGAGCAAGAAGTTAGAAGTTCGATATTCTCCTGATGTTCTGATCACGAGATCTGGATCTGCAAGTTCTGGGTGATAGAGACGAGAGCGAATTGCTTTTTCGTCAATTTTGTTCGCGGGGACTTTGTCTCGAACCAGCTGTTGGACAGCATCAACGATTTCTGCTCGACCACCGTAGTTAAAGGCAATGTTGAGAGTCATGGTTTTGTTCTTCTTGGTCAATTCTTCAGCTTCTTCAATGCGCTTTAGAACACCTTTTGGAACACGCCAGTCGCGGCGACCAGAAAAAACAATTCGAACACCTTCGCCATGAAGCTCGTGTTGGCGTCGCTCCATCAAACTTCGATTGAAGTTCATTAAGTAGCGGACCTCATCAACTGGACGGCGCCAGTTCTCAGTCGAAAAGGCGTACAGCGTTAGAGCTTTGACGCCAATGCTGAGTGCACCGTAGACGGTGTCAACGATTGAGGCTTCTCCGGCACCATGACCGTCTGTTCGAGGTAGTCCTTGACGTTGCGCCCAGCGACCATTGCCATCCATCACGACAGCTATGTGCTGGGGCACGCTGGAACGCTCGAGAGAGCGTGGAACCGGGACTGGACGAGGATCAGACACGTATAAAACCTAGTCCTAATCGGTAAAAGAACCGCACCGCACCATCTAAGGTCGTCTCGTGGAATCCTTCGACCCAGATGACGACATGCCCTACGTGGAGCCTTTGGACAATGGTGGAATTCAACTTGGCGAAGATGTCATTGAAATTGACACCGACCGGGCGATTGAGCTTCTGGACCGGATTACTCAAGACTTACCTGGGGGCGGTGAGACCCGCGAAGGTCAACGCAACATGGTTAAAGCGGTTGCCAAGGCCTTCTCAAAGCGCCAACATCTCGTTGTTGAAGCCGGAACCGGCGTTGGAAAATCACTGGCTTACTTAATTCCCGCTGCCATGACCGGGCACCGAGTTGTAATTGCCACGGCTACGAAAAATCTCCAAGATCAATTGTTTTCTAAAGATGCTCCAACAGTTGCCCAGTATTCAAGCAAGACCAAGGTTGCAATCTTGAAGGGTAAGCAGAACTACCTTTGTCGAAACCGTGCTCAGAGTGTGAGTGGCGGGGCACAGATGAGTTTTGATGATGGATCAGATGTGCCTAAGGGCGTCGCTGATCAAATGCGAAGGATTCTCGCTTGGTCTAATGAAACAACTACCGGTGACGTGGATGAAATCCCATTCGAGGTTGATAATCGAGCATGGCGTGGACTCTCAGTAACGGCTCAAGAGTGTCTCGGCCGCGCACAGTGTCCACAAGGTGGAAACTGTTTCGCTGAACTGGCCAAGGACCGTGCTGCTGAGAGCAATGTGTTGATTGTTAACACTCACCTTTACGCAGCCCACCTGGCATCTGGGTCAATGTTGCTTCCAGCACACGAGTTTGTTGTCTTTGATGAAGCCCACGACGTACTAGACATTTTTGTTTCACTGCTCGGCACTTCGTTCACTGCTCAGAGTCTTCGTGCACTCGCAGGAGTAGCTCGACCTTTGCTTGGAAATGATCACCTAGCAAAATGCCTCGAGCT
>JBAWYN010000021.1:0-13755 GCA_037143535.1 Acidimicrobiaceae bacterium | reverse complement strand
GAAAATCGCCAGCACACTGAGGAGCTCACGCAAGGAATTCAGGCGCTACTTAGCGAAGCAGGTTTAAAGGCGAGTGACATCGAGCGTGTGGTGGTTGACCACGGACCAGGTCTCTTTACTGGGCTCCGCGTAGGGATCGCAACCGCTATTGCTTTGGCGCAAGGTATTGGCGCAGAACTGGTTGGAGTTAGTTCACTTGAACTTCTGGCCCACGGCGCTCATGATGCAGGAGTGCGCGGAACATTGGTGTGTGCAGTTGATGGTCGACGTGGCGAAGTGTTTGTCCAAACCTTCACGTTGAGCGACGACGTTGTCGCTAAAGACGAGCCACGCGTAGAAGTGCCTCGAACAGTGGTCATTGAATGGGCCACAATGGCCGTGCCCGTGACGTTCACCGGTGACGGTGTCGAGCGCTACCTCAGTGATTTTTCTGCTGTGCCGGGCGCTGTGATCCACCGCGAAAAAGTTCCTTCCATTCACGCGGCGCTAACTCTTGGCTCTGAGAGAACTCCTTCAGCCACTATTACCCCTCTGTATCTTCGTGAAGCAGATGCCGTTTCGAATTTCACTACTCGTGAGCGAGCGAAATGACGTGGCACATTCGCCTCGCTGAACGACGAGACATTTCTGAGCTGCTAGCCATCGAACAAATTCAGTTTCCTGAGCCTTGGACCAGGGGAATGTTGCTAGACGAAGTTACAAATACTGAAACTCGGAGATACACAGTTGTGGTTGAGGATGGAAAAATTCTCGGTTACCTCGGCGTGATGTTTGTTATGGACGAATTACACATCAACACCATTGGAGTACTGCCGGACTTTGAAGGAAAGGGCATTGGCACTGCTCTTATGGATGATGCGTGGCGTGACGCCAAAGAGCGAGGTATTGAGCGCGCAACGTTAGAAGTCGCCGTAAGCAACAAGCGCGCCCAAGACCTTTATTACCGTTACGGCTTTAAGCCCGTTGGCATCCGCAAGAACTACTACGACAAAATTGGCGAAGACGCTCTGGTTCTTTGGGCTGATTTACCCGTTGAAGACCAGCCATGAGAGCCCTACGCTAGAGATATGTCGGTCGTTCTAGGAATCGAAACAAGTTGTGATGAAACAGCGGCTTCTGTCGTTGATTCAAACTTTCACGTTATTTCTTCCGTCATTGAATCTTCTATTGACCAGCACCGAGCTTTTGGGGGCGTGGTTCCTGAACTCGCTGGAAGAGCACACGTCGCAACCATTGGACCAGTTGTTGAGCGAGCATTAAAAGATGCCGGACTCGATCCTCACAACCCAGCTATTGACGCAATCGCCGTTACTAGTGGGCCAGGACTTATTGGATCGCTGCTCGTTGGACTTTCTGCCGCGAAGGGTTTTTCTCTGGCGTGGGGCGTGCCATTTGTTGGCGTCAATCACTTAGAAGGCCATCTCTTCGCGCCATTGCTGGAAAAGAGTGATCTCGAGTGGCCACTAATGACACTTCTGGTCTCTGGAGGACACAGCATGATTGTTTTACAAAGTGGCCCGGGAGAGCACGTTGTGCTCGGAGAAACTATTGACGATGCAGCTGGTGAAGCGTATGACAAAGTTGCGCGCTGGCTCGGACTTGGTTACCCCGGTGGACCAGAAATCGACAAGCTCGCACAAACTGGCACACCAGGAAAACTAAAACTTCCCGTTTCGATGACCGGCGAAGGATACGACCTTTCGTTCTCTGGTCTAAAGACTGCCGTGGTTAGAGCAACAGAAAAGAATGCCGATGTTCCCCTGGCTGACGTTGCGGCCTCGTTTCAAGCTGCTGTTGCAGAACAGTTACTTCGCAAGTTGCGCACTGCACTCGAGAAGAACGAAGTCAAAGGCGTGGCACTCGCTGGGGGAGTTGCGGCGAACTCTGCACTTCGCGCTGGAATCACACAACTGGCCAGTGAGTTTGGAATTGTTGCTCACTTGCCAACAATGCAGATGTGCACCGACAACGCTGCGATGATTGCAGCTGCGGGAGTGCACCGAATTTCTCACAATGGGCCAAGCCCTCTTACCTTGTCAGCCAGTCCTAACTGGCAGTTAGTGGATGTCAAATGAGTGAACGCTGGGTACCCTTCGACGTTGCTGACTGTGACGTAAATCCATTTGTGCAGTTCAACAAATGGTTTGATGATGCAAAAGACGTAATGCGTGAGCGTGAAGCAATCGCTCTTTCAACTTCAACACCGAATGGTCATCCCAGCACACGCATGGTGCTACTTCGCCACATTGATGATCATTCATTTGGTTGGTATACGAACTACTTGTCCCACAAGGGTCACGAGCTACTCCTTAATCCATTCGCCGCAATTCTTTGGTACTGCGAACCGCTTGGTCGACAGATTCGCATGGAAGGCGCTGTGTCACAGATGAGTGCGCAAGAGTCTGATGAGTATTTCAACTCACGTCCTCGTGGGCACCAGATTGGTGCGCACGCCAGTGACCAGAGTGCTCCAATCTCGAGTCGCGCTGAACTCGAAAACCGAGTCAAGGAACTTGAAATCGAATTTGAAGGAAAGCTAATTCCACGCCCACTGCACTGGGGTGGTTACCGCTTAGAACCTACGTATTTTGAGTTCTGGCAGCACCGCACAGATCGACTTCATGACCGGGTTTTCTATACCCAGTCTGCCAATCAGTGGAAGCTCGAAAGGCATTGTCCCTGATCAAGCCTCATTTGGCACTTTTGCGGCGAGACTGCTAAATTGGCAGTCGGAAGTTTCGAGTGCTAATTGCTCAGGAGGCAATCAAAATGAAGCTGCAACCCCTAGAAGACCGAATTGTTGTTCGTCCCGACGTGGCCGAGTCAACAACCGCATCTGGATTAGTAATCCCAGACTCAGCAAAGGAAAAGCCACAACAGGGCGAAGTTATTGCTGCAGGCCCTGGACGTCGTTCAGAGACAACTGGTGAACTTATTCCTAGCGGAGTAAAGACCGGTGACTCTGTTGTGTACTCAAAGTACGGCGGAACTGAAATCACAATCGATGGTGAGGATCTTCTCATTCTCTCCAGCCGTGATGTTCTCGCAGTCGTAACTAAGTAGTCATTCAGCGATTCGTCGCTATCTCTCTATAGACAAGGATAAAAAATGTCAAAGATGCTCAAGTTTGACGAGGAAGCTCGTCGTGGACTCGAAGCCGGTGTTGACAAGTTGGCAGATGCTGTCAAAGTCACCCTCGGACCTAAGGGCCGCAATGTTGTAATTGGCAAGAAGTTCGGTGCTCCAACAATCACGAACGACGGTGTTTCAATCGCTCGCGAAATCGAACTCGAAGACCCGTTTGAAAACATGGGTGCACAGTTGGTGAAGGAAGTAGCAACGAAGACAAACGACGTTGCTGGTGACGGAACAACTACTGCAACTGTTCTTGCTCAAGCACTGATCAAGGAAGGTCTGCGCAATGTTGCTGCAGGCGCGAACCCATCAGGTCTTAAGCGTGGAATCGAACTCGCAGTTAAGGCTGCGGTTGCGTCAATTAAGGAACAGTCACAGACTGTTTCAGACAAGACACAGATCGCTCAAGTTGCAACAATTTCTGCAGCTGATGCTTCAATCGGTGAAGTTATTGCTGACGCAATCGACAAGGTTGGAAAAGACGGAACAGTAACTGTTGAAGAATCAAACACTTTCGGTATTGAGCTTGAGCTCACCGAGGGTATGCAATTCGACAAGGGTTACCTTTCTCCTTACTTCGTAACTGACAATGACCGCCAAGAAGCAGTTCTTGAAGACGCGTTCATTCTCTTTACTAGCCAGAAGATTTCTGCTGTGCACGACCTTGTTCCAGTACTGGAAAAGGTCATGCAGGCTGCACGTCCGCTGCTCATCATTGCTGAAGACATTGAAGGCGAAGCACTTGCGACCTTGGTTGTTAACAAGATCCGCGGAACGTTCACTTCAGTAGCCGTTAAGGCTCCAGGCTTTGGAGACCGCCGCAAGGCCATGCTCCAAGACATGGCTGTACTTACTGGTGGAACAGTGATCTCTGAAGAAATCGGACTCAAGCTCGACACTGCAACGATTGACCTTCTTGGTCGCGCTCGTCGCATTGTTGTCACCAAGGACGCAACAACAATTGTCGACGGAAGTGGACAAGCAGCTGAAGTTGCTGGCCGTGTTGCTCAGATCAAGCGTGAAATCGAAGACACTGACTCAGACTGGGACCGCGAGAAGCTCCAAGAGCGTCTAGCGAAGCTTGCTGGTGGAGTTGCAGTCGTCAAGGTTGGAGCCGCGACTGAAGTTGAACTCAAAGAGAAGAAGCACCGCATCGAGGACGCACTCAGTGCAACTCGTGCAGCTATTGATGAAGGAATCGTTGCCGGTGGTGGCACAGCACTCGTTCGTGCACGTGCCAGCGTTGAGACATTGATTGCAACATTGATTGGTGACGAAGCAACCGGTGCTCGCATTGTTGCTAACTCTCTTGATGCTCCACTTCGCCACATTGCACAAAATGCTGGCTTCGAAGGTGCCGTTAAGGTTCGTGAAGTTGCTGACGCGAAGGGTTCAATCGGACTCAACGCTTCGACTGGCGAACTAGTGGACCTCGTTAAGGCTGGAGTAATTGACCCAGCGAAGGTGACACGTTCTGCACTACAGAACGCTGCATCAATCGCTGCGTTGCTACTTACCACCGAAGCAATTGTTGCTGACAAGCCAGAGCCTGCAGGCGCGCCTGCTGGTGGCGGCATGGGTGACATGGGCGGGATGATGTAACTCGTCCATTTGGACTTTAGAAACCCCCGGGTGAAAACCCGGGGGTTTCTGCTTTCTTGGCTGGGATGCAAATTCTTAAATAGGCGTAGCATGGTTATATGACTAATCAAGAACCGCTCAGTCCATCAAACGGTCTCAATGTTTTGCACCTCTTCTGTCACCCAGACGGAGCTGTTGACGCATCTGCAGTGAAGCGCGCAGTTGAAGAAGCCAAAGAAGTCGGCATGCAAGTTGTAACGGCAGCCATTATGGGCGCCAAGGCCGACACGTGCTTCATGGTCCTTGGAACTAACTTGTGGGACCTTCGAAAGTTTCAGTCAAAGATTCAGGCTGCTGGGTTTATGGTCGCCGAAAGCTATGTTTCGGTAACTGAAATTTCTGAATACGCCCAGGGCATGCCAGAAAAGATGATCAACGACCGCCTCTTCCCGGTCCTTCCACCAGAAGGAATGAAGGCATTTTGCTTCTATCCAATGTCTAAGCGCCGTGGCGAAAAAGACAACTGGTACAAGTTGCCCTACGAAGAGCGCGAAGAACTTATGCGTCAACACGGCAAATCTGGTCGTGACTTCAAGGGCCGTGTTCTACAGGTTGTTACTGGATCTACTGGTCTAGACGACTGGGAGTGGGGCGTGACTCTCTTTGGTGTCCACGTTGATGACCTCAAAGACTGCGTCTACACAATGAGGTTCGACGAAGCGTCGACGCTCTACGCGGAATTTGGTGCTTTCTATACCGGACTTGTTGGTTCTGTAGACGAAGTTCTAGACGCCACATTGGCCTAGGCATCATTGGTAGCGTCAAAGCGTGAGTGAACCGGTATCTGAAAAGACGCTTCGGCGTTGGGCTGAGTCCCTTGCGGGACTTGCTCGCACTGGGATGGGCTTTACTGAAAGCCAGTACGAACGTGAACGCTACGAAGAGATTCTTAATATCGCCGGCGATATAAAAGCTGCTGCTGACCACGGAACGCATGATGTTCTTGACTCTCAGGGACACGTTGTTGAGTGGATGAAACAAATTGGTAAGGGAATCCCCGGCTACGCAACACCAAAGGTTGCCGTCGGTGCTGCGGTTTCAAACGAAAAAGGGGAGCTCCTTCTAATCCAGCGTGCGGACTCTGGATTCTGGCTGTATCCAACTGGATGGTGCGACATTGGTTACTCTGCGCCTGAAGTTGTTGTGAAAGAAGTGCTTGAAGAAACTGGTTATGAAGTTGAGCCAATTCGCCTTATTGGAGTTCTTGATGGGATGAGACACGGGGCTTCAAGAGTGCCCTTGTATTCAATGCTCTTTCTCTGCAAACTCACTGGTGGATCAATGAATATTCATGAACTTGAATGCACTGATGCTGGTTGGTTCTCGATTGACAATTTGCCCTCACCAATGATTGGCGCAGAACGCTGGGTTGATCCAGTTTTCGCTGCAATTAATGGTGAAGTTCGAGACGTCTACTACGACGAACTTCGTGTTCCGGTGTGGAGGAACGAAGAGTGAGCATCTCCATTGAAATCGCAACTCACGCCACAGATGAACTACTAACTAGCCTCAATCAACTAGTTCCCCAGTTATCTTCGAGTGCATCGCCACTCATGAGTGACGATGTTGAAGCCCTGATTGCAAACCCAGCGGTTTCTGTATTCATAGCCAAAAATGATGGCGCAATTGTTGGAACGTTGACGCTTGTTGTGTTTCCAATCCCTTCTGGTCTCAGGGCTTGGATTGAAGATGTTGTTGTTGATGAAGGAGCACGCGGACTTGGTGCAGGAGTTGCATTGACTGAAGCTGCGATTGCTGAGTCAAAACGACGAGGTGCAAAGTCGATTGATTTGACGAGCCGTCCTTCACGTGAAGTCGCAAATGCGATGTATGTAAAGCTTGGTTTTATTCAACGTGAAACGAATGTTTATCGTTTTGACTTATAGGTTTTAGTGAGCTGAAGCGCTCACTTCTTTAAGTTTTCCTTTTCCAGGTAGCGGCTTAATCACAGCAAGCGCTACTGCAAACGCGACCCCAGCAATTACGAAGCAACCATGGTGGAATCCGTTCATGAACGACGAAACTACATTGGGCTCGATTTGTTGCGCCAGCGCTGAAGGCAGAGAGTGCAGCGTGCCAACAGCTTGCTGCATTGAAGAAGATGCATTGGCAGCTGCAGCTGTCGGTAAGCCGGCAGGCTTAAATGCGCTAATTATTTGTGGCCCGAAAGTAGAGCTGAAGACTGAACCGACTACGGCTACTCCTAGAGTTCCACCGAGTTCACGAGTCACGTTGTTCACTGCTGAGCCACCTCCAATTTGAGTTGGGGGGAGAGAAGTCATGATTGCGGCAGTGGATGATGCACCAATTAACGCGAATCCAAGTGCCATCATGCACATTGATCCAACAACTGGGCCGAAATAGGCAGCGTTTGCAGGCAGCAATCCCATCCAGAAAATGGCTGCTCCTTCAATAGCAATTCCAAGACTGACAACCATGCGTGCACCGAATTTAAGTGCCAGACTCGCACCGATTGGAGTGAAGATTCCAGTAACGATTGCGAAAGGCAAAGTGTGCACACCTGAAGAAAGCGGTGAGTAACCGCGCACTAATTGGAAGTACTGCGTAACTAAAAAGATGAATCCAAAAAGGGCGAAGAACGAAATTGCAATTGATCCCGCTCCAGCTGAGAATGCTGGACGCTTGAAGAGTCGCACATCGAGCAGAGGCTCATTACGTTTAAGTTCCCACAGCACAAAAGAGAGAAGCAACGCTACTGACGCTGCAAAGAGCAAAAGCGTTGTCTGAGCTTTCCAGCCCCATGTTGGCCCCTGGATAATTGCGAGCAGCAATGTTGTGAGTCCAGTTGAACCAAGAATAAGTCCGAGAAGATCGAACCGGTGAACCTGAGGGCTCTTTGATTCTGGAATTATGAAGTAACCAAAGAGAAGCGTGAGTACACAAAGCGGCAGGTTCACAAGGAAAATTGAACCAAACCAGAAGTGTGTAATTAATGCACCTCCTGTAATTGGACCGAACGCAACCGCGGCACCAGATGTTGCTCCCCAGAAGCCGAATGCTTTTGCCCGTTCTGCTGGATTTTCAAAGACAACGGTCAAGATTGAAAGCGTCGCTGGGAAAATGAATGCCGCAGCCATTCCCATAAGTGCACGCCAGCTAATTAGTTGTGAAGTAGAAGTCGACCAAGCAGCGAATGTACTGAAGACTGCAAAGAAGACTAAGCCGAACTGCATAGTTCGTTTGCGTCCGAACCGGTCAGACGCCGCAGCACCTGCGAGGAGCAGTCCAGCGAATGGCAGCGAGTATCCGTCAACTATCCACTGAAGAGCGGAGTTAGAAGCATGAAGGTTTTGTGAGAGGGCTGGAATCGCAACGTTGACAATTGTGTTGTCAACCACGACTAAGAAAACACTGAGGCAGAGAACTGCGAGTATTTGCCATCTGCGGTCATGGTGGTTTGTCATTAGTTCTCCCGGTTCTTGCTTTATTCAGATAATAGTGCTTTAATGTGAACAATGTTAACATTAAAGAAAACCTCTTCTGAATACCATCACGGAGACCTTCAAAGTGCACTAATCACTGCAGGTTTGCGCCAAGTTGAGAAGAACGGTCTCAACTCACTTGGCCTGCGCCAATTGGCGGTTGAAACTGGGGTGAGCCCCGCGGCTGTCTACAAGCACTTTCAAGACCTTGACCACCTCAAAGCCTGTATTGCCAAAGCGAGCAGAGAGATTCTTGGATCAATGATGTTGAAATCTCTGAAGCAGTTACCAGACGAACCCAAAACAAAACTTGATGCACTCAAGAGACTCAGAGCAACCGGATCTGCGTACATTGATTTTGGTGTTCAAAAGAAAAATCTCTTCGAAATTGCATTTATTTCATTCGATTCACCTGACTTGGGTCCAGACAGTCCAAACTCGTATCAAATTTTTCTTGATTGTTTGATTGACTTGAACAAATTAGGTGCGCTTTCAGATTCAAATCTCTTAATTGCCCCCGCTATGGCTTGGAGCGCAGTTCACGGCTTTGCCAGCCTCGCGACTCACGGCATTTATGGCAATAAAGCTGAAATAGAAGTCTTTAAGGATTCGGTACTTTCAGGCGTTCCTAGGTTGATCCAGATTGAACTTTGATAATCAGGCCTGCTGATACCGAAAAGGTCTACAGTGAAGAATTATGAAACTTAGCGATACACCACGTGCAGATGTTGAAATCCTTATTAATGCTCCGGTAGAAAAAGTTTGGCCTCTAATTTCCGACCCAGATCTCCCAGCAAAATTTTCTGAAGAGTTTCAAGGTGCAGTGTGGCTTGACGGCGCCACGCCAAGTCTCGGTGCAAAATTTAAAGGCACTAACAAAATGGGTGAGAGTGTGTGGGACACGACGTCAACCATCACAGATTTCTTAGTCAATGAAGTTTTTGAGTGGACTGTGGAAGACCTAGAAAACCCAGTATCAATTTGGTCATTTCGATTGTCTCCTAGTGATGGCTCGACTCTCTTGAAGATGTCTGGAGTACTTGGGACCAATACCAAAACGGGTCTTCATGCAGCTATTGCCAAAGATCCAGAAAACGAAGAGAAAATCGTCGGATGGCGCATGAGTAACTGGCGCGAAAACATGATGAAAACTGTTGAAGGTATTAAGCAGCTCAGCGAAAAGTAATTACTTAGTCGTGAGTGGTAATTCAAAAATGATTGCCAAACCACCGAGACTGCTTTGCTCGGTTTTCATTGAGCCCCCTACAGCTCTTGCAACATCAGCCATGATGCTCATGCCTAGACCCGAGCCTCCACTTTCTCGTGATCTGGAATCATCACCTCGAGCGAATCGCTGCGGTGAAAGTCCGTACCCTGAAGAAAGTCCTGGACCCCCGTCTTCAATTTTCAGATGGATGTGTGTTGTATCGCTAGTTAATGTGACATTCACCGGAGCTCCACTAGGTGTGTAGCGCTGAATGTTTGTAAAGGCATTAGTAACCATTCGATGGAAGAAATTTTCAGTCCCTATTACGTACACCCCATTTTCAATTCTTGAAGTGACCTG
This sequence comes from Acidimicrobiaceae bacterium, assembly GCA_037143535.1. GTDB lineage: Bacteria > Actinomycetota > Acidimicrobiia > Acidimicrobiales > RAAP-2 > RAAP-2. The sequence continues at coordinate 3,969 of JBAWYN010000021.1, read as the reverse complement.
GCGTTCAGGGTTGTCGGATTTGAAGTCAAAAACAGCAGAAGTCGTGAATGTACTCAAGTCCATTAAGGATCCTTGTACAAATGGTGTTTCGTTAATTTCTGCAAGAAACAGGAGGTCACCAATTAGTGCATCCATGCGGTCCACTTCACGTTCAACACGGTCGGCTGCCCGTTGTTTTTGATCATCAGAGATGCTGACGTTTTGCAACATCTCGCTGTAACCCTTGATTACGGTGAGGGGAGTTCGCAGCTCATGAGAAGCGTCACCAATGAAACGCTGCATCGCAAGGTTGCTTGATTTTTCAATTTCGATAGTTTTCTTAAGATTTTCAACCATTACACCGAGAGATGATTGCAGGCTGCTTAATTCAGGAGTTGTGCTGGCCTTTGGAAGCTCGGCAAGATAGTTATTCTTTGAAATTGCTTCAGCGTATTCAATCAATTGATTGATGGTTCTGAAACTTGAACGCATTAAGCGGCGAGTGACGAGGGTTATGAAGATAGCAATTAGTAATCCTGCGAGAAATACTTGTCGTTCTAAGCGGTGATTGGCATTTTGCACCGAGAGAGTTGAGGCCGCGACCAGCAAGAAATCGCCACCACCAATTGGCATCGATCTAATTCTGAAACCAGTGATGCCGCTCACCTCGACTATTGAGTGAAGCGTGGATTTTGCGATTTCTATCGTTGGAGTTCTTGTCAGAGGGTTTGCTCCGGTCCTTATTGGCGTTGCCTCATTTGATGGGCTAATAACTACAAGAGTTACGTCGTAATTATTTTCCTGGACTGTATTTAGAGCATTGTCGAGTGCGGTAATTTCGTTGCCCAAACCACTATTGATGACTGCCGTGATTGGTGCATCTATTGCTGCGATTTCTGATCGTGAACTTATTGAAATTGCGAGCCAGCCAATCGAAAACGCAACTAGTGCAGTTGTAACGACAAGCAGGACAGTAATTCGAGTTGATAGTCGCACTTTACGTCTGTGGCTCCATTAATTTAAAGCCAACACCACGAACTGTCGTGATGGGATTAAAGCCATCGCGATGAATCTTTTTGCGCAAGTAAGAAACGTAGGTGTCAAGCACTGAGGTTTCAGAGTCAAAATCAATTCCCCAAACTTGACTCAACAACTGCTCACGAGTGAAAAGTTTATTTTTCTTGGACAGCAAAACCTCAAGTAGATGAAATTCTGTTGCTGAAAGTTCAATGAATTCATCCTGGTAATGAACCTCGTGTGTGCCAGCGTCAAGTGTGAGTTGTCCACAATGAAGTTTCTCGGATGTACGTATTGTTGGCTCTGATCTACGAAGAATGGCTGCAACTCGAAGGAGTATTTCTTCCAAGCTGAAAGGTTTGCGTACATAATCATCTGCACCAATTCTGAGACCCTTCGCAACATCCGTGGGAGCGTCTCTTGCAGACAACAACAAAACTGGAATTTCGTTCTGATCTTTTCGCAATGTTTCGAGAAATGTGAATCCATCCATGTTTGGCATGTTGATGTCCACAATGCAGAGATCAACTTTGATGGTCTTCAAAATTCGAAGAGCTTGGTCGCCATCAGAAGCAACTTCAGCGCTGTAGCCTGCAATTCGAAGCGAGTCACCTAATAAGTCGCGAACACCTGGCTCATCATCAACTACCAAGATTGTTGTCACATAGATGAGCGTACCCCTAATAGTTGTAAGGGAAAAAGGCTTTATTCTGAAATGGCTCAGTTCTAAGGTGAGATTTTGTCTACTCACAGGAACTTCACAAACTCGCCCCTTAGTATTGGAATAGCAGAGGAGTACACATGAAAAATTTTCTACTTAGAGGCGCCACTGTTTTAGCGTTGGCGACATCACTCGCTACAGCAACTTCCACTGCTGCAAGCGCAGACACCGGAAGCGGTAGTTCTACAACCACAGTTTCAACCTTTCACGCAGCACAGGCGACTATCAAGAAAGCCTTCACTTCTTCAGTCGCTTCTGCAAAAGTTGCACTTCAGTCAGCATTAGCAAGCGCAACAACGACTGCGCAACGTCAAGCCGCACATGCTGCATTTAAGGCAGCAGTACAGGCAGCAGTAGCCACTCGCAACGCTGCAGTTGCGGCACTTGGAACTCCACCAACAAAAGCAGCGACCGGAAGTTCGAAGCCTTCACTTAAGGCTCAGAATGGTGCGATTGACACAACATTCCGTGGCGCTGTCGCCTCAGCAAAGTCCGTTCTCGAGGCTTCGCTCTCGATAGCAACCTCATCAGCTCAACGAATCGCTGCGCGACAGGCATTTCAAGCTGCAGTTGCAAGTGCGGTGAGTGCGCGTCAGTCTGCACTCGCAGCCCTTAGGACACCACCAGTTAAATAATTTTTACCTGTAGTAGGGCCCCCTATTGCTCACTTCGAGCGGTAGGGGGCTTTCTCCCTTCTTGGATGAATTCCAATAGAGTCAATACAGATGAATAAAGGAAATGCATGACAACCGTTCTCTGTGGTGTCCACCAAGCTCTTGACATACTTGCTTCTGACTTTCCAGAAGTAGAAGTAATTGATCTCACAACAAACAATGACCCGCTACCCAAGGGTGCAATTCTTTTTGCTGGATACGGCGAAGAGTCAATGAAGGCAGCCGACACAGCTGAAGTTGCGTGGATTCAGCTCCCACACACTGGAATCGACACAGTTCACCCGTCACTTCTCAATGCTCCGGTCGTGACGTGCGCCAAAGGCGCAGAGTCAGTTCCGATTGCTGAATACGTTCTTGCCTCAATGCTCGCCTTCGGTAGAACGTTCCCTGAGACGTGGTTGAAAGAAGCCCCAGAGCACTGGTTCTTTCAAAAAACACAGTGCTTGATGGGCCAACGTGTTGGTCTAGTTGGCTTTGGAGGAATCGGCCAGCGAGTTGCCACACTGGCCAAGGCATTCGACATGGATGTAGTTGCAATCCGTCGCACGAACACTCCGAGCGAAATTCCTGGAGTTTCAATTGCTACTTCACTCGAAGAAATTCTTCCAACCTTTGATCACCTAGTTCTTTGTGCACCGAGCACTACCCAGACCAAGCACTTAATGAACGAGAAAATGTTTTCTCTCGTAAAGCCAGGACTGCATCTTGTGAACATTGCGCGAGGGGCACTAATTGATGAAGCTGCACTTCGCACTGCTCTCGATGACGGGCGAGTGGCTCGTGCCTCACTCGATGTTTTTGACCCAGAGCCACTTCCAGCGGGTCACTGGCTCTACTCCCACGAAAAAGCATTTGTTACCCCACACTCTTCTTGGACGGGTCGGCCATTCCTTTCTGGTGCAACGCAAGTATTTTGCGAGAACCTCCGCCGCCACCTAGATGGTCAGCCACTCGAAGGAATTATCGATGTGGAACTCGGCTACTAGAGGGTTTTTGAAGGAAATGGCTCCGTATTTAGACCAGATGTAGAGTGGGTCTAGAGCACAATCAAAGGGAAATCATGACTGATATTGCTGAGAAGTTCACACCACAACAGAGCGAGCTGAAGTTCAATCTTCCTCCTACTTTTGATTCAATTGAGGCCGAAAGACAGCACCGCAAAGAAAAGCTTGCTGGCGCACTTCGTATTTTTGGCAAGCTCGGATTCTCCGAAGGAGTCGCCGGGCACATCACTGCACGCGACCCTGAGCTACTTGATCATTTCTGGGTAAATCCATTCGGAATGAATTTTCGTCATGTTCGAGTATCAGATCTCATCTTGGTAAACCACGATGGAGAAGTTGTCCACGGTGACAAGCCAGTGAACCGAGCAGCATTTGTAATTCACGCTGCCGTTCACGCAGCACGACCTGACGTTGTCGCTGCAGCGCACTCACACTCGGTCTACGGAAAAGCCTTCTCATCACTTGGACGCACACTCGACCCACTTACCCAAGATGCATGCGTCTTCTTTGAAGACCACGTACTCGTCACTGAAGGTGGCGGTCGAATTGTTCTTGACGAAGAGAGCGGTCGCGT
>JBAWYN010000020.1:0-13856 GCA_037143535.1 Acidimicrobiaceae bacterium | reverse complement strand
ACCGTCTTTGTTACAGCTGCGAGGTATCCCATCTGCGAAACACTGTCGAAGCTGTGGGTTTAACCCTGAACGCACGTGTTCGAGCGCAAAAATCTTTATTGCAACGATTCGACTAAACGCTCACGTAATGAGTTTTTGTCAACTTTTCCAATCGGCAAGAACGGTAAATCTTTTTCTATCCGAAGGATTTTGGGAATCTTGTAACCGGCAAGACTCGACCGGCACCACGTGAGTAGTTCTTCATCAGTTGCAGTCGAGTTCTCGTGTAGGACTACGTACGCAGCACCTATTTCACCCCACTGCTCGTTCTTCAGCCCAAATACTGCAGCGAGTGCAACGTCATTATGCGATTCAAGGACTAATTCAACCTCACGTGGGTACACGTTAAGCCCACCAGACTTAAACATCTCAGAGCGGCGTCCCACAAGTCGAAGAGTGCCATCAGGATTTTGTACAGCAACATCGCCCATTTTTAGAAAGCCATCTTCTGTAATGGTTTTCTTCGTGGCTTCAGGATTGTTCCAGTAGCGAAGAAAAATTGCCGGGTGCCGGTACCAGACCTCACCTTCAGTCCCTTGTTCTACTTCATTTCCATCTTCGTCAACTAGCAGCACTTCTGCATCGGGATTTGGGTGGCCAACAGAATTAGCCAACTGTTCCGCAGTGTCAGTTAGCTGAGACCAAGCTGCATTGCCAACGGTCTCGGTTTGACCAAACGTGGTTAGTAACTTCACGCCTAGCGCTTTATAAATGTTCACAAATTCAATTGGTAGCGCAGCACCACCCCACGCCACAATCTGAAGACTTGAAAGATCGGTCCTAGCAAAGTCTGGGTGGAGAGCAATCATTTGAAGAACAGTTGGAACATGTTGCAAATTAGTGAGTTTGAGCTCTTCTATGAGACGAAGGATGTCTCCTGCGTCAAATTTCTCGATAAATGCGAGCATGCCACCTTCAACCAATGTTGCACCACAAACGTCAACAATGCATCCTGTGTGGTTTGTCGGGAGGTTGCACGGCACACGTGGTTGCGAGACGAGCATTGCATCTGCGTCACAGTAAGCGCCATACGTAAGTGCAAAGTGAGGAATCAAAGCTCCCTTGGGAGCGCCAGTTGAACCAGAGGTATAAACGATTGCACCTGGATCGCGAGGTGAAACTTCTGGAAGAAATTGATCGGTCGCTCGAGACAAGAAATCAGCCATGCTGACAAGAGCACCCTGTCCGTCTCCTTGGTCCAGGCGAATTGCTTCTCGCAATGTTGAATTTTTAAGCAGCTCTTCAACTTCATCAACGTAAGAACGACCGGCATTACTAGCTAGAGAGAAAATCAAAACTGGTTCACAGTTTGTGACAACGTGAGCTTGCTCACGTGGAGTGTAGGAAGGATTGATGCCGGTATAAATTGCTCCAGCCCTCATTACTCCTAAGGCTGCAATCCAGAACTCAGGTCGTGGAGTCGAGAGAACTACAACGCGGTCACCCTTGTTCACTCCACTGGCCACTAATGCTCGAGCGAATTCTGTAACACGCTGGTCGAGTTCTCCATAGGAGATTTCCGCACCTTGAAACCAAGTTGCCGGAGACTCTGGCGCTGTTGAAGCAAAGTATTGAACCGCTTCAGAAAACTGCTCAAACTTTTTCTCCACCATTGATTCCTTTGCTTATAATCTTCTGAAAGTAACTATATGCTTAGTTTAAAGAGAGGCCACATGTCATCAATTGCATTCGGTATGCGTGGAAAAATGCAGCCAACTATCCCTGTGGATGAAGCACATTTGCACGTTGGCAAAGAACTATTCACTACCGACTGGCTCACCATTAGTGAAGACCGTGTTAAGCAGTTTCGGTGGTCCACTTTTGCAAACGGCGATGATGCTGACATGGAGATGTGCCTAACGAATCCAGTGGGCTACGAAAATGTAGACGGGTTCATGCTGGTCTCACTCTTGATCACAGCTCACTTCAACAACAACCCGATTAATTCTCCTGGAGCGTTTGGACTCAACTATGCCCTCGAAAATTTCAGATTCCCCGCTCCAGTTTTCCTCGAGCAGCGTGTGAAAGTTACTGCCACTCTCACTGATGTTCGCTCACATGCGAAAGGAACTCTCATTACAACGCACAATGTGATGGATCTTGAAGGATCAGAGCGTCCGGTGCTTGTTGGGGATTGGACAAATTTAGTAGTCACTGACAGTCAATGAGCGAACAGTTACTTAGCTGGAAGCCTGAATCAAGTGTTCAGAGACGACCACTAAGTGAATTGCACGGATCGATAGGAAACGAAGTCTTCGTAACTGAGTGGCGAAGCGTTGATAAAGAACATCTCGATCAATTTCACTGGTCAGTCGATTCGGTTCCAGAATTGTCAGACACTTGGGTTAATTCTGACTTTCCAAGAGCTAGCGAGAACATTGACGGTTTCATGCTTCTTTCGTTACTTCAATCTGCATTTTTTGACAACTTTCCTTTTTATGAAGAAGGTGTTGTTACGTACAACTACGGCGTAGATTCACTTCGATTTCCGGCGACTGCATACCTTGAGCACAAAATGAGAGCGCGAGCAGTACTGCTCTCAGTGACTGACAAGCCAAGTGGCTTTCTGTGTCGTGTCAAAACAACTATGGAGCTGCACGGCGAGGAAAAGCCTGCACTTTCTCTAGAATTTCTTATTCTTTTAACTCAAACGAAAGTAGACAGATGACTGAGCTCTGGCAAAAAAGTGCTGTAGAAATATCGAAAATGGTGAGTAGCAAAGAAGTCTCTGCCGAAGAGGTAGCAAAATCACATTTAGAGCGAATCGCTCAGGTAAATCCTCGACTCAACGCACTCACGCTTGTCGATAGTGAATCAGTGGAACGAGCCAAAAAATTTGACCAAGGGAGCCGTCTGGGCAAACTTGCTGGTGTTGTTTTTTCTTCAAAAATCAATGTTGACCACAAGGGTTATCCAACAGACGACGGGCTCACTTTTCAGGCTGATGCCATTGCACCGTCAACTACCCCCGTGATTAGTGGCCTTGAAGACGCTGGTGGAACCATGATTGGTAGGTCAAACTCGCCCGCAATGGCCCTTCGTATACATACAGACAATGCACTTCACGGGGCGACTCTAAATCCGTTTGACCAAGCAATAACTCCTGGTGGATCAAGTGGTGGTGCCGGCGTTGCTGTTGCAACCGGAATGTGTGCCGTTGCACAAGGAAACGACATTGGTGGTTCTGTGAGGTGGCCAGCATTCAACTCAGGTATTACTGCACTCCGCCCGACTGTGGGTCGAATGCCAACCATGAAGGCAAACACCACATCGCCAAGATTCACATTTAGCTTGTTGATGTCGACAAATGGACCCATGGCGCGAAACATTGACGATCTATGGGCGACGTTTGAAGCCATGTCCATCTACAACATCGATGACCCAAGGTCGGTTTCATTCCCAATTGAGAACTACGGACCAAAAACCTCACGAAAGGTCGCACTGATAAGCGACGACGGGCACCACATGAGCTCTGAAACAAAGCAAGCGCTCGCGACAGCCGCGAAGCACTTATCCGATGCAGGTTACGAAGTAGAGCAAGTGAACCCGCCAATGCTCGAAGCGACTTTTAGTATGTGGGAGCGCATTGCAGCTCCAGAACTACTTTTAAACGCTGCGCTCGTTGAACAGATTCCAGACCCAGGTTTTGTAGCTTGGGGTCGTGAACTTATGAGGAAGATGCCAGAGACAAACTTTGCGTTGTATTTCAATGCAATGGCTGAACGTGACTTAATTTGTCGAGCATGGACAGCGTTCATGCAGGAGTACCCACTCATGTTGATGATTACAAACGCAAATCACACAATGCCAGCGGCGTATGACACGAAGGGCCCAGCAGCTGTTGATGACATTTTCGAGCAAATGCGATACCAGTTTTCACTTCCAACAACCGGCTTCCCTGTGCTTCAAGTACCAATCAATGTTGGCACGACTAAACCAAATGGAGTTCAACTTGTAGCTTCAATGTTCCGTGAAGATCTACTCATTCAGGCAGGAAAAGCAATTGAAGATCGTGAAGGTGTTCGACCTGTAATTGACATTGCGTGGTAACTAATTAGTTGTTGGCTTGCCGCCAACAACTGTTCCAATTACTTTTATGTCCTTAATCGTCATTGGCTCAACAGTGAGTGGGTTCTCTGCAAGAACTGTAAAGTCGGCAAATTTACCAACCTCAATTGAACCGAGCATGTCGTCTCGGTTCATCAGATAGGCAGATCCGAGGGTCATCGCCGTCAAAGCCTGCAGTGGAGTAATTTTCTCGGCTGCTCCAAGTTCGAAGTTGCTTCTTGTGCGTCGATTAACGGCACACCACATCGTGAAAAGCGGATTAACAGGCGTTACTGGGTGATCAGAGTGAAGTGAAATCACAAGTCCAGCACGAAGTGCAGACGCAGCTGCGTCCATGCGACGTGCTTTATCTGGCCCCATAGTTTTCCTTCGGTGAGTGTCACCCCAGTAATAGATGTGGTTAGAAAAGATGTTGGCACAGAGTCCGAGAGTTGCCATCTTCGTCATTACCGCTGGTGATGCCATTTGAAAGTGCTCCAAACGATGGCGGTGATTAAGTCGTGGTGAAGAATTTAATATCTTCTCAAATGCTCCGACCACGGTGTCAATGGCTTCATCTCCATTGGCGTGTACGGCTAATTGAAATCCTGCGTCATGGTATGGAGTTAATCCCTCAACCAACGCCGCTTCATCGAGAAGTAGTTGACCGTGATCTTCACCACCGCAGTAACCAGGCCATTTCAACTTTCCGGTAAAGCCCTGAATAGATCCATCGGAAACCCATTTGATGGGGCCAAACGTGAATCGATCATTACTTTCCTCGCGCAATTTAAGCATTAGAGGAAAAATAGTTTTCTCGTCAAGAATTCGAGACATCTCTTCAACATTTGGAGAATATGTAATTCGAACAGGAAAACTTTCGTCAGACACAACTTCTGCGTATGTTTCAAAAGCACGACCAGCCGCAAAGAGTGATAGATCACTTCCAGTGGTCACACCAACTTGGCGTAGAAGTTCACCGCCGTTTCGCACGGACTTCTCTGGATCACTCGAAAGAACTCGTACTTGATCAAAGATTAAATCCATAGCTTTCTCATGGAATTCACCAGTCGGATTACCATCTTGATCCTTGATGACACCGACTTCATCAGTGTTTGAAGTGACGCCGCTTAACTCCATCTGCTTAGAGTTTGCATAAGCAAGGTGGCCGCTCGCATTCATAACTGCAACACCTTGTGAGGTACTCACACGATCCAAGTCTTCACGTCGCAGGGCTCGACCATCATGGAACGAAGGGTCAAATCCGTAACCAGAAATGGTCCCTTCAGGGAATTCTGCGGATCGTTCCACTAAGCGGTCGATCACGTCCTGGATCGATTTGCATCCTTTAGAGATTGTCCCGTCTGGACTTGGACGATCATCAATACCAGTCCAAACAAGCTTTCCGAGTGCTCCGTCACCGAATGTGTGGCCATGTGCCTCAATGAAGCCAGGAACAATTACATCGTCTTTGAATCGATCATCCACTTCGAACACAGTGTCAGAAAGGTATTCACAGATGTCAGCGAATTCACCCACATGAAGGATTCGCCCTTCACTTACTGCAACTGCATTTGCGGCCGGGCAATTGCTATCAAGTGTCACGATTTCACAAGCACGATAAATGACTATTGGCACGACTTCCCCCTTAGATCTCTTCTTAATGTAGTCGTTACTTGAGAAGTCACTTAAACTGGATGCAAATAGGAGACCTTGTTCATGACGCTATCTGGAATCAATGACCGTATCACTCGCCCTTCGCAGGCAAGATCACGGATCACATTCGACCGCATTCTTAGCGTTGCGAAAGAGATCATCGTCGAACAAGGTATTGCTGCGCTCAATACCAATCTTGTTGCTGAACGTGCGGGGATCAACATCGGAACCGTGTATCACTACTTTCCTGACAAGATTGCAATTCTTCTTGAGCTTTCAAAAGCTGACCGTGACCTCCGATCCAGTTACATAATCGACAAAGTTTCAGAGCTACCTTCGGCGCCTGACCTAGAGAACTGGGTTCACGAAGTAGTTGAGTTGACTTACAAACTTCGAAAAGATCACCCGGCAACTGTTGAGCTCCGCCGTGCAATTCGCTCAATTCCTGAGTTGCTCGATGCCGACAGAATTCGTAACGAAGAAGTAGTTACTCGACTCAATACTTTGTACACAGTGCGCTTCCCCAACGCTTCGCCTGCTCGTAGAAAGATGGTCGCTCGTGTTAATTACGAAACACTCACAGGGCTGCTCGACGCATATGGTGACGACATCACTCACGACAAGTCTTTCTATTCTGAAGTGGCATCAATGATTGTTGCCCACATGAAAACACTAGAAAACTAATTCGCAAATAAAACCCCCCGGCCTGTACTAGGCCGGGGGATTTTTAAATTTGCGATAATTACTTTTTGCTAGTTGGTCGTGCAATCAATTCGTAGAGGGCACCAATCGCGACAATCAGAGCCATCACAACCAACGTGACCCACCCGTAGTTGAAATACATTGCGCGTCCACTAGTAAGTGCACTTGGCCAAACAATGTTGAGCATCATCAAGAACAAGTAGGTCATTGCACCAATCGTTACTGGCATTCCCCACTTACCAAGCGTGAAAGTTCCGCTTGGCTTCCAGCCACGCTGGCGGGCAATGAATGCTCCAAGCACTGTAAGGAAGAATGACAAGTAGATACCTGAAGTGGCGAACGAAACAAGTGCATACAGAGCGTTAACACCTGCAGGGTACGTGAACCACAAAATGTGCCAACCCGCAGCCGGTGGGGTTACAAGTACCAGTAGCAAGAAGAGGAATGGAATAACTGTTCCGACCACAATTGCGTTTCGAGGAGTCTTGTGCTTCGCAGAAACCTGCTTAATTGCATTACTTCCTGGAAGAGCACCGTCACGTGATAATGCAAAGGCCACTCGAGCTCCCGCACCCTGGACTGCAGTGCCACAGCTAAAGAACGCAATGATCACCATTACGAGGAAGAAGTCCTGCAACCAGCTTGGAAGTGCACCGAGGATCATCGGAATACCACCCTTGATTACAGCATCGATGCCTCCAATTTTTGGAGTTGCGAGCAGAAGGCCCAGAACAAGAATGAATGATGAAATGCCACCGTAAAGGAGTGCGTTTCGCATTGAACGTGGGACTTGACGACTTGCTTCTTTTGTCTCTTCTGAAATGTCACCAGCTGATTCAAATCCGAAGAAAATGTAGACGTTGGCGAGTACTGCTACTAGTGCTGCACCAGTCCACCAGTTGCCACCGAAGTTAACTCCGAGTGGATTAGTACTGGCATTCTGCACACCTTGTGTAGTGAAAATAAAGCCAAGGCCCTGGTGAAAACCCTTGATTGCAAGTGCAATGAAAACACCAAATGTTCCGATGGTTTCAACGTAGACACCAAATCTGGCGACGTAACCCATAATCTTTGCGCCCACTGAGTTCAAAATCGCCGAAAGAAGAATTATCGTTCCGGTAATTGCGAAGACAGTTACGTGATTAGTTGGATCAATGTGGGTTTTGAACCAAATGTTTGAAAGAGCAGAAACGTAACTAACTGCTCCTGAGTCCACCGAGGCAACGGTTGCAAGCAATGCGAATCCGTAAATCCACCCGACGTACCAGCCGTAGCGTGGCCCAACGTTGAACTTTCCGTATTGATACAAAGCGCCTGACAATGGATACTCACTCGAGAGTTCTCCAAAGACGAGTGCAACCAGTGTCATTAGACCTACGACGATTGGAATTGTCCAGATGTACCGAGGCCCACCAGCTCCAAGTCCAATTACGTAGAGCGAATAGATTCCAACCATTGGGCTGAGATAACTAAACGCCACTGAAAAATTGTCAAATAGCGAGAGAACTCGCGACAACTCCTGCTTATATCCAAGTGCTGCAAGACGGTCATGGTCATGGCCCGCCATGTGTTCTGTAGACATACATCCCCCTTGGTGTGTCGTGTGACAGCAACCATTTCTAACCATAATGAGGTAGGACGAGGAAAGATGGTTTTATTGAAAACAGTCAAACTGGCCGCAAATTACCCAGTAAATGTGAGATTCTTGAATGGTGACCAATGAAACACCAACGAGTGAAGAATACGAGGAAATCATTCGTGATCTGAAGGCAGAAATTGGTCGCCTAAAAGAAGAAATCAGAAAAATTAGACGAGACAACAACGAAGTGCCGCCGCACTACCTATAAGCAAGGCTGCTTATTTCTTCTTGGATGAATTGATAGCTCGCTTCACGGATACACCCAGTGCGAATATTGCCAATACTGGAAGTGCAACTACTGCAGCCGTGTTAAACCCAGCCCCACGCAAGCCTGTAATCACGCCAATGATGAGTAGAACTGCAATAAAAAGTTCTGGAGTATCACCAACAAGGAAATCCCACCAGAACATTCCGAATCCTTTTAGCAATCGAACAGGAAGGGTTTGTTTTTTACTCATGAGTGCGCAGCAACTTTCTTCTTAGGTGATTCAAATTTCGCTAGTGCAACGAGACCCCAGGTCACCAGCGTGTAGACAACCACTAAGAAAGCCAGGAACGCATCGTTACCAGGCCATGAAACTTTTAGGCCCTCACCAGCCCAAAATGTTCCATAGCTAACCAACAAAATACCTACACTCATTTTCATTGCATTTTCGGGAATAGATGAAAGTTGCTTGGAAACTATTGCCCCAATAATTACAACGAGCATGAGCGCAATGCCTGCAGTAGTTGCAGCAAGGCCCAGGCGATGGGCTGAGGTTCCAAGCGTCAACACTGTTACGACTACCTCTAACCCCTCTAAAAAGACTCCCTTAAATGCCATCACAAATGCAACTCGGTCACGTCCAATTGATTGTCCCGATGCTCTCAGCTCAGCAACTGTCTCTTCATAAATAGCGTCTTCATCATGCTTGGCTTTAAACCCACTTGATCGAAGCACGGCCTTTCGGAGCCACTGCATTCCAAAGATAAGCAGCACCCCACCGACAATAAGGCGCAAAGTGCTGAGAGGAATCTGAACGAGCGCTGGACCGAAGACGGCAACCAGCGCGACGAGTGCCACGAGTGCCACGAAGACCCCTTCGAAGGCAGATTTCCAGCCTCTGGTGTGGCCAACGGCGAAAACGATGGTCAATGCCTCAACCATTTCTACAGCACAAGCTAGAAACACGGCGCCAACAAGTACCAGCACTCCTGAAGAAACTGTTGCTAAAAACATTTACTGCTCCTCTTTATCTGGATTGATGACAAAACAAGAACTCGGATCAAGCGTGACTTTCACATTCACACCACGGTCAAAACGTTTCTTTGAATACACCTTGGTCAACATTTCTGTAACACCAACTTTTACAACGTGTTCATATCCACGACCATTAAATGCAACATCACGAATCTCGCCAGGAACGCCTTCTTCATTTGTTTCAGGGAATATTGAAACTCCTGCTGAACGAATGAACAAACTTGGATTTGAATCACTTGGAAGTTTACCGATCTTCGTTGCTTCAATTGTGATGTTTGGTGCAAATGGAAGATACGCCTCGACACGAGAATCGCCAACCTTCTTGAACTCTTTAATTGAGAACTCGCCTGCCACGCCCGTGAATCGAGTTACAAATGCATTTACGGGATTGCTGTAAATGTTTTCTGGGGTACCAAGTTGAACGAGCTCACCTTGATTAAGAACTCCTACCTTGTCAGCAAGTGCAAAGGCTTCGGACTGATCATGGGTGATGTACAGCGCTGTTGCTCCGGACTCTCTTGTCAAAGTTGCAATTTCAATTCGAAGAGATTCTCTGCGGTCAGCGTCAAGATTCGAAAGGGGCTCGTCAAACAAGATAAGACCAACTTCGGCAGCTAGGGCGCGTGCGAGTGCTACGCGTTGTTGCTCGCCACCCGATAGTTGATTTGGGTACCGCTCGGCCAAGTGAGAAATTCCGACCCTCTCAAGCAAATTGTCAATACGCTCCACCCTCGAGGTCTTTGAAAGTTCAGAGTTGTTTAGGGGGAACCCGATGTTCTTCCTAACCGTGAGGTGAGGCCACAAGGCGTAGTCCTGAAATACCATTGCGAGGTCACGTTTTTCTGGTGGTAAGTAACCTGCTTCCCCAGCAACACTTACGCCGTTAATACGTATCGAACCCGAACTTGGGCGCTCGATACCTGCCAGGCAGCGCAGCAATGTTGTCTTTCCTGAACCCGATGGGCCGAGAAGCACCACGAAAGAACCTGGTTCAATTGAAAAGTTAATTTCGGACAAAGCATTTTTTTCACCGAAGCGCTTTCCTACATTCTCAAATTCAACCTCAGCAGCGGAAATTTTCTTACTAGTCATGTCTGAACCTCGCTCCATCCAATTCGTCGCCATCCTCTTGGAGTAACTAAACGAAAAATACCCAATACCACCGCAATCACTGTCAGCATTTCAACAAGCGTTAGCACCGCCATAGCTGTACCGGGGCCTGTGTTGTAGTTCGCAATGTTATTTTGAATTGTTACTGAAGCTGGAATTTGGCTTGGCGAATAAAGAATTGTTGCAATTGCAAGTTCAGAAATTGTTTTTGTGAAAGTCAGCAGCCATCCCCACAAAAGGACTCTGGACATCAAGGGAAGATTTGTTGTCCGCCAGGCATCAAAACGATTCGCGCCGTGCACTCTCGCAGCTTCGCTCAGTGAGGGCTGAATTTGGCTTACTGGCCCAGCAATGAGTCGAGTCTGTCCGGGAAGCGACGCAGCAACTAATGCAATTACTAAAAGAGGAAGAGTTTTATAGAGATCAATCACGTGGTGGGTAATAAAACTTAAGTTATAGAAAAATATGTAACCAATTCCTAGTACAACACCAGGAATCGCAATAGAGCCAAGAAGAAAGATGTCTGTGACTTTTTGACTTAAGCCACCTGCATTCCTAACAAGCCTTCGAGCCATAATTACTGCAAAGACTCCCGTTATTGAAGCAACAAAAAGTCCAAGCTGGTTCGACAAGAGAAGTGGCGCACCCAAACTCTTTCCAACAACTACAGGATCGAAAATATCTCTGTAATAACCAAGAGAAAAGTGAACTTTAGATCCAGGTGTAAAACCCTGCTCACTAATCAGTGAGTCAACAACTGCGCCTAAAATCGGAACTCCAATTGCAAATAAGAAAACGGCCGCCACAACTGAGGTCGCTATAGCTCTAGGAATACGACGAAATTCTCTGATTCGAGGTGTACGTGTCCTGCCAGAAAGAACTGCAAAAGTATTTTTTCGCATCATTCTTGATTGAAGAAGTATTGGAGGAATGGTGGAAAGAATTAACACCAACGCCATGACAGCAGCGACCGAAAAATTTGCTGGATAACTGTTGATTGCCTTGAACAGCACAAATGTAGCTAGTGGAAAATGAGAGTGGTAGCCCAACGTGGACGCAACGCCAAAGTCACTAATGGTTTCAGCGAAACTAACTGCCAGCGCACTCCACAGCGCAGGTGCGATGATTGGCAAAACTGTTTGAAAGGTTTGAATTCTGTTTGCTCCATGAATCCGCGCCGCGTCTTCAAACTCTGGCCCAAGACCCTGAAGTCCTGCTGAAACTATGAAATAAGCGAATGGCAATGCTGAAATTGTCAGGACAATAATAATTCCGAGTGGACCAAAAAACTCGTTGTAGAGAAATGAAACATCGAAGCCGAGTGCTGTGGCAGCACCAGAGGGCTGCAACAAATCTGTCCAACCCAAAGTCGTCATCCATGTTGGAAGAAGTAGAAGAAGCCACATCATGACAGCCCAGAATTTTCTTCCACCAATGTTGGTTCTATGAATTACCCAGGCGAGTGATGTAGAAATTCCTACTGCAAGAATCGAAACCAGCGTGGCAACCCAAATTGAATTAAAGATGGCAGTACCGGTATAGCCCTGAAGAGCTTCGCCAACATACTGAAACGTAAACCACTGCGTTCCCTGCTGAAAAGTTCTAGGGCTAAAACCAATAATCAGAAAACTAACTACTGGTGCAACGATGAGCAGGCCGAGTGAAAGCCAGATCCCAACACTGCCAATGACAGATGCATTTTGTTTAGCCAAAAAATTCTTTGTGATAATTTCACATTTCCAATCAATGCGGTTTTCAACACTTAACCGCCGCGACAGTTGTCGCGGCGGTTAAGAGAGATTTCTGAACGATTGTGGTTAATTTACAAAGTTCTTGACAAACCAAGCTGTAATTTCTGTCTGGTACGGAGCCCAAAGCTTTGGATTGATTATGTACGGGTTTGTTGAAGCAATGGCAGGGATCACTGCATTTGAAGTCGTAACACCGGTGATAATTGGCCAGTACAGTGAGTCACCAGCTGGGTCACCCTTTTGCATTGCATCTTGTCCTGCAGCAGTGAGAAGCCAAGCAGCAAACTTTGCGGCATCTGCACGAACTACTGCTGGCATTTTTGAGTCAATTCCGATAGCGCTTGGCAACACGAAAGATGCGTCAAGGTATTTTTCACCAAGAGTTGGCATGCTTCCAATTGTCTTTGAGTAGCAAGCAGACCCCTGAATAGTGGCCATACCAATTGCACGGTTGCTAATGGCTCCAAGTGTGGCTCCATTCTTCGCATTCACAACGAGGTTGCCGGGCTTCTTTTTCGCGATTGCCTCGTAGAAGGCTTCACCCTTCTTGATTGCAGCCTTAACCTGCGCAGTGGTTGCATTGGTTGGAAGCTTGCTCAACTTCGAGAAAACTCCAGCAAGTAGAGGGTAGGTAGGGCCAGAAATTGATGGGTCGTTCATACCAAGTGGGTATGAAGAGTCTGTAAGGTCGGTCCACTTCGAAGGAAGGTTTGCAACGTTGACTTGGCTGCTGTCGTAGCAAAGGACTCCAGTTTCAGTCACTCCAGTAGGGATGTAGCTTCCATCCTTAGGAACGTTTGAAGTTCCAAGTGACGTGTACTTGGCTGTCTTTGGCACACTGTTCTTTGTGAGCATGCCAATTGAGTCAAGGTATTCAAACGGAATAGCACCATCGATCCAAAGTGCACCCCACTTAGGGTTTGTCCCTTCGGCCTGAACCTGCTGCAGCAATGGTCCAGTAGAGGCTGCATTCAGCGTCACAGTAAATCCAGGGTTAGTTGCGTTAAACGCAGTAATTACCGACTGGGCGTAGCCCTGTGACGAGTAGAGAACAAATCCAGGATTGTCTTCTGCATTTGCAGAAGCAGTGATCAAAGATAGGGACGCTACAGCAACTGCTGCAGATACTGCAATGGCCTTCTTACGAAGTCCACCTTTTTTGAATGTGGAAATTTTCATGCCATAGGTTTACGCCTCGTACATTTCCGGAATGTGACAAAACGCACAGTCCGGAATGAAATGAACCGAAAACTTCTGTGACGTTATTTATCGCGTCGGCGAAGTTCGTCTTCCAACGCAGCAGGGTCTAGTCCCCTGCTCTTAAGTAACAAAAGAGTGTGAAACCACAAGTCTGCGGCCTCACTGATAACCCGCTCGTCAGTTTCGCTAAGGGCAGCAACAGCTAGCTCAACCGCTTCTTCTCCAACTTTTCTCGAAATCAGCGGAGTTCCTTCAGTGAGCATCTTTGACACGTACGAATCGGCTGAACCCTCTTCTGCTCGCTGAAGAATTTTGCGCCATAACCATGGCGTGAAGCAGGATGTCGATCCATCGTGACATGTTGGGCCATCAGCATTAGCGCGCACCAAAACAGCGTCCTCATCGCAGTCAAGAACAACTTCAACCGTGCGAAGAGTATTGCCCGAAGTTTCACCTTTTTTCCAGAGTTGCT
>JBAWYN010000019.1:0-15660 GCA_037143535.1 Acidimicrobiaceae bacterium | reverse complement strand
ATGCTTGGGTTGCGCAGTATGCAATGGCTACCGGCACGGTGATGAACAGTCCTGACTGCACTCCTGGTTATTACAACAATGAGGGCAAAGGACCAGACGCTCGTCAACTTCGAACTATGGGAAATTATCCAACTGGATCAATTGGCTATTTTGCTTACAGCAAAGCGTGGCGAGAGTCGGGCGAGTTCACAGGATTGCACTTTTCCTAAGACTGGTGGAGGTAAGGGGATTCGAACCCCTGACCCCTTGCATGCCATGCAAGTGCTCTACCAACTGAGCTATACCCCCAAGGAACTATTGATGTTAGCAGTCAGGTTCCTGCCTCCATTTATTGATGGTTACGACTGCTAGATGGAATAGGTAGTCTTTTGAAAATTCAATTCAATGTTTAGGTGGGGACTATGTCGTGGGATTTTTCAACAGAGCCAGAATTTCAGGAACTACTCGACTGGGTGAAAGACTTCTGCAAGAACGAAGTTGAACCACTTGAGCTCGTATTCCCGTATGCACCATATGTACGTGACGAGAAGATGCGTGCTCTCGTTAAGCCTCTACAAGATCAAATCAAGGCAAAAGGCCTCTGGGCTGTATTCCTCGATAAGGAACTTGGTGGTCCTGGTTATGGACAACTAAAGCTCGCACTATTAAATGAAGTACTTGGTCGCTACTCAATGGCCCCAGCACTATTCGGATGCCAGGCTCCAGACACAGGCAACATGGAAATTCTCGCTGCATATGGAACTGAAGAGCAGAAGGAGCGCTGGCTCTACCCACTAATGAATCAAGAAATGTTTTCGGCGTATTCAATGACCGAGCCACAAGGTGGATCTGATCCCAACCTCTTCACAACAAAAGCTGTTCGCGACGGTGAAGAGTGGGTCATTAATGGTGAGAAGTGGTACACCTCAAATGGTCGTAACGCTGACATTTTGTTTGTGATGTGCACCAATGGAATATTCATTGTTCCAAGAAAGACTCCTGGTGTTGAAATCAAGGACTACCCACGCACTCACAATCACATTATTTACAAAGATGTTCGTGTTCCACTTGACCACTTGCTTGGACCAGAAGATGGAGCCAAGGTTTTGGCGCAGCGCCGACTTGGCGGTGGACGAATTCACCACGCCATGCGTGCCATTGCACAGTGCCAGCGTGCCTTTGACATGATGTGTGAGCGCGCACTTAGTCGCGAAAGTCACGGCAAGGTAATTGCCGAGCACCAAATGGTGCAGGCTGCAATTGCTGACTCCTACGCAGAAATTGCCCAGTTGCGACTACTCGTGCTCTGGACAGCGTGGACAATTGACAACTCGAGCACGCAAGAAGCTCGCACACAAATTGCCATGTGCAAATACACCGCAGCCAAAGTACTTCGAGAAGTTTCCTACCGTGCAATTCACGTGCTCGGATCACTCGGCGTTACTGATCTCACCCCACTACAAGCCATGTGGGCGGGCGCTCCAACCATGAGTGTGATGGACGGCGTTGATGAAGTCCACAAGGTAACGGTTTCGCGCAATGTGCTTAAGGGTTATGAGCCCCACCAAGGCTTCTGGCCAACTGACTACTTTCCAGAAAAGCGCGCGAAGGCTCGAGAGAAGTTCGCTGCTGCGTTTGCCGCTGACCCCGAGCTCGTTGGTTACGCCGATTACATGGAAAAGCGTTCACGTAGTCACTAATCAGAAGTAACCGCAACGGTCAGTTCTACTGCTGGATTTACCTAGAATGTATTAATGGCCCGTCCCTTTGATGTAACCCAAGTTGAGTCCAAGTGGCAAGAACGCTGGCTTACAGAGGGCACGTACCAAGTTGATAACGATGACCCTCGCGAGCGTTTCTACGCGCTCTGCATGTATCCGTACCCATCGGGAGCTGCTCACCAGGGCCACGTCCGCAACTACACCTTTGGTGACCTTCTAGTTCGCTACCAAACCATGCTCGGAAAGGCAGTTCTCTCTCCGCTGGGATTCGACTCTTTCGGACTTCCCGCAGAAAACGCTGCCATTAAGGCAGGATCGCACCCTCGAATCTTCACCGACGAGCGCATGAAGGAACTTAAGAATTCCATTCACCGCCTGGGAGCAGTGTACGACTGGCGCCGTGAAGTATTCAGTCATAACCCTGAATACATGAAGTGGGCTCAGACAATTTTTATTGAGTTCTACAAAAACGGACTCGCGTACCGCGCAAATGCACCAGTCAACTGGTGTCCAGGTTGTGCAACAGTGCTCGCTAACGAGCAAGTGAACGCTGACGGAACGTGTGACCGCTCCGGTGACCTCGTTGAGCGAAAGAATCTTGAACAGTGGTTCTTCAAGATCACTGACTACGCCGAAGAACTTCTTAATGACATTGACACTCTTGAGTGGCCAGAGCGAGTTAAGACAATGCAGCGAAACTGGATTGGACGTTCTGAAGGTGTTGAGTTTGAACTCGCACTCGCAAGCAATCCTTCTAAGGGACTTCGTGTCTTCACAACTCGACCAGACACTGGATTTGGTGTGACCTACGCCGTTGTTGCGCCAGAGCACCCACTGCTTGGTGAGCTCACTACAGATGACCAGCGTGCAAATGTGCAGGCACTGGTGGAGCGTGCAAATGCCGCGAGCGAACTTGAGCGCACCGCATCATCTGATGCAGGAGCCGGACTCGACAAGCGTGGTGCCTTCACCGGTAGCTACGTCATCAATCCTTTTAATAACGTACAAGTTCCGGTCTACGTGGCTGACTACGTTCTTGGAACCTATGGCACTGGCGCAATCATGGCTGTTCCTGCAGAAGATGAGCGCGATTTCGCATTCGCGAAAGTTCACGGTCTACCAATCGTCAGAACTATTGAAACACCAGCTGACTTTGAAGATGGTGCCTATTCCGGAGACGGCCTTCACATCAATTCTGGCTTCATGGATGGGATGGACGTAGAAACCGCGAAGAAGGCTGCTGCGAAGTTTTTAGAAGAGAAGGCGAGTGGACTCGTAAAGGTCAACTACCGACTTCGTGACTGGCTCGTTTCTCGCCAGCGCTTCTGGGGATGTCCAATTCCCATTATTTACTGTGACAAGTGCGGAATGTTGCCCGTCCCCGCAGAACAACTTCCAGTGGTGGCTCCAGACGACGTGAACATGGACAAGAGCGGCCAGTCGCCACTCGCCACACACGAAGGCTTTAGAAACACCACCTGTCACAACTGTGGTGGCCCCGCACGACGTGAAGCCGACACCATGGACACCTTTACTGACTCTTCTTGGTATTTCCTTCGTTTCGCTGATCCGTTTTCTACAGGTAAGCCTTTTGATGCAGAGCAAGTTAAGAAGTGGATGCCTGTTGATCAGTACATTGGCGGCATCGAGCACGCAATTTTGCACTTGCTCTACGCACGCTTCTACGTAAAAGCTCTAGTTGATGTAGGTATTGCCCCAGGTCTTCCGCGCGAACCCTTTAAGCGTCTCTTTACCCAGGGAATGATTCGACTCGACGGCTCAAAGATGTCTAAGTCCAAGGGCAACCTGATTGCACCTGAGAAGTACTACGACCGTGTGGGTGCTGACGGACTTCGTTTGTTCCACCTCTTCGTTGGACCACCAGCCGATGATGTGGACTGGACCGAGCAGACTGAAGACGTTATTGAAGGCTGCGCCAGGTTTATTGACCGCATTGTGCGACTTAGCCAGTACGACGAAGTTAACTTCCACGACACCTTTGATGACACCGACCTTGCAGTGAAGCAGGCAGTACACCGCACAATTGTTCGTGTTACCAGTGACCTCGAGCGTTGGAGCTACAACACCGCCGTTGCAGCACTTATGGAACTACTCAACACAGTTTCAAAGCAAGCACGTTCGGATCATGGCGCGCACCGCGAAACACTCGACGATTCGCTAAACACCATGTTGAAGTTGCTGGCTCCAATGGCGCCACACATCACGGCAGAGCTCTGGGAGCAGCGTCTTCCGGGCGAGAAGTCAGTCCACTTACAGAGCTGGCCAGTTGCTGACCCTGCTCTCACGGTTGAAGAAACGGTCGTCATGGTTGTGCAGATCAATGGCAAGGTGAAGTCACGAGTGAACGTTGCACCAAGCGTCAGCGAAGCCGATGCGCAGTCAGCAGCTCTTAGTGACCCAGAAACAATCAGTGCCCTGGGTGGCGCTACGCCAAAGCGAATTGTCTGTGTTCCGCCACGTTTGGTGAACATAATTATCTAATGGCAAAAAGCTCTAAGACCGGTGACACAACTGTTCTTATTGAACCGCCACGTTTTGACCGTCCTGAAGTAGAGATTCAGTCTTCTGCGCGCAGGAAGAAAACTGGCACTGCTCACTGGTCGGGTAGTCGCATCATTGTTCAGATTCCAGCAAACGTTCGTGGAAAAGACAGGACAATGTTTGTTGATGAGCTCGTAGAGCGCTTATTGACGCAGCGTCCACAAGTCGCTGCTGGTGACGGAATGCTCGAAGAGCGCGCACGTCTGCTTGCGGCAAAGTACAACGACGGGGTTGAACCAGTTTCAGTTCGCTGGGTAACTAATCAGCAAGCACGCTGGGCATCATGCTCACCTGGCACAAAAGAAATTCGAGTTTCGAGTCGACTCCGACAATGCCCAGAGTGGGTCATTGATGCAGTGCTGGTTCATGAACTCGCGCACCTGCAGGTGGCCGATCACTCTCCAGCATTTTACGAGATCGCTAATCGCCACCCTCGTCAAGATGACAGTGAGCTTTACCTCGAGGGTTACGCGCTGGGGCTGGGTCTTCGAATTGAAGAGGCAGACGTAGAAACTGCTTAGCTCGCTTCACCGCGCAAGAAGCGCTCGAGCTCTTCAGCAAGTTCATCGCCACTAGGTAGTTCTTCACCGAGTGACGTTCCTTCTACTTCGTCAGCAACTTCTTCTAACTCTTCAACCATTGATGAGTGATCAGGGTTGTTGGTGACAAGCTCATCAACGCGCTGGCGAGCTTCGTCTGCAGAAGCGCGAAGGTGACTGGCATCAAGTGTGAGTCCACCAATGCGCGCAAGTCCTTCAATGAGAGCGGCTGCGGCCTGGGGATAGGGCATGCCAGCAACGTAGTGGGGAACGCGTGCCCAGAGGGTAATGACGTCCATGTCTACTTCGGCGAAACCAAGCTCAAGCGCCGCACTAATGCCAGCAGGAACTTCAAGCTCTCCAGAAACTGTGCCAACGAGTGGCAATAGGTGAGCACTCGCAATCGGTGCAGTGCCAATAACGCGAACTGGGCGAGTGTGAGGCGTTGGAGCAGGGAATGCTCCAAGTCCTACAACGAGTCGAACATCGAAGCGTCCAGCTGCATCGGTGACGACGTCAATGAAGTCACTCCAGTGAAAGTCAGGCTCTGGTCCAATGAGGAACAGCATGTCTGCGCCATCGCCGTCTTTTCCGTAGCGCAACTGGATCTCAGGCCAGGTGAGCTCAGTGGTAATGCCGTCAATGATTCGAGCGACTGGGCGACGTGCACGCTGGTCAATAAAGAACTCCGTGTCAAAGGTCGCTAATACTTCAGTGTGAATGGTGTCGAGCATGGTGCTGAGAGCGGTGCTGGCTCCACTTCCTGCGTCAATCCATCCGTCAAGGCAGACAACAAGAACTGGTTCGTTTAGTTCTGGATCGGCAAGAAAAATTATGCGGTCGTAGATCTCGTCGTCCATCAACCCTGCTCCAAGGTCTGCTTCGCAAGTTCAGCCAGCATGGTGATGTGCGTCGGGAATTCGCTCACGCTTCCAGTGTCGCCTGCAGTTGCTCCGGCGCTGTAGCGAGCGAAGACTCCCTGCAAAATGCACGCAAGCTTCCAGTAACCAAATGCTTGGTAGTAAGAAACTTGGCTTACGTCTAGTGACGTGTGCTTCGCGTACGCCTCGAGAACTCCGGCACGACCAACAAAACCTTCGGCGGTTGTAGGAGCAGCACCCAAGAGTGCAGCTGTCGCATCAGAGCGCTCCGACCAGTAAACGAGAAGGAGACCAAGGTCAGCCATTGGGTCACCGAGCGTGCAGATCTCCCAGTCCAGGATTGCCTTCACGCGGCCCTTTCCATCAAGCACCGTGTTGTCGAGCCGGTAGTCACCGTGAACAATGGAAACTCGCTGTTGCGTAGGAATCGACGCGGCAAGTTGTGCCCCGACTGCTTCGACGAGTCCACCGTGGCCGTAACCCTCAACTTGCATTTGATCGAACTGTGTGCGCCAGCGCTTCAACTGACGCTCAATGTATCCGTCGTGGCGAGCAAGACCGCTGAGGCCAGCTTCTTCAATGTCCACTTCGTGAAGTCGAACCAGCGTTGAGGCGAGATTTTCTCCAATACCTTCTCTGGTTGGAACATCGAATGCGTTTTCCGCATCCTTGCGGTCTCGAAGGATCGCGCCTTCAACGAATTCCATGACGTAGAACGGACGTTCGTTGACTGCTTCATCAGTGCAGAGTCCGAGGGGAGTAGCGACAGGGATTCCCTGCGGATGAAGAGCCGTGATGATGGTGTGCTCTCTCACCATGTCGTGCGCCGTTGGCAGCACGTGACTGGTTGGCGGACGTCGAAGCGCGAATTGCTTTCCGGTCGAGTCAGTGACGCGGTAGGTCAGATTTGAGCGACCACCAGCGATAAGTTCAAAAGTGAGAGGCCCAACAGCGCCTACGTTGTCTGCCATCCACGTAGTGACGTTGTCGGCGTTGATTCCAATTACGTCATTTCCCATAGACGCCGAGGATAACAGTGTCAGAGCACCCTTCCATCAGGCCCCAACACCGTTAGGCTGACCAGCGTGTTCACGAAAATGGCCCTCTAATGCAGGTATTTAAACCTGGCCATTCGATCAGCCTTCGCCTGGGAGAGGCCCGCTTTGATGTCACTTCCAGGGCTCTCGTAATGGGGATCCTTAATCGAACCAAAGACTCTTTTTTCAGCCCCGCCGCGACCTACGACCTTGATGCATTCTTTGAACGAGCAGAGCAGCTCGTTAACGAAGGGGCAGATCTTCTCGACGTTGGTGGAGTGAAGGCTGGACCTGGTGATGAAGTCACTGAAGCAGAAGAACTTGAGCGAGTTGTTCCAGTCATTGGTGAACTCAAAAAACGCTTTGATGTGCCACTGAGTATTGACACGTGGCGAGCATCGGTGGCGAAGGCTTGTTTCGCTGAAGGGGCGAGTGTCGGAAACGACATCAGTGGATTTGGCGATCCGGAGTATTTAAAAGTTGCAGCTGGTGCCAACGCCAGTGTTGTGGCAACCCACATACGCCTTAAGCCCCGAGTCGCTGACCCGACTCCGCAGTACGACAATGTCACAGAGACAGTGAAAGATTTCCTCGTGCAACGACGTCAGTGGGCTCTTGATGCAGGTATTGAACATGACCGCATCATCATTGATGCGGGACTCGACCTTGGAAAAACTGCCGCGCAGTCGCTACAACTTCTCAGGGACTCCTCGGTGCTCGCAGAACTCGGTTCGCCACTACTTCTTTCTGCTTCAAACAAAACATTCCTCGGGGTGATGTTTGATCTTCCCGTCACTGAACGACGCGAGCCCTCACTCGGAGCGAGCGCCCTCGGAATCGCTGGCGGATGTCGTATTCTTCGTGTACATGATGTTGCTGGCTCGGTGAGAGTCAGAGACGTTATGGAGCACTTGATTGGAGCGAGTTGAGTAGTTCAACTATCTGCGTTGTTGGCACTGATGCCACCATGGTTTATGACGCGCTTCACAATGTTCTCCAAAGTGCCCTCGGAGACCTCGACCCGTCGTTCGCTCTCCAGGACTTCACGGCAAAAGATGCTGCCTCAAGCAGCTCAGATTCAATTCTTTCGAGAGTTATAGAAGCTCTTAATACCCCGCCATTTCTCGTTGATCGGCGAGTGGTCGTTGTTCGAGATGCACAGTCACTTTTAACTGATGAAGTTGCAGAGCTCATTGCTTGGATTGAAAATCCTGCGCCTGCGGTGACTCTTATTCTCGGAGTAGTTGGCACCAAGGCCAACAAGCTCGTAAAAGCTGCTGGCGAAGTAGTTGAGACGAATGTTGGCTCTAGGGCACAGGACCGCGCAGCCTTTGTTGCCGCCAAGTTCGCTGAATACAACGTCACCATTGACCGCACCGCTTCGCAGCGCATTGCTGAACTCGTGGGAGACGACGTTGCGCGAATAGATTCAACTGCTCGAACGCTTTCGACCATTTATGGATCAGCTCCGCTCAAATTTAAAGATGTAGAGCCGTACTTAGGAGAAGCTGGTGATGTTCCAGCGTGGGACCTCACCGATGCAATTGATTCAGGTGATGCCAGTAAGTCAATTGTTGTTGCTCGTCGAATGCTCGACTCCAAAGGTCGTGCGGGACTTCAAATTGTAAATATGCTGCAACGTCACTACTTAGCCATGGCGAGACTCGAGGGCAGTGGCGCTACTAGCCAAGAAGAAGCAGGCTCCATCCTCTCGATGAGCCCTTACCCAGCGGGTAAAGCACTGAAGACTGCGCAACGACTCGGTCAACAAAAGATCACTCAAGCTGTGCACTGGGTCAGAGAAGCAGATGTTTCGCTTAAGGGTGGCGTTAGTTATGGTGGAAAAGATCTCAACACCGACATTGACGTAACTGACCTAACAGTTATTGAGGTACTCGTGGCGCGACTGGCGCGAATGTCGGGGGCTGGTCGTCGCTAAGACGTGACGACTTAACGTTAAAAGTTTGTTGAAAAGAAAACGGGCGTAGCCCGTGAATTATGCGTTGGTCTTGAGTGCGTTGATGCGCTTCATAAGACCAGACTTCTTGTTTGCAGCCTGGTTCTTGTGAATGACCTTCTTGGCAGCAGCCTTGTCAATACGCTTCATTGCAGCGCGAAGAGCTGACTCTTCGTTCTCAGTACCAGCAGCGCTAAGAGCGTTCTTGGTACGCGTGCGGATCTCAGACTTGACCGACTTGTTGCGCTCGCGTGCAACTTCGTTCTGCTTGTTACGCTTGATTTGGCTCTTGATATTTGCCACAAAAAACTCCGTTATCAGTGCGCCGAAACTGTCCGGCGGGCTAAATAAGGCTAGCAGAGTGGCGAAGTAGGGCCAACAACGAGGAATTCTCTGGTCTGGCGGGTAGCCTTGATGCACCGTGGCCGAACAAATTACTACCGTTGATTTCAGCAAAATCCGCAATCTGAGCATCATTGCTCACATTGACCACGGTAAGTCGACCCTTTCTGACCGAATCCTAGAAATCACTGGAGCAGTCGATCCACGACTCATGCGAGCGCAGTATCTCGACTCAATGGACATTGAGCGTGAGCGCGGCATCACGATCAAAGCTCAGAACGTTCGTGTGGGTTACGAAGGCCACATCATCCAACTCATCGACACACCGGGTCACGTTGACTTCGGTTACGAGGTTTCTCGCTCACTCGCGGCGTGCGAAGGAGCTGTGCTTCTCGTTGACGCGAGCCAAGGTATTCAAGCTCAAACTCTCGCGAACTGTTACCAAGCTATTGAGAACAACTTGGAAATTGTTGCGGTGCTTAACAAGATTGACCTTCCCGCTGCAGACCCAGATCGCTGCAAAGAAGAACTCGAGCGCGTGCTCGGACTTCCGGCAAACGAAGTGCTCTCGATTTCTGCAAAGACTGGTGAAGGGGTACCAGAACTGCTTCGCGCAATCATTGAGCGCATTCCTGCTCCACAAGGTGACCCTGAAGCAGAGCTACGTGCACTTATTTTTGACTCGTACTACGACCAGTACCGCGGTGTAATCAGTTCCATCAGAATTGTCGACGGAACTTTGCGAGACAATATGAGAATTCGCATGATGCAAAACGGCACGAACCACGAAATTGAAGAAATCGGAATTCGCACGCCAACACTTCTCACCGTGAAGCAACTCGGCCCTGGAGAAGTGGGTTTCATCGTTGCGGGGATCAAAGACGTTGGTGGTGCCAAGTCGGGTGAAACAATCACTGACTCAGCGCGACCTGCAGAAAAACCACTCGATGGTTACATGGACCCTAAGCCAATGGTGTTCTGCGGTATTTATCCAATTGACGGTGACGATCTTCCCGACATGCGTGACGCTCTCGACAAGTTGAAGTTAAACGACGCCTCAATCACGTTCGAGCCGGAGTCTTCACACGCACTGGGTTTTGGATTCCGCTGCGGGTTCCTTGGGCTCTTGCACATGGAAATTGTTCGTGAGCGTTTAGAGCGTGAATTCAATCTCGACATCATCGCAACGGCCCCTTCGGTTGTGTACCGAGCATTTCTCACTGACGGCAGTCAAATAAGTGTTGACAATCCAACGGAGCTTCCAGACCCGAGTCGACTCGATCACATTGATGAGCCAATGCTCGACATTTCAATCTTGAGCCCTACGGAGTATCTCGGGGCAATCATGGATCTCTGCCAGACCAGACGTGGCGAAATGATCAAAATGGACTACCTGTCAACTGAGCGCGTTGAGCTGAAGTACTCAATCCCACTCGCTGAAGTTGTTATTGACTTCTTTGACGCGTTAAAGAGTCGCACCAAGGGATACGCGAGTCTTGACTACGAGCCGAGTGGTTATGTCACCTCACAACTTGTTCGAGTGGACATCCTTATTAACCACGAACCAGTTGATGCCTTCTCGACAATTGTTCACAAGTCCAATGCTGACTACTACGGACGTCGTATGTCTGAGCGTCTAAAAGAACTCATTCCACGCCAGATGTTCGATGTGCCAATTCAGGCCGCTGTTGGTGGTCGCATCATTTCTCGTGAAACCGTAAAGGCTCGCCGCAAGGACGTTTTGGCCAAGTGTTACGGAGGAGACATCACCCGTAAGCGCAAGCTCCTCGAGAAGCAAAAAGAAGGTAAGAAGCGTATGAAGAACCTGGGAAGAGTTGAAGTTCCCCAGGAAGCATTCGTTGCTGCCTTGAAGTTAGAAGACTGACCCTTTCTATCTGGCACTCAGTAGAATTGAGTGCCAAAGGGGAAAGTATGGCTCGTCGCCCACCAAATGCACCTATTTCGACACCTACTGACCTCGACGCGCGCAAAGCCAAGATTCTCGAGTCAGTTGTAGTTGAACACGTTGACACCGCAATGCCAGTTGGCTCGTCGTCTGTGGCTGGCGCACCGGGTCTCGGCGTTTCTCCCGCCACTGTTCGCTCAGAGATGGTCACGCTCGAGCGAGAGGGATTCCTCACACAACCTCACACCTCGGCTGGACGAATTCCAACCGACAAGGGATACCGCTACTTCGTTGATCACCTTCAGTCCGGCGTACTCGGCCAAGCGCAGCAACATCAGGTGAAGGACTTCTTCGCCAATGTTCGAGGTGAAGTTGAAGATGTTTTAGAGCAAACTTCGACGCTGCTGACAAAGATGACAAGTTACACATCAGTCGTAATGGGAGCTGGTCACAGTCAGGCAAAGATTTTGAACGTGCAGCTCGTCAATCTCGACGCTCGCCATCAGCTGCTGGTTACAGTTTTCTCAGACGGCCTTGTTCTAAAGAACAGTGTTATGACGACGTTTGATGCAAGTCATGAAGAAGTTGCAGAAGCCTCGAAGCAGCTGAATGCACTTCTGATTGGCACCACACTCGGTGAAAGCATTCAAGTCCCTTCACGCGCGGACCACGTCGCAGTACTTGTACGAGACGCTGCCAGTGTCCTGCACAAAGAAAAGCCAACTACTGATGGCGAGCAGGTCTACATTGGCGGCTCTTCAAAGGTTGCCGAATCGTTCGATGGGGTAGAGACAGTACAGAAGGTCTTGAGCATCTTGGAGCAGGAACTTCTCGTGGTCTCTTTGGTGCAAGACATCCTCGAGCAAGACATTTCAGTTTCCATCGGATCCGAAAATGGTTACGAGCCACTTTCTGCAGCTTCGGTGATCGTCGCACCAGTCACCATTGATGGAAATTCAGTAGGAGCAGTTGGTCTCCTTGGTCCAACACGAATGAAATACCGCGAAGCGATGATTGCAGCAGAGACTGTTTCAAAGCACCTCACACAACACTTTGGTGGAGAAGAAATTGTCTAGCTCAGATTTATACGAAATCCTGGAAGTTGATCGCAACGTTTCACAAGATGACCTGAAGAAGTCCTACCGTCGCCTTGCTCGCCAGCTCCACCCTGACGCGAATCCCGGTGATGCTGCAGCCGAAGCAAGGTTTAAAGAGGTTTCGCAGGCCTACGAAATTCTTTCAGACCCTGAGCGTCGCTCTAACTACGACCGTTTCGGGTCTGACGTGGGTGGCGGCGGAAATCCATTCGGTGGTGGTGGCTCAGTCCAAGACATCTTTGACATGTTCTTTGGCGGAATGGGTGCTCGTCAACAACAGCGCGGTGGGCCACAACCTGGTCCTGATGCCGAAGTAGTGCTTGACATCACGCTCGATGAAGCAGCCTTTGGTGCAACAAAAGAACTCACGGTAACGCTTCCAGTTAGCTGTGCGACTTGTAAGGGAAATGGCTGTGCCGATGGCACGTCACCGGTTGCCTGCGTCGAGTGCGCGGGCATGGGCGTAGTTCAGCGCATTCGTAACTCAATTTTGGGCCAGATGGTTACTTCAATGCCGTGTTCTAGATGTAACGGAATGGGATCTCGAATTGATTCACCATGCAAGGACTGTCGAGGAGAAGGTCGTCGAAACGACACCGTCACCATGAATGTTCAAATTCCTGCAGGTGTTGAAGAAGGATCCACCATGCGTCTCCAAGACCGCGGTCCCGCGGGTGCACGTGGTGGCGGTAATGGTCGACTCTTTGTTCACCTGCGCGTTGCAGAGGACCCTCGCTTTGAGCGCGATGGCAATGATCTTCATCACGAAGCTCGGATCTCTTATACGCAGGCCGTGTTTGGAACAACAATTGAAGTTCCAACCCTTCGTGAAACACACACAGTGGAAGTTGAAGCTGGTACTCAAACCGGCACTGTTCAGCGCATTCGCCACCAAGGCATTCAGCATCTTCACGGCCGTGGACACGGTGACCTCTTTGTTCACCTGGTTGTTGACGTTCCAACCAAACTGGATGAAACCTCTGAAGAGCTTCTTCGAAAGCTCGCCGAGCATCGCGGTGAAGTTGTGAACGAAAAGGGTGGACTCTTTCACCGTCGTGGATCTAAGAAGTGAGTGCCGAACTCTGGCAGCGCAGGATTGATGCGCTAGGTCAGTTCCGTGTGCAAAACCCTGAGCGACCAGAACTCACCAAGGATGATGAGCATCACCTTCGAACAGTGCTTCGTGCCAAGAGCGGCGAAGAGATTGTTGTAACCAACGGAGAAGGTTCGTGGTCACTGTGTGAAGTAACAGACACCAGCATCACCCGCGTTACGCCAGTTGCCATTGATCCAGTAACCGAAGAAACAGTTTTGTATCTGGTTCCGCTAAAGGGTGATCGCAGTGAATGGGTGGTTGCAAAAGCAACTGAACTAGGTGTGAGTCGAATTGTTCCTCTACTGAGCAGTCGTATTGCAGTGAAGTTCAAAGGTGACGTGAGAGACAAGATCTTGTCGAGGTGGCGTCGCATTGCTGCAGAGTCCTGCGGCCAATGTCGCAGGACCTACGACATTGTCATTGATGAACCGGTGCAAATTAGTGACGTTCCTGTGAATGTTTGTGTTGCTGATTTCGGTGGGATAAGTGACTGGTCTGGCGTCAGAAGTGTTGCGGTAGGGCCTGAAGGCGGCTGGGCACCTGAAGAATGGGGCCCTGAGCGCAAAAAACTCGGACTTGGCCCCACGGTTCTTCGAGGAGACACCGCCGGGGTAGTTGCTGCCTCGCTTCTGGCTTATGGTGCAGGCGACTGGGGATTTACCCTAAATAGCCGCCCAAATGGGTAATGATGTTTACAACACATGAGTGATTGCCTGTTTTGCAAAATAGTTGCGGGAGAGATTCCGTCGAAGACCGTCGCACAGAGCGACACTGCGTACGCGTTCTATGACATTGCACCCCAGGCCCCTGTGCACGTTCTCGTAATTCCGAAAGAACACATTGCGACTGCTGGTCACGTGACGAACAACCACGGCGGCATTGTTGACGATCTTTTCCTCCTCGCACAAGAAGTCGTTGAGCTCGAAGGAATCAAGGAAAGCGGCTACCGACTTATTTTCAATGTTGGTGAAGACGCTCAAATGACCGTGCCACACCTTCACATGCACGTGATGGGTGGACGCAGAATGGACTGGCCACCCGGATGACCTTTGATGCCACGGCTGAAGAAGCCATGACGGCGACCACCTTCGTACCTAACACGCACCTCATGTCGGGGTTGCTCGGACCTAGAGATGAGCACCTGCGTGTTATCGAGCGCTCATTTCCTGCATCCAAGATTCGTGTTCAGGGAAATCAGATTTCGGTCACTGGTTCTGATGCCGCAAAAGTTCTTCGTCTTTTTGACGAACTGGTTCTCGTTCTCGAAAGCGGACAAGCACTCGACGTTGTAAAAATTTCACGCACCATCGACATGGTGGCTGACGATCTTCGACCAAGTGAAGTCTTAAAGCACGAAGTAGTTCGAGGAGCAAAAGGAAAAGCTATTCGTCCTTCAACTGCGGGACAAAAGCGCTACACCGATGCCATTGACGCTTCAATCATCACTTTTGGAATTGGACCTGCAGGAACTGGAAAGAGTTACTTGGCTGTCGCTCAAGCGGTGCAGGCACTGCACCGTCGTCAAGTGAATCGAATAGTTCTCACCCGCCCAGCTGTTGAAGCAGGAGAGCATCTCGGATTCTTGCCCGGTGACCTTATGGCGAAGATCGACCCTTACCTTCGACCGCTGTACGACGCACTGTATGACATGGTGGGTCCTGAGGGTGCGCAGCGAATGATTGCGAACGGAACTATTGAAGTTGCTCCGCTGGCCTTCATGCGCGGGCGAACGCTAAATGATTCGTTCATCATTCTTGACGAAGCACAGAACACCACTCCTGAGCAAATGAAGATGTTCCTCACACGAATTGGATTCAACTCAAAAGCAGTTGTTACTGGTGACGTCACCCAGGTTGACCTCAATGGAAAGCCCAGTGGACTCGCAAACATTGAAAAGATTCTCTGGAATGTTGATGGCATTAGCTTCATCCACCTAGGTGCCAAAGACGTTGTGCGCCACCGTATTGTTGCGGACATTGTCACCGCATTCGACAACTACCTGCCATGACCATTGATATTTACGCTGCCGATGAGCAGCATGAGTTCGACATTGACCTGGAGCGATGGGTCGCTCTCGCCCAGGGGGCTCTCGGCGATGAAGGTGTTCGCGGGCTAGCTGAAGTTTCGTTGATCTTCTCAGACGAACCAACTATTGCTGCACTAAACAAACAATTCATGGGTAAAGACGGCCCTACTGACGTACTGAGTTTTCCTATTGACAATGAGCCAGGGCCAAGTGGGCGAGTACCAGACGCTGGTGGGAGTGGGCCAGGTGAGCCACCAGCATTGGAAATCCCGCAACTCGTCGGAGACATTGTTATCTGCCCATCAGTAGCTGCTCGTAATGCTGTTGAGCACGAGTGCACATTTGATGATGAAGTTGCGTTACTTGTTGTTCATGGGGTCCTTCATTTACTTGGATGGGACCACATGGTTGATGAAGAAGCAGAACGAATGGAAGCTCGCGAACGAGAGCTTCTTAGTCGTCACTACCGAAAGAATGAATCATGATGGCAATTGAATGGTCAACTGGTGACACCTAT
>JBAWYN010000018.1:0-15955 GCA_037143535.1 Acidimicrobiaceae bacterium | reverse complement strand
CTGGATCATTTGATCCTTTTCATAACGGTCACCTTGAAGTGGTGGAGCGTGCTTCACACATCTTTGATGAAATTGTCGTCGCCGCAATCCGCAACCCTCAGAAGTCCGAAGCTCTTTTCGACCTCGACGAACGTCGCGACATGATCATTGAGTCATGTGCACACATCAAAAATGTGAGGGTGGTTTCAATTTCAACACTGCTCGTAAATGTTGCGCGCGACGTAAACGCCACCGCAATTGTGAAAGGCCTTCGCGCGGTTTCTGACTTTGAGAGCGAACTTCAGATGGCACAGATGAATCGCTCACTTTCTGGGGTAGAAACACTTTTCATTCCAACCAGTTCAAGCCATTCCTTCATTGCCTCCAAGCTCCTTCGAGAAGTAGCTCGCTACGGTGGAGATGTTGCCGCATTTGTTCCAGCAAACGTAAAGAAACAACTCGACATTAAGTTTCCAAAGGAGTCATAATGACATCATTTGAGGACTACAACTTGGGCGATGATTTTTTGCAACCCGAGACCAATAACTCTCAACACAACATTGAAGACAATCTTCGCCACCTCGAAGAGATCATTGTTCACGCTAAGCAAATGCCTCTTTCAAGTTCAGCTTTGGTGCAGCGCGAAGAAGTGCTCGCAATCATTCAAGACGCCCTTAACAATCTGCCTGATGAAATTCGACAGGCTCGTTGGGCGCTTCGCGACCGCGAAGAACTTATGGCCGCTGAGCAGCAGAAGGCTCAGCAGTTAATGGATCAAGTACGCGCTGAAGCAGCTCGAATGGTTGACAAAACTGAAATTGTTCGCCAATCGCGAATTCAAGCCGACAAAATCATTGCTGATGCGCAGGCCACAGCTCGAAAGATGATCAATGAGTCCGATGACTTCATTGACGGCAAGCTTGGTGGATTCGAAATCGTGCTGGACCGTTTGCTTCGAACGGTGCAGTCTGGGCGCGAGCGCATGGCCTCACAGGGCATGCCACTTTCGCTTGCGGGTGAAGAGCCAGGGCCGGATGAATTCTTTATGCCACCTCCAGCGCCACCTGCGGCACAAAGCAGTGATCCCTACGAAGAGTCCTATTTCGATCAGGACTCCTTCTAACGATTGTGGCATCACCGTTTCTCGTCCCAGTGGCGTTGCTCTTGCGCGATGTTCCGTCATCAATTGACATTTCTCTCGACGTCCCATTCGATGAGAAAAAAGAATTCGCCCCACGTGGACGTGCAGAGACTGATGTAAAAAGTGATGCACCACTGGAAATCAATGTGAAGCTGCAGAGCTTCAGTGGAGGCCTGCACGCACGAGGCACCGTTGAGGCTCCTTGGCACGGAATCTGCCGCCGATGCTCAGTTGAAGTCCTTGGAGTATCGAAGGTCGTTGTCAGCGAGCGTTACGTCGATGAACGTGGCCCTGGAGATGACGACGCCTATCTAATCGAGAACGATTTTGTCGACCTGGCCCCGATGGCTCATGATGCGATTTTCCTTGATTTACCGCTCGCTCCACTCTGCAAAGAAGACTGCAAGGGACTTTGCCCATACTGCGGAATTGACCGAAATGAAGCCACTTGCGAGTGTCAAGGCCCGGTGGACCCGCGCTGGGCTACACTAGACAACCTGCGATTCATTGACTTTCCGTCAGATGAGTCCAAAGAAAATTGACGGTTAAGCCCGTTAACGTTGAAAGAGAAGATCGATGCCAGTTCCAAAGAGGAAGACCAGTAAAGCCAAGGGGCGTTCACGCCAAGCTGCTGCGTGGCGCCTAGACCGTCCTTCACGTTCTGTATGCCCTCAGTGTGCAACTTCTAAGTTGCCACACATCGTGTGCCCTAACTGCGGTTGGTACAAGGGTCGCGTAGCAGTCGAGGTCAACTAATTTGACTCTTCCCATCGCTCTAGATGCGATGGGTGGTGACTTTGCACCCAGTGAAATCATTGCTGGTGCTCGACGAGCCGTCGATGAACTTGGTTTAGAAGTCATACTCGTCGGAGTTCCTGAACTCATGGGAGACCCACTCGGTCTCGAAGTATTTGCATGCACTGAAGTCATTGCCATGGACGACGAACCTGGCGGAAGTGTTCGAAAGAAAAAAGATTCCTCACTTGTTCGCGCCGCTGAACTTGTTAGAGATGGAAAAGCTAGCGCGATGGTGTCGGCTGGAAACACTGGAGCCACTATGGCTTCAGCCCTACTTCGCATGGGACGTCTGCCTGGCGTAGTGCGCCCTTGCATCGCAACTCCAATTCCTAATCCTGGTGGATCACCGTGCATCTTGGTGGACGCCGGTGCGAACTCGGAATGCACACCAGAGATGCTGGTTCAGTTCGCTCAAATGGGATCAGCATTCGCAAAAGCTCGTTACGCGATTGAAAGTCCGAAGGTTGGACTCCTTTCAATTGGCGAAGAGTCAACTAAGGGAACTCCACTCGTGAAAGAAACACACGAGCTGCTCGCTGCCCTAAGCGATTTCAACTTCTTCGGAAACGTTGAAGGTCGCGACCTAATCCCATCACCAGTTGACGTTGTCGTTACTGACGGCTTCACCGGCAACGTTGCACTTAAGACACTTGAAGGTGCACTGAAGTACATCTTTGGTGCAGTGCTCGGCGTTATCAACACCAATGATGCAACTAAGGCTGCCGGCGATGTTCTATTCGAGCATTTACTTCCAATCGCGGGAGAATTAACTCCCGACAAGCAGGGAGGAGCGATGCTTCTCGGACTTGAAGGGATTTGCATCATCAGTCACGGTTCATCCAACGCCACGGCGATTATGAATGCGCTTCGCGTAGCTTCAGAAATGGACAAAGCGGGAGTCGTCGAGAAGCTTCGACTCACCATTCGACCTGATCAAGGCTAATAATTCTCGTACTATGTACGAAATCTCGGTATCCTTTAGTAGCAACATTTAAGGAGTGGCCATGTCCGCTGACGCTGGAAGTTCAACACCGCTCGATCGAGCAGCAATATTGAACATTGTTAAAGAGCAATTAGCTGAAATCTTGGAAAAAACACCAGGTGAAATTTCAGAGACACAATCATTCACCGACATGGGTGCAGATTCTCTTGCCCTAATTGAACTCGTAGAAGCCTTGGAAGAAAAGCTTGCGACCTACGTTCCAGGTTTTCACATTGACGACGAAGACCTAGAGAACTTGGGATGCGTAAATGACGCCGTTGATTACGTTGCCACCAAGCTCCAGGGCGCGTAACGAGGTCTGTGAGTCTTTTGACCTCATCTCTTGAGGCACTAGCAAATCACTTAGGCATGAGTCCTGAGAGCGAGTTGCTACATGTCGCGCTTACACATTCGAGCTACGCCGCAGAACACGACTGCGTCTCTAACGAGCGGCTCGAATTCTTAGGCGACGCAGTTGTGGACCTCGCTATTGCTGATCTGATCACACGCGAGTATCCAGAACTAAACGAAGGAACTGGATCGTTGGTTCGCTCTCGAGTTGTAAATGAAGCTTCCCTCGCATCACTCGCGCGTCGACTTGACCTCGGTTCTTGCATAAAAGTTGGCAAGGGTGAAATCAAATCAGGTGGCACTGAGCGTGACTCACTCCTCGCAGATGCATTCGAAGCAGTCGTTGCTGCTCTGTATCTTGAAAATGGATTTCAGTCTTCATGTGATTTCGTCCAAGCAATGTTGGCTGATGACGTTGCTGACGCATCGCTTGCACCAGACGAAGTTGATCCAAAGACGCAACTTCGCCAGTGGAGTGAGCAACAAGGTCACGGCACGCCCACCTACGAAGTTTCGGGAAGTGGCCCACTTCACGCGACAACATTTGAAGCAACAGTTCGAGTTGGAACTTCACTCGTAGCCAGTGGCCATGGACGTTCAAAAAAGAGCGCAGAATCGCAAGCTGCAAAAGCTGCGTTGGAAAGGCGAAGCAATGCCTGAGTTACCAGAAATAGAGACAATACGAGCATCACTGTCACGCGACTTGGTTGGTAAAAAAATCAAGGGAGCGGCGGTAACCTCCGGGAAGATCGTTCGACGTCATAAGACTGCTAAAGATTTTCGTACCGCAGTTGAAGGGCACACTATTAAGTCTGCTCAACGACTCGGAAAAAACTTGATCTTTGGACTCGACAACGGAACAAGCCTCGTAATTGACCTCGACGTAAGCGGACGTATTCTTCGTTCGCAAGGACCCAAGGATGAGAAGCCAAAACACACGCACGTTGTCTTTACTTTCACTCAGGGTGGAGAGATTCGCTACGTTGATGCACTGTCGAAGGGGGAGTTATACGTCTCAACTCCGCCGCCAGAGGGCTCAGAAGTTGAGATTTCTAAGTTCGCTCGACTCAGCGTTGGCGGTGACGGCCTAGGCCTTCGTAAGCAAATTCCCGAGCTCACAATGCTCGGTATTGACCCCTTTGAAGATCAAATTGGCTGGGACCGATTCGCGGCGATTCTTCGCAGCCGAACCACGGATCTGAAGTCCGTTTTGACCGATCAGAACATCTTGGCTGGCCTCGGTGAAATCTACGCCGACGAGGCACTTTTTGCTGCTGGTCTTGGCCACGACCGTGAATCCGAGTCACTTTCAACAATTGAAATCCGACGTCTGCACCGTGCAATCACTGAAATTCTTCAAGAAGCAATCAAGTACGGCGGAACTTCTTTAGAGAAGGATCCTTTCCGTGACCCAGATGGCAAAGAAGGCAATTATCAGCAATACCTTCAGGTCTATGACCGCGAGGGGCTCCCTTGCATGCAATGTCGCCAGCCCATCAAAAAAGCAATAAATAAGAGTCAGGCAACTTTCTACTGTGACAAGTGTCAGAGCTAAACGCCTTTTTAACCTCAGAAGATTGCTAGCGTCTCAGCGTGTTTCTTAAGCGATTAACCATGAAGGGCTTTAAGTCCTTTGCCGACAGTACGACCATTGAGTTCGAGCCGGGCGTCACCGCTGTCGTGGGTCCAAACGGATCGGGAAAGTCCAATGTTGTCGACGCTGTGGTTTGGGTGCTTGGCGCTCAGGGAACAAAAGTTCTTCGCAGTGCAAAAATGGACGACGTCATTTTTGCTGGTACTACTAACAAAGCAGCACTCGGTCGTGCTGAAGTTTCTCTAACACTCGACAACTCAGAAGGTCGACTCAGCGTTGATGGCGCTGAAGTCACAATTTCTCGAACATTGTTCCGTAACGGTGACTCCGAATACGCAATCAATGGAACTACTTGTCGCTTGCTCGACATTCAAGAACTGCTTTCTGATTCAGGAGTTGGGCGAAACCAGCACATGATCATTGGTCAGGGACAACTTGACTCGATTTTGCAATCGACACCTGAGCATCGTCGTTCGGTGATTGAAGAGGCCGCAGGAGTTTCGATTCATCGTCGTCGTAAAGAACGCTCAGAACGTCGTCTTGCTCAAACACAAGAAAATCTTGAACGCCTAGGAGACCTCGTACGAGAAGTTCGTCGTCAGATGCGACCACTCGAGCGCCAAGCACAGTCAGCACGTAGCTTCGCTGAAGTTGAAGCAGAACTTCGTGCAGCACGTCATTCACTTTTCTCAACTCGCGCCGCTTCTTTTGAAACACGACAGGTTGAACTTGGAAAAGAGCTCGCTGAGTTCTCATCCAAGGAGCAAGAAGTTAGAAATGAAATTCTGACGCTAGATGCCAGGGCCTCAGCGACAGCTTCTGAAATGGCAAGTCGCCGTGAAGAGACACTCGCCTCAACACTTGGAACTCTTCAGGGGCTCGCGGAGCGTGCTCGAGGAACTGCTTCAATTATTCAAGAGCGTGAGCGCTCTCTAAAGATTGCCCTCATTGCATCAGCTGACGAAAACGTGATTGCGACTCTTGAAGCAGATGCCGCAAAACTTGAATCTGATCTTGTCGGCCTCGGTGCAGAAGAAGCGATGTTGAGTGGTCAGCGCGAAGCACTCGAAAGTGTTCGAAATGAATTGAAGACTGCAGAGAATGACTTTGTCACTGCATGGGGTGCTGGCTCGGGCGACGACCTAGAACTTCTCAACCACGAAATCAGTCGACTTGGTGAACTGATTGCGGAACTCGAAAACGTTGTCAACTCAATGACCAATGACAGTGGTGA
Source organism: Acidimicrobiaceae bacterium (assembly GCA_037143535.1). Taxonomy (GTDB): domain Bacteria; phylum Actinomycetota; class Acidimicrobiia; order Acidimicrobiales; family RAAP-2; genus RAAP-2. Next base: position 9,876 of record JBAWYN010000018.1, on the reverse strand, counting down.
GCTGTCTGGCCAAGTTGTGCTCATTAATGAAGAACTGAATGCCCTTCGTGCGCAACTTCCAGTTCTTGAACAAGCTGTAAACAATGCTGCTGAACACCGTGCAGTACTTGACGAAGCTCGTGAGAACCTCGAAGGTCAGCGAAATCGTGTTGGTGACCTTGCAACTGAACTGCTTACTCGTGAAGTGGAGTTTGCTGAACGCCGACGTCTCATTGAGCAGCGTCAAAACGAAATCGAGCAGCGCCTTGAAGGTCGCTCTACCGAACGTGCTGAAGCCGCAAGCCGACGTGAATCTCTCGAATTTGACCTTCAGGTCCTCGAGCGACTGGCCGCATTAGTTACTCGTGCCTCAAATGAGATCCGTACTTCCCAAGAAGCAATGGACTCTACGTACCGAGAACAACTTGAAGCATCTCGTGCTGGCGCAGAGCGCCTTGAAGAAGTTCGTCGTGCCAGAAGCAACGCTGAGAGACGCTTAAGTGAACTTTCAGAACTTGTTCGTAGCCGAGAAATTGAACAGGCTGAGCTGGCGATTAAGACCACAAACTTGCACGAACTCATTCAGCGTGATCTTGGAATTTTCCCTCACGAACTAGGAACTCCCACTCACATTGATCTACCTGATGGTGTTTCACTTGAACAGCGTGTTGGAGAACTTGAAGCTCGTATTACATCACTTGGTCCAATTAACCCGTTGGCCCTTGAAGAACTCACAGCCCTAGAGGAGCGCTACAAGGAACTTGATTCACAAGTCACCGATGTTCGCAACGCTCGTCGTGAGCTACAAGAAGTTATCCGCGCGGTTGATAAAGAAATCATGGAGACTTTCTCGAGCGCAGCCGCTGACGTGAATGAGCACTTCTCTACGTTGATTTCGTCACTGTTTCCTGGCGGCCACGGTCGTTTAGTTTTAACTGACCCAGAAGATCCTCTAAACACTGGTGTTGAAATCGAACTTCGACCAATGGGCCAGAACGTTCGACGAATGTCACTGCTTTCTGGTGGACAGCGATCAATTGCTGCGCTGGCGTTCTTGTTCGCGATCTTCCGCTCGCGCCCTTCACCCTTCTACATGCTTGACGAAGTAGAAGCCGCGCTTGACGATGTCAACCTGCAACGCTTTTTGGGCCTCGTAGATGAATTCCGTGATGAAGCGCAGCTGCTCATTGTTACGCACCAAAAGCGCACAATGGAATCTGCTGATGCGCTGTATGGCGTCACCATGGTTCCAGGTTCGTCTTCCAAGGTTGTTAGTCAGCGTGTAAAGCGCAATGAGGGCGTCACGACCTCGTGAGCATTGCACTCATTGCGGTTGCAGTTCTCGTAGTACTCCTCGTACTGGTTTCGCTTCGCCGTCGTTCACGTAGACAAAAGGTCATTGCACCTCAGCAAGCCCGTAAGGCAATGCCGGACGTTCTTGTAAAAGATGTTGCTCCACGACCTTCCATTGAAAATGGGCCAGAGCTCGACTTGTCCCAGCGCCTTGGATCTTCTAGAAACATTTTCGAACGTGTTCGCTCTATTGCGAGTACCGGGTCATTAAGCACTGAGCAGATTGACACGGTGGAAGAAGTGCTGCTTCGAAGCGATGTTGGCGTCAAGGTGACTAGCGAAATTTTGCAGGACCTTAAAACCAATGGTGCTCCAAATGGTGTCGCCAGCGCAGTTCGCGCAGCTCTTCTCAGCAGCCTTGGTGGTGATCGCTCAGTAACGACAAGTGCTGATGCCGGTCGAGTCCCAGTGTGGCTTTTTGTTGGCGTCAATGGAGTTGGTAAAACAACAACCATCGGCAAACTCTCGCAGCGCTTTGTTTCAGACGGTAAAAAAGTTGTCCTCGCTGCAGGAGACACATTTCGTGCAGCAGCTTCAGAGCAACTTCAAATGTGGGCAGAGCGAACTGGGGCGGACATTGTGCGTGCGGGTGAAGGCGCAGACCCAAGCTCTGTTGTTCATGACGCGATTGGTCGCGCGAGTGCCAGAAAGAGCGACATTGTTCTTGCAGATACCGCTGGTCGACGTGCGAACAGTTCTAACTTGCTCGATGAACTCAGCAAAGTACGTCGTGTGGCGGACCGTGACCCTGGTCAAGTGGTTGAGACCTTCATGGTGCTTGATGCGACAACTGGTCAAAATGCCTTGACGCAAGCACGCGAATTCTTAGGCGCTGCATCAGTCACTGGGATAGTTCTCACCAAGCTTGACGGAACCGCACGCGGAGGCATAGTTGTTGCCATTGAGCGCGAGCTTGGTATTCCGGTGAAGTTCGTTGGAGTGGGCGAAGGTGTTCAAGATCTCATTGTTTTTGAGCCTGTGGCCTTTGTTGATTCGCTCCTCGACGCCTAAAGGTAGCCTTCAAGCATGTTTGATGCACTCAGCGATCGCCTAGAACGGCTCGGATCTTCACTTCGCTCCAAGGGAAGACTTACTGATGCTGACCTCGATGAAGCATTACTAGAAGTACGAAGTGCACTTCTAGAAGCCGACGTTGAACTTGGTGTTGTTAAAGCATTCCTAGATGCAGTTCGTGAGCGACTCAGTGGAACTGCGCTCAGTCAAAGTCTCTCGCCTGGACAACAAGTCATCAAGGCAGTGCACGAGCAACTCATTGAAGTACTCGGTGGCGCGCCATTAAAGGTCACCTACGCCTCGAAGCCACCAACAGTTATCCTTCTCGCTGGTCTTCAGGGAGCGGGTAAAACAACTACTGCAGCCAAGCTCGCATCATGGTTTAAGCAGCAAGGTAGAAACCCGTATCTCATCGCAGCAGACTTACAGCGTCCCGCTGCGGTTGAACAGCTACGAGTTCTTGGTGCTCAGATCGGCGTAGACGTTTTTAGCGACACATCCAATCCTGTGAAAGTTGCCAAGCGCGGGCTTGCCGAAGCGACGCGTATTGGTAGGGACGTTGTCATTATTGACACCGCTGGTCGACTCGCAATTGACAAAGAGCTGATGAAGGAAGTTCGCTCTATCAGTGACGCGACTTCTCCTCACTACACCTTCTTGGTGATTGACGCCGTTACCGGTCAAGACGCTGTGCTCACTGCACGCTCGTTCCATGAGACTCTGGCACTGTCAGGAATCATTGTCACCAAGCTTGACTACGACGCACGCGGCGGAGCAGTGCTCTCGGCTCGTGGTGTTGTTGGTAAGCCAGTGGTCTTTGCCTCGACTGGTGAAAAGATCGCTGACTTTGATTTGTTCCACCCAGACCGCATGGCGTCACGAATCTTGGGAATGGGCGACATGTTGTCACTCATTGAACAAGCAGAGCGCACAATGGATCAAGACGTTCTCGCTGAGTCGTCTGGTCGAATGCTCAGTGGTGCATTCACCCTCGATGACTTCATGGCGCAGCTCAATCAAGTTCGAAAGATGGGCTCGATGGGTGGGCTGATGAAGTTGATGCCGGGCATGACTAAAGAGATGCGTCAAGCCGCTGACAATGTTGACGACGGACAACTCAACCGCGTTGAAGCAATCATCAAGTCAATGACGCCAAAGGAACGACGGGATCCAAACATCCTTGACAGTTCACGTCGAACTCGAATTGCTAAGGGATCTGGCACAAGCGTCAATGCTGTGAACCAACTCATAAAGCAGTTTGGCGACATGAAGAAGATGATGCGCCAAATCAGTGGTGGTGGCATGCCCAACCTGCCCGGAGGAATGGGAAAAATGGCTCAAATGGCAGCGAAGGCGAGCGCTGCACGCGGTGGCGATCTGCCGCCCGGCTTTGAAGCGCTGGGAGCAGGAATGCAGTCTGGGGCTCAAGCCCCACGGCCCGGTGGCGGTGGCAAAAACAAGAAGAAAAAGGGTGGGAGAGTTACCCCACCAAAACAACGCTAAACTTGGACCTCGGGTATTTTGCCCAGTTCTGGTGGACCAGGACAAATAAAGGTTTGAAGGGAATTACGACGTGACTGTGAAACTTCGTTTGGTACGAATGGGTAAGAAGAAGCAACCGACCTACCGTGTTGTTGCTGCTGAGAGCCGCCGTGCCCGTTCAGGTGCATTCCTCGAAATCGTTGGCACATACCAACCACGTGGACTATCACAGGCTCAACCTGAACTCGTTTACAACATCGACAACGACAAGGCTGTTGCTTGGTTGATGAATGGCGCTCAGCCAACTGAGCGTGTGGCAAAACTGCTTAAGGGCAGTGGCGCACTCGACCAGTTTGAGGCTGCAAAGGCTGCAAAGGCCGCCAAGTGAGCGACGTCAACGACGACTACGTCGCCGGTGACATCAACACAATCGATGAAGTCGCTGAAACTCGTAGCGACTTCAACGCCGAAAGTGCTGCGACTGCAACTGCAGCGCTGACTTTCATTGCTAAGTCTCTCGCTGAGGACCCAAACGATGTCTCGGTTGCTGTAGCTGAGCGCAACGACAAGGTCGTTCTTTCACTCACCGTTGGTCCAAACGACATGGGCCGCGTTATTGGTCGTCGTGGACGCACCGCACAAGCCATTCGCGCACTCGTTGCTGCGGCTGGCGCACGTGACGGCATTACGACTTCCGTCGACATCGTCGACTAATTGTGAGCGCTTCAGAGCGCCCTACGCTCGAAGTCGGGCGAATCATCAAGGCCCAAGGTCTCAAGGGCCAAGTTCTTGTCGATTTCTGGACCGATCGCGTTTCCGAACGAATTGCACCTGGCACTGAACTAACTACCGAACGTGGCGTTCTTATTGTCAAAGCAGGGGCAAAACACCAGCAGCGCTACATCGTTTCTTTTGAGGGCACAACTACTCGCGAGCAAGCCGAAGCATTGCGCGGGCTCGTGCTTTCTGCTCCGGGACTCGAAGATGACGACGCAATTTGGATTGATGAGTTGTTCAATGCCGAGGTATACGACCAAGACGGCATTCTGCGAGGCAAGGTTAAAGAAGTTGAAGAGAACCCAGCGAGTGACATTCTGATTCTCGACACTGGCTTTCTTGTTCCGCTCACGTTTGTTGTAGAAGTCGAAGCGAATACTCGAATCGACATTGAGGCTCCGAAGGGACTCTTCGAAGATGAGGATTGATGTCCTAACGCTTTTTCCAGAAGCAATTACTCAGTACTCAACTACCTCGGTGCTTGGCCGTGCTGGTGAGCGCAAAATCTGGGAACTTCATGTTCATGATCTTCGAGATGAAACTTCTGACGTGCATCGCAGCGTTGATGACACTCCGTATGGTGGAGGAGCTGGCATGGTGCTTCGCGCAGAACCGATTGTGCAGACTATCGAAAAGAACCCAGCCATAAAGAAGCCACTGATTGCACTTACACCCTCGGGTCGACCTTTCACTCACGAAATCGCCCGTGAGCTGAGTTCTCTCGAAGGTTTCTCACTTCTGTGTGGACGCTACGAAGGTTTCGACCAACGAGCAATAGATCTTGTGGTTGATGATGAAATCTCGCTTGGTGACTTTGTTCTAGCTGGGGGAGAGCTCGCAGCTCTGTGTGTGATTGAGTCGGTTGTCCGACTACTTCCTGGCGCTCTCGGAAATGATGAATCGAGCGTAGAAGAGTCATTTGGCGATGGGCTACTTGAATATCCGCACTACACCAAGCCTGCTGAATTTCGAGGGCTCGAAGTTCCTGAAGTTCTTCGCTCCGGTGACCACGCAAAAATAGCTAGATGGCGCCGCGCACAAGCCCTCAGACGCACCATAAATCGCCGTCCTGACCTCATTGAGCGCCGAGGTGGGCTCAGCTCGGGGGATCAGGAAATCTTGGCTGAATTCCCTCCTTTGGATTAGGGCGCTGAAACCCGCTAAACTCTTAAAGCCTCAGTGATCCGAAAGGGACCGCTCTCATGAATCCGACCGACCTAATTGACCGCGACTCACTTCGCGACGACATTCCAGCATTCCGCCCAGGAGACACCCTCAACGTACACGTACGTGTTGTTGAAGGTACCCGTGAGCGTATTCAGCTCTTTAAGGGCATCGTAATTCGCCGCCAAGGATCTGGTCTTCAGGAAACTTTCACCGTTCGTAAGGTGAGCTTCGGTGTTGGTGTTGAGCGTACGTTCCCAGTTCACGCTCCAACAATCGCAAAGATTGAAGTTGAGTCATTCGGTGACATTCGACGCGCCAAGTTGTACTACCTCCGTGACCTCCGTGGAAAAGCCGCGAAGATCAAGGAATTGCGCGTTACCGAAAAAGCTTAATCTGCCTACATGGCCGATGAAGAGCTTGATGACTACGAGTCGACTCTCGAACTCGCACTAGTTCAGGAATACAAAGCAGTAGTCGGCATGTTCGACTTCGCAATCGAAACTGACCGTCGTTTCTACTTAGCAAATGATGTCGCCGTCGACGTTAAGTCGAGTGGCAATCCAACATTGCTTGAAGTAAACCTGACCGATGCTTGGGTGTGGGACATGTACCGATCAGCTCGATTCGTTCCTTCAGTTCGAATACTCACATTTCGTGATGTCAATATCGAACGTCTTCCCAAGGAAGACTTACAGCCCTAAGCAATGACTCTCACGCACCGGACGTTTTCGTTAGCTGATTTATCTGAGGCTCCTCGAGTTCTTAACGCTGGCAACACTCTCTTTTCATGTAGCGACGCAGACAGTGTCATGTGCTTATCGTCTCTACGCGAGCAACTTGACTCGTCGGTGGGAATCTGGCTCGAAGTAGGCGAGGGCTATCCAGCAGCACTCTGCGCCAGGGACATTGCAACACTCAGCTGGCTCGTAGATCTTCGTGAAGTTGTAATTGCTGGCGATGATGCAGATGCTCGGGCAGAAGTAGTTCGAGCAATGCTGAGCGATGAAGAAATAACGTTCTCAAACAAAGTCGCGAACATTGTCCGTGCCTACAACCGACCTTCACCACCGAACCCCATTCGGGTGTGGAGCTATGAAGATGGCGCGCTACGAAGTGGCGATGAAGTTCTCACGCCAGACTCCTTAGGCAATACGTTCGCCTAATACTTGGGGCTGCATTGAGATGCGGTCTGGCTGAATGCGGACAGTAACTCGAACTTCGGTTTCACTTCTAAAAGGATAGGAATCTACGCCAAGGTATTTCTTGGCGAGTTGATCAATCACGGCGTCTGCGCCATCAGTTGTGAACTGCGTGACAGTTCCCATAACGGCAATGCAGACGTATGGGTCATCGGGATCAGTTAGAGAAACCGCAACGCGAGCATCGGTGGCTAGGTTTCGAGCCTTTGATCTTCCAAGCGCGGTGTTAATAATTATGTCGTTTCCTTCGAGCATTACCCAGACCGGTGTGACGTTAGGAGAGCCATCAGGCATCAGGGTTGCGACGTGGGCGAGGACCTTTTTGTCAAAGATTGCGTGCGATGCCGGTGTGAATGTGTCAGTCATTACTGCTCCTGTCGAGTTTGATGCATTTGGCTACTAGTTTTACTGTAATGAACATTGGTGCACATGTACGCGGTGGGGGCAAATTAACGCCTTCTTTGGATGCTGGAGTTGAGATTGGGGCTACCTCAATTCAAATCTTTACCCAGAGTCCTCGAATGTGGAAGCCGTCTCTGTATGAGGACAAAGTTCTAGAGAAATTTCGTGAGGCCCAGGCTGCTCACCCAACGATTAAAGACACCTTTTGTCACGCTACGTATCTGATCAATCTTGCGAGCCCCGATAAAGAGCTTTACGAGAAATCAATTCTTTGTCTCACCACAAACCTCACCGTAGGAAGAGGGATGGGCGCAAAGGGTGTAGTTGTCCATACCGGCAGTCATATGGGCGTTGGATTTGAAAAAGCATTGCCTCAGATCGCTGAAGCATTCATGCGAGCTCTTGATGGAGCTGGAAAATCTCCTAAGGGCGTAGACGATTGTCCGATCTTGATCGAGAACACCGCTGGTGCTGGGGGCACGGTTGGAAGAAGCTTCGATGAGATTGAAGCAATGATCAACGCGTGTGGAAAAGACGAGCGTCTAGGACTCTGTATCGACACCCAGCACCTCTGGGCGAGTGGTTTTGACTTCTCAACTCTTGAGGGCGCGAAGAAATTAGTTAAGGAAGTCGATTCGCGAATTGGTATGGACCGACTCAAGTGTTTCCACCTCAATGACTCAAAGATTGAGCTTGGTGGCAATAAAGACCGTCACGCAAACATTGATGAAGGAACCATTGGCGCGAAAGGTCTAGCCGCTCTCATGGGTCATCCAAAGATTCGAAACATCCCAATGCTGCTCGAAGTCCCTGGCGATGGTGACGGACCGCGTGCTGTGGACGTTAAAAAAGCTGAGAAGACCTACGCCCAAGGACTCGCGATGTACGGCGTAAGCGCAAAGCCGGCAAGTTCAAAAGTAAAGTCTGCAGCAAAGAAAGCTGCACCTAAAAAGGCTGCAGCTGTTAAGAAGCCTGCAACAAAGAAACCAGCAGTCAAAAAGGCTGCTGCTAAGAAAACGACCAAGAAGAAGTAGAAGGAATATCATGAGTGAATTTCGTACCGAATCGGACACGATGGGAACAATCGAAGTGCGTAGCGACCGCTACTGGGGTGCACAGACCGAGCGCAGCCTTCACCACTTTGAAATAAGTGACGAGACAATGCCACCGGCGCTCATTCGCTCATTTGGCATCTTGAAGTCAGCTTCAGCGCAGGTGAATGAAGCACTTGGAAAACTAGATAAAGAAAAGTCTTCTCTTATTCAGCGTGCCGCTGCTGAAGTAATTGATGGAACGCTCATGGATGAGTTCCCTCTTCGAATCTGGCAGACCGGTTCTGGTACGCAGACGAACATGAACGTCAATGAAGTTATTTCTAACCGGGCCATTGAGATGGCTGGCGGAGAAATGGGTTCAAAGAAGCCAGTTCACCCAAACGACGATGTGAACATGTCACAGTCTTCAAACGACACATTCCCAACTGCGATGCACATTGCGGCAGTTGTAGAAATCACAGATCGCTTAATTCCATCGGTGAAAGGACTTCGCGACGCCCTTGATGTGAAGGCTAAAGCTTATGTAAACGTCACAAAAATTGGCCGTACTCACTTGATGGACGCGACGCCGCTGACCTTGGGACAAGAGTTCTCTGGTTATGTCTCACAGCTCGACGCTGACCTCGATCGTTTGCAAATCATTCTTCCTGGCCTCTATGAGCTCGCCGCTGGCGGAACCGCAGTTGGAACAGGCCTCAATACCCACCCCGAGTTCGGCGACCGAGTTGCAAAAGCAATCGCCAAGATGACCGGAAAGCCATTCGTTACTGCTCCAAACAAGTTCGCTGCACTCGCAGCTCATGACGCCTTGGTTTTTGCCCACGGGGCAATTAAGACACTTGCCGCAAGCCTCACCAAGATTGCCGACGACCTTCGTTGGCTCGGCTCAGGCCCACGTTCAGGACTCGGAGAGTTGCAACTTCCAGAGAACGAACCAGGAAGCTCAATCATGCCTGGAAAGGTAAATCCAACACAGTCTGAAGCAATGATCATGGTCAGTATTCAGGTGTACGGCAATGACGCTGCGATTGGCATTGCTGGAGCTCGTGGAAATCTTGAACTGAATGTTTGCAAGCCAGTAATAATTCACAACTTCTGCAACTCAATTGATCTTCTTACAGATGCTTGTGACCGTTTCCGTGAATTCTGCGTAGAAGGCCTAGAGCCTGATTATGAGCAGATCAAGAACCACCTCAACAATTCACTCATGCTCGTAACTGCACTTAATCCCATCATTGGTTACGATAAAGCTGCTCAAGTGGCGAAGAAAGCTCACAAAGAGCGACTCACACTGCGTGAATCAGTGGTGGCACTTGGATTCATGACGGGTGAAGAGTTCGATAAGGCAGTGGTCCCTGAGGACATGACTCACCCTTGAGTCAGTGAACTTTACGCTGAAAATTTTTTAATTAACAGGCAGGCCCCAAAGCGGCATCCACTTCGACAAG
>JBAWYN010000017.1:0-16325 GCA_037143535.1 Acidimicrobiaceae bacterium | reverse complement strand
TGAGCGACATGATCTCTCAGGGTAAGGCTCTCTACTGGGGAACGAGTGAGTGGAGCGCAGATGAAATTCGTGCTGCATACGACATTGCTGACAAGCACCACTTGCACAAGCCAGTTATGGAACAGCCGCAGTACAACATCCTTCACCGCGGCACTATTGAAGATGAGTACCGTCGCCTGTATGAAGACATCGGGCTAGGAACAACTATCTGGTCACCTCTCTCTTCAGGACTTCTCACTGGTAAGTACCTCAACGGAGCACCATCAGGGTCGCGCGCGACGCTTCCTGGTTATGAATGGTTGAAGGACCGTCTCACTGACGAGAAGCAGAACAAGAAGGTTGCTGAACTTAAGGTTGTCGCTGATGACCTCGGAGTTTCACTCACCCAGCTTTCACTTGCCTGGTGCGCGAAGAACCCGAATGTTTCAACCGTGATCACTGGAGCATCAAGTGCTGCACAGGTTCGAGAGAACATGACTGCCCTTGACGTTCTGCCAATGCTGACACCAGAAGTAATGGCTCGCATTGACGCAATTAGCCCGGTGAGATTTAACCGCGACTTCTAGAGTTTTAAATACAAAAAAAACACCGTGACGAAATGTCACGGTGTTTTTTGTTTTACGGCTACAAGTTCTTAGCGCAGAGTAATCAAGTGAATGTCTACGATGCCGTTTGAACCGCGAAGTGACTCGATAACGCTGGCTGGAGTTGGAGACCCTGTTGAGAGCACCATAAGTGCCGTCTTTGACTGTGGGTCTGGTCCTACTGCCATTGAAGCGATTGAAATACCAGCATCACCAAGGGCCATACCAACATGACCAATCATTCCTGGGCGGTCGTCATTTCGAACCACGAGCATTGAACTGGCTGGTGGAATTTCAACACTGTGGCCATCGACGCTAACGATTCGAGTTTCGAGACGAGTACCGATTGTCATGAGTGTTCCAGATACTGAGTGTCCCTCAGCCTTTACGGTGATGAGGTTTACGTACTCTGGTGAATCAACAACTGATTCTTCTGAGAATGTCAGCTTGTTTTCTGCAGCCAGCTGCGGTGCATTCACAAACGAAACACCGTCGTGTCCTGAAGCAGTGAGTAGGCCCTTAAGTGCACAGAGAGTGAGGATCTTTGTTCCAGACCCTGCAAGCTCTCCCTGATAGAGAACCTCTAGGTCCCCTGGCTTTCCGTCAAGAAGTCCACCAATGAAGCGTCCGAGAACTTCAGCAAGTCCCATGAAGGGGCGAACAACGTTTGAAACTTCACCAGCAGAAACATTCACTGCGAATGGAACAAAGTCTCCAGCGAGTGCGAGTTGCACTTGCTCAGCAATAGTGATTCCGGCCTTGTCCTGTGCTTCGGCGGTTGAAGCACCGAGGTGAGGCACGACAACAACTGAAGGAAGCTCAAACAGAGGTGACTCAGTAGTTGGTTCTTTTTCGAATACGTCTAGAGCAGCGCCTTGCACGGTGCCTGCACTGATTGCTGCGGCGAGGTCAGCTTCGTTAACAATGCCACCACGCGCCACGTTGATAATGCGAACTGTTGGCTTGCACTTCTTTAGTGACTCGGCGTTTAGAAGGTTTGTAGTTTCCTTCGTCTTAGGAAGGTGAATTGTAATGAAGTCAGACTTCGCAAGTAGTTCATCGAGTGTCATGAGGTTAATCCCCATGTGACGTGCACGCTCTTCAGTGATGTACGGGTCGTAAGCAACAATGTGCATCCCAAATGCCATGGCACGCTGGGCCACAAGTGCACCAATCTTTCCGAGTCCAATTACACCAAGTGTCTTGCCGTGAAGTTCCACGCCTTCCCACTTACTACGCTCCCAGCGTCCAGCCTTAAGTGCTGAGTGAGCTTGAGGGATATTGCGAGCTTGTGCGAGAAGAAGTGCCATTGTTTGCTCAGCAGCAGAAAGAATGTTCGAAACCGGTGCGTTAACAACCATTACTCCGAGTTCTGTGGCTTTTGCAACGTCAACGTTATCGAGTCCGATTCCAGCGCGACCTACAACAATCATGTCCTTTGCGGCTGCAAGTGTCGCAGCGTCAACCTGTGTTGCAGAACGAATGATGAGTGCGTGCGCACCCTTGACCGCTTCAATGAGCTGCTCTGGTGAAAGTCCAAGTTGAATGTCAACTTCGTGACCTGCGTTACGCAGTTCTTGGAGGCCGCTGTCGGCGATTTCTTCTGTAACTAAAACACGGGCCACGGGGAACCTTTCAATGGGTAAAGAGAGTTTAAAGCGAAACTGAAATGCTTAACCCTTGGCAACCAGATCAGCCAAACGGTCAAGTCCTTCAGCAATGTCCTTGTCACCCAGGGCGTAGCTGAAGCGCATGAATCCAGGAGTTCCAAAGGCTTCGCCCGGAACTGCAGCGATCTTGATGGTCTCAAGTAGTGAGTCAGCAAGCTCTGAGGTGGTGTTTGAAACCTTGCCACCGAGTGAGCGACCAAGCAGGCCCGTGAAGTTCGGGTAGCAGTAGAACGCACCCTCTGGGAGTGCGCATGAGATGCCATCAATTGCGTTCAGTCTTTCAACCATCATGAGACGGCGACGGTTAAAAGCAGTTTTCATTTCATCAACAGCGCTTAAGTCACCAGTGAGTGCTGCAACTGCTGCGCGCTGTGAAATGTTTGAAATGTTTGAAGTTGTTTGTGACTGGTAGTTAATAGCGGCGTTCATGACTTCTTGTGAGCCAATCATCCAGCCAATGCGCCATCCGGTCATTGCGTAGGTTTTTGCGACGCCGTTAACAATTACCCAGCGATCTTCAAGCTCTGGGGCAACAACCGCCATTGAAACGTTCTTCGCGTCACCGTAGACGAGGTGTTCGTAAATTTCGTCGAGCATGACCATGATGTCGTGCTCCGCAGCCCAGCGTCCAATCTTGGCAATCTCTTCTGGTGTTACAACAGCGCCCGTTGGGTTAGATGGTGAGACGAATACGAGCAGCTTTGTCTTCTTAGTGCGTGCCTTTTCGAGTTCATCAACTGTTACGCGAAATCCATTCGCTTCGCTCGTAAGAACAGGCACAGGAATTCCACCAGCGAGGTAGACCGCTTCTGGGTACGTGGTCCAGTACGGCGCAGGAATCAGAACTTCGTCGCCCGGGTTAATAAGCGTCATGAATGTTGTCGCTACAGCGTGCTTGCCACCGTTAGTAACGAGAACTTGGCTGGCCTTGATGTCGAGTCCAGTGTCGCGCTTGGTCTTGAAGACAATTGCTTCACGAAGGTCTTGGAGACCAGCTGTTGGGGTGTACTTGTGGTTGCTTGGATCAGAGCAAGCCTTAATGGCTGCGTCAACGATTGCCTGGGGGGTCGGAAAGTCTGGTTCTCCGGCGCCGTAACCAATAACTGGTTCTCCAGCAGCCTTTAACGCCTTAGCCTTTGCATCGACGGCCAGAGTCGCACTTGGGGCCAAACCGGCAAGTAGGTGACTGACTCTCGAACTCATCAAATGCTCCATTCATTTTACGTAAGATTGTAATTCTATGGCTTCCCCAGACACTCTAAAGATTCCTGCAGAACTACTACCGCGCGACGGCCGCTTTGGCGCCGGCCCCTCAAAAGTACGTACCGAGCAGCTCACCGCACTACTCGCCGATGGCACTACCTACATGGGTACTTCGCACCGCCAGGCAACTGTAAAGAACAAGGTTAAAGAAGTACAAGACGGTCTTCGTGCTCTGTTCAATCTTCCTGATGGCTATGAAGTGTTGCTCGGTAACGGAGGATCTACATGCTTCTGGGACGCTGCAACATTCCACCTCGTGCTCAATCACTCACAACACCTCGTCTTTGGTGAGTTCTCGTCTAAGTTCGCCGAAGCCGTCACCCAGGCTCCACACCTCAGTGACCCTCAGGTCATTAAGAGTGACGTTGGGACCCACCCACTCGCAGTGACAACTGATGGTGTTGACCTCTACGCACTTACTCACAACGAAACCTCAACTGGCGTGATGATGCCAATCACTCGCCCAGCTGGATCAAAGGGGCTCGTTGTTGTAGATGCAACATCTGCAGCTGGTGGTCTCATGGTTGACCCATCACAGTTCGACGTGTACTACTTCGCACCGCAGAAGTCATTTGCAGCAGACGGTGGTCTCTGGCTCGCTATCTGTTCACCTGCAGCTATTGAGCGCATTGAGCAAATCAGTGCATCTGGTCGTTGGACACCTGCATTCTTCGACCTCAAGATTGCACTCGACAACTCTCGACTTAACCAGACCTACAACACACCAGCACTCGCAACTATCCACATGCTTGCATCTCAGGTCAAGTGGTTCAATGACAACGGTGGTCTCAGCTTCTCTGCAGGTCGCTCACGCACATCTGCAGAGATTCTTTACACGTGGGCTGAAGCATCTAGCTTTGCGACGCCATTCGTTACGAACCCTGCCGAGCGAAGCAACGTTGTAGGGACAATTGACTTCACCGACGAGATTGACGCTGGCGTAATCGCCAAGGTCCTACGGGCCAATGGTGTTGTGGACACTGACCCATACCGCAAACTTGGACGCAATCAGCTAAGAATTTCAATGTTTCCAGCGATTGATTCAGAAGATGTTGCTGCACTCTGTGCATCAATTAACTGGATTGTCGGAAATCTCTAAATAACTCTTAGTGTCCAGTAATGAACATTTGGAGCCAACAATGAGCCGAGTTTTAGTTACTGGAGCCACTGGCTACGTAGGTGGACGATTAGTCCCAAGACTTCTTGAAGAAGGCAACACTGTTCGCTGTCTTGTGCGAACACCCGGCAAACTTTCCCTTGCGCCTTGGCTCCCGGATGTTGAAATTACTCAGGGAGCAATTGAAGGAAATCTCCAAGAAGCAATGCGCGACGTTGATGTTGCCGTTTATTTAGTTCACGGAATCGGCGATGGTGCTGACTGGGTGGCAAAAGAAACACGTGACGCAGAAAATTTCAGAAGTGCATGTGAAGTCGCTGGAGTAAAGCGAATCATTTACTTAGGTGGAATGGGTGACGACGATGATGCACTCAGTGTTCACCTCACAAGTCGTCACAGCGTTGGAAAAACTCTCGCTGCTGGTGCGATTCCAGTAACCGAACTACGAGCTGCAGTTGTTATTGGCTCGGGTTCAGCAAGCTTCGAAATGCTTCGCTACCTCGTTGAAGTTCTCCCAGTAATGGTTACTCCGAAGTGGGTTAGGACGAAGTCTCAGCCCATTGCCATCTCGGACGTTCTTAACTACCTCGTGAAGGTCATCAACGCACCAAGCCCTATCCCTGGAATTTTCGAAATTGGTGGAAAAGACATCATTTCCTACGCCGAGATGATGGACATCTACGCCGAAGAAGCGGGACTAAAGAAGAGAAGGCTTATCCCAGTTCCTTTTCTGACTCCTCGCCTCTCTTCACACTGGGTGGGAATTGTTACCCCAGTCCCTGCAAGTCTCGCGAAGCCACTTGTTGACAGTTTGGTGAATGAAGTAATTGTTCATGGAACAAAGACCGCCGACACTCTCGGAGAGCCCCAGCGTGGCATCAGAGAAGCCATCCAGTTGGCACTCGGCAGAACAACAAGTAAGCAAGTGCCGACTTCATTCAGCGATGCCGACCTTCGACCCTTTAAGGCCTACATCACTGACCCTGAGTGGGCCGGTGGCACAGAACTGCATGATGAAAGAATCGTGCGCACTGAAGTCAGTCCAGAAAAAGTGTTTGCCGCAGTTTCGTCACTCGGTGGTGAAAAAGGTTGGCACCGTGGCGAATGGTTTTGGAAGGTTCGTGGAGCACTCGATCAAATTTGGGGAGGGCCCGGTGTTCGACGTGGAAGACGTGATCCCGAGCATTTGATAGTTGGAGACTTCGTTGACTTCTGGCGTGTCGATGAAATTGTTCAAAATAAATATTTGAAACTTCATGCAGAAATGGTGCTGCCTGGAGACGCGTGGATTGAGTGGATTATCGAGCCAGTCGGCACTGGAACACTCCTTACACAGCGTGCAATTTACAAACCCAAGGGGCTGCTTGGTCGCGCTTACTGGTACTCAGTTGCACCATTCCACTTTTTAGTATTCCCTGGCTTGATAAAGGGCATCATCAAAGACGCTGGCACTAAATAAAAAAGACCCCCCGCTACTGCGAGGGGTCTTTTAATTGAGACTAAATCAGTCGGTGTCTCCACCAGAGATTTCAGTAACCGACTTCTTACCGGCTGATACGAATGGCATCATGGCGCGAAGCTTCTTACCGATTTGCTCGATTGGGTGGTTCTTCCCGGCTTCACGAAGTTCACGGTAGCGAGGACGTCCAATTTCGTTTTCCTTGATCCATGCAGCAGCAAATGTGCCGTCCTGGATTTCAGTAAGGATCTTCTTCATTTCAGCCTTAACGCCCGCATTGATAACGCGAGGACCACTTACGAGGTCACCCCATTCAGCGGTGTCTGAAACGCTGTAACGCATTCCAGTGATTCCTTCTTCGTACATAAGGTCGACAATGAGCTTGAGTTCGTGAAGGCACTCAAAGTAAGCAGACTCTGGCTGGTAGCCAGCTTCTACGAGAGTTTCGTATCCAGCCTTAACAAGGGCAGAAACGCCACCACAAAGAACAGCCTGCTCACCAAAGAGGTCAGTTTCTGTTTCTTCAGTAAATGTTGTCTCGAGAACACCAGCGCGTGTAGCACCAATGCCGTCTGCGTACGCAAGTGCGAGCGCGTGAGCGTTACCAGTGGCGTCTTGGTGCACTGCAACAAGTGCAGGAACTCCGCCACCTTCTGAGTAGGTGCGACGTACAAGGTGTCCTGGACCCTTTGGCGCCACCATGGCAACGTCAACGTTGGCTGGTGGGTTGATGAGGTCGAAGCGGATGTTGAATCCGTGTGCGAACAAGATGAGGTTTCCAGCTTCAAGGCCCGGAGCGATCTCATTGTCGTAGGTTTTCTTCTGCTCAGTGTCAGGAACAAGGATCATGATGATGTCCGCCCACTTTGAAGCGTCGGCGATTGACATGACCTTGAGACCTGCAGCTTCAGCCTTGGCAACTGATGAAGAGTCTTGGCGAAGGCCAACAACGACGTTGTAGCCAGATTCGTGAAGGTTGAGCGCGTGTGCGTGACCCTGTGAGCCGTAACCAAGGACTGCAATCTTCTTGTCCTTTAGAAGCTCAGGCTTTGCATCCTGCTTATAAAACATGGTTGTCATAGTTGTTCTTTCTTCTTATTCGATCTTTTGGCCTAGGCCGGAGTACCAAGTCTAGGCAAAGCCACACGACCGGTCCGGTAGAGCTCTACGTTGGCAAATGCCTCTAATTCACGTTCTAAGTCGTCACAGGCAGACGGTGTTCCAGCCAGCATGATTGTCACAGCTGAACTGTCTACGTCGATAATTGCGGCGTTGGCCGTGGCAATTATGTCCAGTAGTGGCGTACGAACGTCAACGTGAGTTGGAACGGTCGCGATGAGCAGTTCACGCTCTACGGCGTCCTTTGGAGAAAGGTCTGAGATCTCAACCACATTGATGAGCTTGTTCAGCTGGCCAACTATCTGTTCAAGTGGTGCAGATTCTGCGTCAACGACGATGGTCACTCGAGAAAAACGAGCTCCGAGTTCAGATGGTGCCACCGAAAGTGAATAGATGTTGAATCCACGACGCGTGAAGAGCCCCGCAATGCGCATGAGCACACCCGGCTTGTTCTCTACCTTCACCGACAAGATGTGAAGTCGCACTGGTGTGTGAATTACTTCTTCAATGATTTCATGTGAGTTCATTAGTTTCCTCGCTGTGATGGGTGAACAATGATGTCGTCGTTTGAAGCACCGGCGTGAACCATTGGCCAAACGTTTTCACGCGCGTCAGTTCTGAAGTCAATCACGACTGGTCGGTCGTTAATCTCATTGGCCTGTTTGATCGCCGCGTGCATTTCAGCTTCGGTGGTTGCCTTAATGCCTACACAGTGCATACCTTCAGCAATCTTTACGAAGTCCGGGCTTGGAAGCGCCACGTGAGAAAGTCGGCCGTCATAAACAAGTTGCTGCCACTGGTACACCATGCCGAGGAATTCATTGTTGAGAATGCAAACCTTGATGTTGATTCCAGCAGCACTCGCGGCAAGAAGCTCTTGAATAGTCATGACTACTCCACCATCACCAACGATTGCCCACACTGTTGTGTCTGGAGCGCCAACCTTGGCCCCAATCGCTGCAGGAAGTCCGAAGCCCATTGTTCCAGCTCCGCCTGATGACAACCACGTACGTGGCTCTTCGAACTTCCAGAATTGACTTGCGTACATTTGATGCTGTCCAACATCAGTCGAAACAATCGTTCCGGGCTTAGAGCTCTTGTTAATCGCTTCGATAACCATCTGTGGTCGAAGCGGTGAGCCTTCTTCTTGCGCTTCATAAAAGAGTGGGAACTCTTCACGCCAAGCGTTCAACTGCTTCCACCAGACTTCTAGATTCTTTGGCTTTGTGCCCGTCTTATCTAGGGCGCTAAGAGCAGTTGCAACATTGCTCTGGATCGCAACATTTACCTTTTTAATCTTGTTGAACTCAACCGGGTCAATGTCCACGTGAATGATTTTCGCGTGTGGAGCAAATGTTGAAACCTTTCCAGTCACTCGGTCGTC
The DNA here is from genome assembly GCA_037143535.1 of Acidimicrobiaceae bacterium. Taxonomy (GTDB): domain Bacteria; phylum Actinomycetota; class Acidimicrobiia; order Acidimicrobiales; family RAAP-2; genus RAAP-2. Next base: position 7,729 of record JBAWYN010000017.1, on the reverse strand, counting down.
AAAACGAGCTCCGAGTGAGATGAGAAGGTCGGATTGTTGAATCGCGGTAACGGCCGTATACGTTCCGTGCATTCCAGGCATTCCGAGGTGCTGTTCGTGTGAGTCTGGGAATGCACCACGAGCCTGCAGCGTCGTAACAACAGGCATGCCAGTTCGCTCGGCAAAGGCCAGCAGTTCCTTGGAGGCGTCGGACTTAATGGTTCCTCCACCAACGTAAAGAATTGGACGCTCTGCTTGGTTAATGAGTTCTGCTGCAGCAGCAACTGCGTCCATGTCTAGAGCAACTTCAGGTTGGTAGCCAGGAAGGTCGAGTTCTTCAACTGATGATGGCCAGTACCACTCCATGGTTTCTAGAGAAACGTTCTTTGGAAAGTCAATGAGCACTGGTCCAGGTCGTCCCGTTGTTGCAATGTAGAACGCAGCAGCAACAACACGAGGGATTTCATCAGCTGACTGCACTAAGTAACTGTGCTTAACAATTCCTGCCGTGATTCCAATGATCGGTGCTTCTTGGAATGCATCGGTTCCCATGACGCTCGTAGAAACCTGTCCCGTAATAACAACGAGGGGCACACTGTCGAGGTAGGCATCAGCAATAGGTGTAATAGCGTTCGTCGCTCCTGGGCCAGAAGTGATCATGAGTACACCCGGCTTTCCAGTTGCCAGGGCGTAGCCTTCGGCCATGTGTCCGCCACCTTGTTCGTGACGAACAAGTACGTGACGGATGGATGAGTCGAGCAGAGCGTCGTAGGTAGGCAGAATCGCGCCGCCTGGGTAACCGAACATCACATCGACGCCCGCTTGCTCGAGGCTCTTAATTAATGCTTGTGCACCTGCAAGTTGCATAATTCTTTCCTTCGCTTACTAAATAAAAAAAGACCTCCCTTTTTTGGGAGGCCGGTTATCTGCGTAGACGCGTGATTACCGGCTGATCAGCCTGTCACCACCACGAGCACGAAAATAGAAGTCATGTAACAATCTTGCCACAGCCTGAGCCTCCTAGCAAGAGAAATTTCCTTGTCTTTTCCACGAAGGGCCAAAAGGGCTACTTTGCACGTCGTTAGACTTATCAAATGGCCGATCACCCAGAATCGTCAACAAAAGTCAATGTTCGCGGAGCCACGAATCCTGGCCGTGACGTCCAGCGAGTCGGGACCGCTAAATACCTCGGCGAAGACGTCTCCAATATTCACGGCCCGGTCTGGGCGGTTCTTGGAAACCTCGGCGACAGCCAGTGCTACCTCGGAGTTCAGAACAAGGTCACAGCGGTGCAAGAAGCAATGTCAAAGCGCATTGCGAGCAATGTAAGTGGCAACAGGCTCATCTCCCCCGCATTCACCGTCGGTGTTTCTGATGGTCAACTCAACGGAACACCTCAGATGCGATTCTCACTCATTGGTCGTGAGCTTGTAAACGACTCTGCTTCAGCACACCTCGCAGCCAATCAGGTTGAGGGTTTTATTGCAGTTGTCGCCTGCGACAAGCCACCAGTTGGAACCGTTGCCGCAATTCTCGAGCACAATGTTCCTTCAGTGATTCTTTCTGACGGATCAATTAAGCCAGGAATTCGCCCAAGCACCGGCGAACGCATTGACCTCGTCACAGCGTTCCAGTTCGCAACTGACCCCGACGAAGAAGCGCGCAACGAAGTTACGCTCAACGCCTGCCCAGGACAAGGTAGTTGCGGTGGAATGTTTACCTACAACACCATGCAGACCTTCATTGGTGTTGTTGGCCTAGAACCACTGCACATGATTGCGCCTTCATCAGATGACCCACGTCGTATTAATCAGTTCCCAGAAGAACTCGTTGACTGTCTCGTAAAGATGACCAGTCGCAACATTCGACCTCGCGACATTGTTACTGCGAAGTCCCTTCGCAATGCACTAATTGTTTCAATGGCAATGGGTGGATCAACCAACGTGATGCTGCACAGCGTGGAAATTGCTCGTGCCGCTGGCCTTAATCTTTGGAAAGACGTCATAAGCCAAGACGAATTCAATGAGCTATCTCACAAACTCCCAGTGATTGTCAATATGCGTCCCTTTGGCGAATACTCAATGGTCGACGTTGACGCGTCTGGTGGTCTTCCAACAGTTGTTAATGAACTTCTTAAGGCTGGTTTCCTAGATGGCAGCACTCTCACTTGCACTGGAGAAACTCTTTCAGAACAAGTCACTCGACTTAATCCTCCTGACGCTGACCATGAAGTGATTTTCTCTGTTGCAAAGCCATTCAAAAATACTGGTGGTCTTCGACTTCTTCGGGGAAACCTCGCACCAGAGGGTGGAGCCATTTTGAAGCTCGCTGGTGTTGAAAGTGGCATCGTTGACGGAATCTTCACCGGTAAAGCTCGAGTATTTAACGGGGAACGTTCCCTCATCAAAGCGCTTGACGAACACCCCGATGACTTCTCAGACAACGACATGGTCGTTATTCGCTACGAAGGCCCACGTGGCGCTCCAGGAATGCCCGAGATGCTCGACCCCACTTCAAAGATCACTTCTCTTTGTCGCAAAAAGGGAATCACCATTGCCCTTATGACCGACGCGCGCTTCTCTGGTGGGTCTGTTGGTCTCGTAATTGGTCACGTAGCCCCAGAGGCGTTGCTTGGTGGTCCTATTGCACTTGTAGAGAACGGTGACTCAATCATCGTTGACGTAAATAACGACCGACTCGACTGCCTGGAACTTAATTCTGGGAAAGTACTAAAGAAGCGCACGAAGGCTTGGCAAGATCAGGTTCGTGCAAACGGTGGTATTCACCCTGCTGCTGCAACAGTTACTCACAGAATGCTTAAGCGAATGCGCTCAAGTGCACTACCAGCACTGCTTGGTGGCGGAATGACGGAGCTGTAGATAATTAGCGACGTGCGCTAACCAGCACGTCTTTTGCAGTGACTTCAAGGTTCACTCGTTCTCCGACTGGAAACTGAATAGAGATTGAGCTCGAAATGTCAACTCGAACGGTATCGCCACCAACTCCAACTTCGAGTCGGGTGTCAGCACCGCGAAAGCTAGTGTGAGTGACGATTCCAAGCCCAGTGGAGCTCGCAGTAACACTGATGTCTTCGGGGCGAAGAAGAACATCCACATCGTTTACTGACGAGATAGCAGCATCATCACGAATCTTGATACTTTTGTCAAAGACAACTACTTGCTCTCCGCTACGACTTGCCTTAATCCGACTCGTCACACCAACAAACTCGGCCACGAATGCAGTACTAGGTCGCGAATACAACGTAGCGGGAGCAGCGATCTGCTCCGCTTTTCCATTGGACATGACACAAACACGATCAGCCATGGAGAGTGCTTCTTCTTGGTCGTGGGTTACAAATAACGTCGTGATGTTCAGGCGGCGCTGAAGAAAGCGAATTTCGTCTCGAAGCTCTGCGCGGACTTTTGCGTCTAATGCTGAAAGTGGCTCGTCAAGCAATAAAACTTGGGGCTCAATAGCAATCGCCCTAGCAAGAGCTACGCGCTGTTGCTGGCCGCCAGAGAGCTGGTGAGGATACTTTGTTGCGTGTGAGCTAAGACCAACGAGTTCTAATAGCTCTCCCGCACGCCTCTTTCGGTCAGTGCCGTTTACTCGTCGAAGTTGCAGACCAAAAGCTACATTGTCGATCGCACTCATGTTCGGAAATAGTGAGTAACTTTGAAAAACCATTCCCATATCGCGTTTCTGCGCTGCAGTAGAAGTTATGTCCACTCCCCCTACAAACACTCGACCTTCGGCGGGGGTTTCGAATCCAGCCAGTGTTCGTAGCGCTGTTGTTTTCCCGCACCCCGATGGACCTAGAAGCGCCACAAATTCTCCTGGTGCTACGTCTAGTGAAAAACCGTCGAGTGCGGTGGTCATGCCGAAGCGGCAAACAAGTCCGTTGAGGTGAACGCCGGTTCCTTCGCGTAATGCATTTGTCATTGAACAAGTCCTTTTCTTAAGCGGCGTGAGTGAGAGCGGTCAAGGAAAACAACCAGGGCGAGAAGTGCCCAAGTTCCAAGAAGTGAGAGCATGGCGACCGCCGTTGAAATATGTGGGTCACTCCCCGAGAAGTTCACAATCCACACGGGAAGTGTCTGCCAAAGATCCAAGCTCGCCATTGTGAACTCACCTAACACGAGAGCTAGAGAAAGCACAACCGCAGAAAGTAGGGAACTTCTCAAATTAGGAAGAATGACAAAACGAATTGTTCGTAGCGCTCCTGATCCAAGGGACTTTGCTGCTTCTTCTAAGGTGCGCAAATCAAGCGCATCAAGTCCGGCAGCGAGTGAGCGATACACAAATGGCAGAGCTAAAACTACATACACCAGGGAAAGTAGATATGGTGACGCCTTCAGCCCTAGCGGGGTTGCATCAAGCACGCCCAGAATAAGAACAATCGGAGGAATGACGATTGGAAGAAGTGTAATAATTTCCATGGTCCGCTTCATCCCAGGCAGTCGTAAGTGAACGTAAATTACCGTTGGAACTACGAGCAGCATCAAGATAATCATGGTCACTATTCCTATGCGCGTAGATAGCCAGACAGAACCAGCTAGGCCTGGTTGGCTTGGAATTGCCCTAATGGCACTCCATGTGAAGCCCCCTTGAACGTTTTCTAAAGAAAATTGCAGTGAGGCATAGATAGGGAGCACAAAATAAATCAGTGAGAGCAGCAGAAGCACTGCACGACCTGGCTTTAGTCTTCTCACAGCTGTAGCCATTTTGACGATCGCTTTAACAAGAGTGAATAGCCAATTACTGCAATGAGTAGAACAATAATCATAGAAAATCCAAGTGCATAACCTACGTTTTGCTCAGTCGCTATGACATTTCCGTTGAGGTATGCGCCAATTTGAATTGGGGTCAGAGCAACTGTCCCTCCAGTTAGTGCCTCGGTTGTCGCGTACGCAGAAAAACCACCTGCGAATAAGAGGAACATGCATCCAAGCACTGAAGGCAGTAGCACAGGGATTCCAACTCGACGCCAGTATTGCCAGGGTGACGCTCCTAACCCCTCAGCCGCTTCTCGCCACGAAGGTCGAAGTCCATTGAGAGCAGGAGTTACTACAAGCACCATAAGTGGAATCTGGAAATACATGTAGACAAATGCCACTCCCCAGAGCTTATAAATATTAAAACCGTAGTTCCATGGGTCAAGACCAATCGCATTTAGCCAAGTCGTTGCAAGACCTACCGCTCCAAATGTTGCTACAAACATAAACGCAAGATTTACTCCACCAAAGTTCGCAAGCACACCTGATGCTGTGGCGACAATCCTTTTAAGTGCTCCACTTTTTGATGATGCAATTGCATATGCGATAAGTGTTCCAATAATTCCAGGAATGATTGCGGTCACAACGCCAAGTTTCAAGCTGTTTTCAAATCCAGCGCGGTATTGACCGCCGCTCAAAATCACTTTGATGTTTGAGAATGTGTAATGACCATTGCCCGACTTAAATGCCAATGCGGTAATAACAATTGTTGGCAAACCTAATACAAAAAATACATACATCAGAAAAGGAAGGACTGGGACACTCTTGCGAAATGTTCGCAAGAGTGTCCCAGCGTTCCACTTGTAACCGACACCACCAGCATCAATCATTCGGGGAGAACTCAATTGAGAGATGATGGTGTCAGATTCTTTGCTTAACGCGTACTTATCCGGCTGATCCTGATGAAACTTCAGTTGCCCAGTTCTTTAACACAACTGCAGCAGCATTGGTGAGCTGACTTAGCGATGGAAGTGTCAAATCACCTGCAGGTGCTGCTGGGAGCCCAGCGAGGTACGTCTTGTTAACAGTTCCATTTTTAGTCATTGCGGCTAGTTCAATTGGACGAGCTTGACCTTGAAGGAACAAGTTCTGACCTTCAGTTGAGTAGAGGTATTCTTCCCAAAGACGAGCAGCTGCTGGGTGTGGTGCGTCGTAGGTAATTGCTTGGGTATAGTAGGCAGCGTATGAAGCGTCAGTTGGAATAACAACCTTCCAGGTCTTCAATGTTGAAGTGATCTGAGTGTTTAGGTAATCCCACCAAATAAGAATTGGTGTTGCACCCGACACAGCAGTTGCTGGTGATCCGCCTGGAACGTAGTTACCAATCTTGTTCAACTTCGCAAAGAAGTCAACGCCAGGCTTGATGTTTGAGTAAGAGCCACCATTTGCAAGTGCAGCAGCCATAACAGCACCAAATGCCGCAGAGGCCTGTGTTGGGTCTCCGTTAATTCCAACCTTACCCTTGTACATTGGGTCAGAGAGTTGAGCGAGTGATGTTGGGCACTTTGTTACCTTTGCTGTGTTACAGCCAATCGCAACGTAGCCGCCGTAGTCGTCAAACCAGTTGCCATTTGCATCTTTTGCTGCAGCTGGAATTTGATTCCATGTTGCGACCTTGTATGGAGACCAGTCTTTTGGATTGTTGAGTGCGTAGCTTGTTCCAACGTCCACAACGTCAGGAGCTGATGAACGGCCCTTGCCCTGTGCGATGGCGGTAATTTCGTTTGCACTTGAGCCATCTGGGTTGGCGTCATTGATCTTGATGCCGTACTTCTTTGTGAAGTCCTTCATGATGGTGCCGTAATTTGCCCATCCCTTGAGCGGGATTGTAATTACGTTAAGGCTGCCTTCAGCCTTTGCAGCGGCTACAAGTGCATCTTGACCACCACATGACGCTGCTGATGCGCACATTGCCCACTTAGATGAGGCGCTTGCGACACCACTGGTGAGGGCAACCCCAGCAAGTGTGCTTGCCAGCATTCCAGTGGCAATAACTACTTTAAGTTTTTTAACGAACACGTACTTCCTCCTATGTGAACAAACAGGTTGTTTGCTCACAGTGAGAGTACGAATCCAAAGTGAATAAAGGGTGTCATCAATGACGAGTCTGGGTGACGATTGAGAAAAACTTAAATTTACTTCGACTGAATGAATAACTACTTAAAAATAAATTTAAGGTCATTAGGCAAGTTGTGGAACCTCAGGCCAACGACCAGGTCGACCAGGTTCCACAAGCATGTCCGTCATTTCACGGCGAGTGTGTTCTTGGCGCCATTGCAACTGTTCATTCGCTCCTTTGTAGAGCAGTGATGCATCATCACTCGTTGTTCGCCATGTTGGATCCTTAACAAGATCGAATAACAATGCGGTGCCGTCAGCGAAATGAACGTAGGCCCATTCTTCAGTCAACGTTGTAGCCAGATTCATCTTCGAAAGTGCACGGTCGAAGGGCCAAGGAGTCTGAGCATTAGGGATGAAGAATGCACGGTAGTCCCATTCATAATGGGCACTTGCGCGCCACGGAACATCTTCTCCATTGAGTAGCGGTGTCATCACTCGACCATCACACTGAGCGGGGACTTCAACACCCAGCGCTTCAGCAAGTGTGGGCATGATGTCTACATTTTCGGTGAACTTTTCAATTACTCGCCCACCACGGTTCGGAAACTTAGGATCACGCCAAAGCCCAAGGATGTTATAGCTCTCGGGGAAAAAACCTAGTTTCTCTTTAAGGCCGTGATCACCTAACTGGTCACCATGGTCTGCAGTCACAATGATGATGGTTTCATTCCACTCACCACGTTCTTCAATTGCAGCGAATACTCGTCCTAGTTGTTCGTCCACTTCACTGATCATGCCGTAATACTGCGCACGCATGTCTCTGACCATTTCACTAGGGGCACTGCTCGCAGGATTCTTTGAGCCACCCTTATGAATAAAGTGACGCTCTTCGTAAGGAATTGGCTCAATGTGTG
>JBAWYN010000016.1:0-16555 GCA_037143535.1 Acidimicrobiaceae bacterium | reverse complement strand
CTAAATAACTGCCCCCGTGCCTTCGGGCGCGGGGGTTTTGTTATTTATAACGTGTTGCGAGAAAGAACGCACCAAACATAGATGCGAGTCCCAGCACCAAGTACCACGGTGACACTGAACCAGGAAGCACGTTGAGGTAGTTCATGACTATGACAAAGAGTCCGAATCCTAGAAGTTCAAGAATTAGCGCACCGAACCACTTAGGGCTCTTTGTGGTGTCATGCTGAGTTTTTGCGGTGTAGCGACCACGTTGTTCAGGGGCTACGTAACGACCCATTTCTTTACTTGTGCGACGATTTTTAGCCATAGGTAACGATGCTAGATGATTAGTCCAACCAACTAATGAGTTGCCCCTGGACAGACTGAGAGCGTCACAGTTGAGTTATAGAGAATGGATGACCCACCCGCAGATCCTTGTGAAACAACAAGTCCTGCTTGTGACGGAGGACAGCTCGATGCCGGTGCTGAGATTTGCGTGCCCGATAACCCTTGGCCCTGTAGTGAATTCTGCGCAGCGCTAAATGTCTGGCCAACAACGTTCGGAACTACTACGTTGCAGAATCCAGATGAAGTAATCAGCTGCACTGAAGCGCCTGACTGCACTGGCTGCTGCGCAGCTGGGACTGTGTTCACAACGAGTCCTTGCGCAACTGTGTTGGAACACACGGTTGATGTTGTAGTGCTTACAGTCAGCCCCGCTTGACCAATGACTGCTGCGGCTGCAACAGTGGTGCTTCCGTTCACCGCAGGCATTGGGAATGAAGATCCTGGAGCCAAAACAATCAAGGTAACTGTGTCACCCGTCTTTGCATTTGATCCACCGAGTGGGTTCTGAGATAAAACTGTGTCAGGCAAAGCATTGCCGGCACCTGGAGCGGTTGCGGTGAACTGAACCTTCGGAGAAAGTCCGAGGCCCAGAAGGGCGTTCTCGGCCACACTGAGGCTCATGCCAGTCGTGTCAGGAACAGTAACTGGTTGCGTAGATTTTCCAAGACTGACCTTCAGGGTTACTGACTGGCCCTTTGAAATATGACTTCCCGCCGATGGATTGGTCGAGAGAACAGTCCCGCTGTCCTTGTCGGAAGCAACTTGTATAACTTGACCGATAATGAGTCCATCGCCACGAAGTGTTGAGCTTGCAGAAGAAACAGACTGGCCAACGACGTTTGGCATGGTCGAAACCGATCCGCCGGCCACCATGAAATAGACCAGTGCGCCAAGTGCGAGAACGACTATGGCAACCACGGAGATAATTGCGTTCTTGTTCGGGTTGCTTCGCCTGCGAATGTCAGTGCGAGGACCTGACATTACTGGTACTGCCTGTGTTCGCTCACCGGCTGAAACTGCTGAGACTGCACGAGTCGCATCAGCACCAAAGAACGCGCCTCCATTAGCTGCGGCTCGAACAGGTTGTCCTTCGCTAAAGCGAATTAGGTCTGCGCGAAACTCATCAGCAGTTTGATAACGCTGTCCTGGTGACTTTGAAAGTGCCTGCATGACAATTGCTTCGAGGTCACGTGGAACGTCGCTGTTAAAACTTGTTGGTGGTGGAACAGTGCCGTTCACGTGCTGTGTCGAAACAGCAACTGGTGAGTCACCAATAAATGGTGCACGACCAACAAGCATTTCGAACAGCACTACACCGAGTGAGTAGACGTCGCTTCGACCATCGACCGCAGAACCTGATGCTTGCTCCGGTGAGAAATAGGTAGCAGTCCCCATCACCGAACCAGCTTCTGCAAGGTGATCTTCACTCGCCACTGCTTGGGCAATTCCAAAGTCGGTGACCTTAACTTGACCATCGGCGGTAATAAGAATGTTTCCTGGCTTCACGTCTCGGTGAACAACGCCACTTCGATGCGCATAGCCAAGTGCTGCAGCAATTTGTGCGACAAACGTTGCCGACCTGGCTGGTGTCAAGGTTTTAGATGTGCGCAGAAGTTCAGCGAGTGATGTTCCATCAATGAGTTCCATAACAATGAAGTACGTTCCATTGTCTTCTCCCCAGTCAAAGACCGGCACGATGTTCGGGTGAGACAGATTCGCTGCGGCCTGAGCTTCACGGCGAAAGCGCTCAACGAAAAGGGGGTCAGAGCCAAGCTCTGGGTACAGAATTTTCAAAGCAACGGCACGATTTAAAAGTAGGTCTTGTGCGCGGTAGACAAGTGCCATCCCGCCACGAGCAATGAGGTGAGTTACTTGGTAGCGCTTCGAATAGATTTGCTGGTCGTTTACGGGTTCCATACTTTTACTAGCCTACGCCTTCAATTCGCCTTTTTATGCTCGTTTATTTTGGGCACGTTGTAGAGGTTCCGTGCGTAGGCAGGCCTTTTTGAAGCGCGAGCGCACCCTCAACTAAACACTTCGTAATTGGCCCAGCAATCGTGGATCCAAAGGATGAAACCGACTGGAAAGGGACGACAACTGCGACGGCAATTGTTGGGTGGAGTGCCGGAGCGAATGCAATCATCCAGGTGTCGGTGTTGTTCGCGCTGTTGCCTGTTTGCGCTGTTCCCGTCTTTGCCGCAACGTCATCTTTCGCCAAGAAGATTCCTGAAGCGGTTCCAAAACGGACCACGTTTTGCATCAATGGAACAATTTGTGACGCTTGAAGTTGTGTCAGGGGATTTTTCCAAACGGAGTTCTTGAATCGCTTTACGATGCTGCCGTCAGATGAAGAAATAAAGGACATTAAGTGGGGCGCCATCATCACACCACCATTAGCAATCGATGCAGCAACCAGTGCATCTTGAAGTGCCGTGGCGCGAACATTTTGCTGGCCAATTGATGAATAGGCAAGTTGTGGAATGTCGCTCGAAAATACTGAGCCATCTGGAAAGAAACTTCGCACAGTGCCCGGTAGGTCCAGCGGTGGTGTGTCATTAAATCCAAAGGCATTCGCTGTTGCAGCAAGAAGTGATCCACCTAGATCCATACCAAGAAGTGCATACCCAGGGTCACACGATGCTGGAAGCATTTCTGCAACAGTGCCACCACACTTGGTGTTGCCACTGTTGTACAGAAGTTTGTTTGAACCTGGTAGACGTGCAAATTTTGCAATTGGATACGGCTTCGAAAGTAAATCTGGTCGTCCAATAACTGCAGCCGCAGTTGTAATCACTTTGAATGTTGAGCCAGGCGGGAAGGTTTGTTGCGTTGCCATAAGCCCGAGCGGTGGGAATCCATTGGCATTTTTTGATGTGTAGTTCTTCCACGCCTTCGCCGCCACTGTGAAGTCTGAGGACACGAGTGGTGTTGGGTCGTAGTTAGGGTTCGAATACATTGCCATTACCGCACCATTTCGTGGATCAAGTACTACTGCTGCCCCATCTCTGCCCGCAAGCGCATTACGAGCAAGTGTTTGAAGTGCTGGCTCAATGGTGAGGTTCAATGTGTCGGCTGAGCTCGATGGTGCGAGGAGTTGCGCCAAGCTTTGCGGCGGTTGCGCATGAGCTGAAAGGTAGCTGTCGTACTGCGCTTCTAGACCCCAAACCCCGTAGGAGGGTGAAGAAAACCCCACCACGCCTGACGTTAATGAACCAAGCGGATAGAGGCGCTGCCAAGGATACGGGCCCTTAACGGGAACAGACTGGGCGAGAATGGTTCCGTCTGCGGCGACAATTTCACCACGTGCGTACAGCGTTGACGCTTGAGAGATTCTCGGGTTCAGAGAAGAGTTCGCTAATTTTTGCGATTGAAAAAACTGAATGTAAGCAGATTGTGCGGCGACGACGACAAAAAGAAACAGGATGAAAGACGCCAAGAAGCGAAGACGACGTGACATCTCTTAACCCTTCTTCACCTTCGTTGTTGTCGTTGTAATTACTGTTGTGCTCGTTATCGCAGAATTACTTGAGAGCGTCCACGCTGTGTGCAAATACGCCGCATAGTTCAGCGCTGCGTTGAGCGTTGGCTCGGCGATTGATGCGTTGAGTGCTTGTTGATCCGCAGGTCGAAGTTGCGAGACTTGGTACGTCGTGTCGAGCACCTTTTGGGGCTGGAACCATAAGACACCGTTAACTTGACCTTGGTAAACACCGATAACACCATTGTCATTTGCTAAATAAAACGTTGAGTATGCGTACCAGTGCATGATGAGTACGAATCCAACAATCAGAAAAGCAAATACACCAGCTCCGCCATAAACGCGCCATGAGAATTGGCGTCGACGTCGAATGATTGTTGGTTGACTCTGTGCATCTTTTGCCTCTGGAGGAGGAGCCGAGCTAACAGTTTTCTTGATTGGATTACTGGCGCGTGATACCTCATCAAACTCCAGCAAAATAACGGAAATATTGTCATTTCCACCAGCACGCTTTGCCCCATTAACCAAGTCAGTGACCGCAATATCGAGTGAATTTGGCGAAGAAGCGATTCGTGCAATCTCTTCATTCGAAAGCTCGTTTGTAAGTCCATCACTACAGAGCAAAATTCGATCACCCACGTGGATGTCGAGCGACAAAACATCAATGTCTAATTTCTCTTCTACACCTAACGCTCGTGTCAGTTGATGACGACGTGGGTGTGTAAGTGCTTCTTCTGGAGTAAGCCTGCCCATGCGGACCCACTCTTCAGCAACACTGTGATCGTCACTTAACTGGCGAAGTGCTCCATCTCTAAGTTGGTATGCGCGTGAGTCACCAACGTTAAATAATGTAGGAGAACCAACTCCTTCAGCGTCATAAGTAATGCCAACGGCGATGACTGTTGTTCCCATTCCAAAACGTTCTGGGTTATCGCTCGCATCCTTGATAATTGCGAGGTTTGCTTTTTCAATAGCTTCGTGCAGACCCTCAACAGCGCCGCTGCGTGCAAAGTCTTCTCTCACTATGTTCACGGCTATTTCTGAAGCCACTTCACCCGCAGCGTGACCACCCATGCCGTCAGCGATTATCGCTAGTTGATTGTCAACGTGCAGAGCATCCTGGTTAGTCGCACGAACGACACCAGTATCAGTAGCAGCGGCAAAACGCCAACGGGTCAACGAACCACCTCGAACAAGACGCCGCCAACCTGCACGATGTCTCCACGCTCTAGGTGAACGCGACCCTTAACTAGTTGCTGATTTACATAGGTGCCGTTTGTAGAACCAAGATCTTCAATTGACAGCTCGCCCGAATCATTAGCAATGCGTGCGTGACGTGATGATAAAAAATTGTCGTTCAATTGCAGGTCACATTCTGGGCTTCGACCAATCACCATCGCGACATCAACATCGAGGCTTTGACCAGCGCGGTCAAGTGGTTCAATAAATTCAATGTGCAGATTTTGAGAACGGCGACGACCACGACCTACCTCATCCGGAGGAGATACCTGAACAGTGGCGACACGTATCACTCGGGCAAAAAACAAAATGGCCACAACCATCACAAGAATTTGCAGTGGACGAACCACTGCTGCGTAGTTCGAGGCGGCTAAAAGACTCAAGCTAACTCAATCCGAAAATGAACGAGGCCAACCGTTATGTCATCACGAGGCGACAGCGAGACTGCAGTTATTTTGTGACCATTGACGTAGGTGCCATTCGTTGACTGAAGGTCTCGCACAGCAATTCCTTCGCTGGTTTTCCAAACTTCAGCGTGACGACGAGAAGTGTTGGTGTCGTTGATTACAACGTCTACGTCGGGGCTTCGGCCAATAATCAAAGGGCGATCTCCAATTGCGAAAGATCTGCCATCAGCACAGATAAGTCGAGGTTCGCTTTCACCGCCCACAAACTTGGTTTCAACAGCCAAGTCGCCAGCTTTTAGATCATCGTCAATAAAAATCTCAAGCGCCACTGGGCCGACGAAGTTGTAACCCTCGTTAAGCGCGTGTTGACGGACAGTCTCTTCTAGTTCAGCAATCAGAGCTTTTTGAAAACCGTTGAACCGTTCGGCATCTACGGCGCTTAGCCACACTTGGATGTGGTTGGGTGAAATTGGTCCACCGCTAGAAAGTCTGCGAGAAAGGTCGATTTCTCTGATAATTCTTGTTCCGATTTCAATTGGTTGCAGTGTGTTCTTGAAGGGGCGTGACAATGTCCATTCGAAGAGTCGCTCTAAACGGTTTTCAACATTTTTTAAAGCCATATACCTTTAACTGTACCGGGCCCAGAGCGCTTAAAAGTGTTGCAATTATTACGGTTTCCTTATTGCAGTAATGTTCGTATTCTCGGGCGAGTGGCGAAATGGCAGACGCGCTAGCTTCAGGTGCTAGTTCTCGAAAGGGAGTGCGGGTTCAAGTCCCGCCTCGCCCACCATTTACCCTGTCACAGGCGCAATCGAGAGCCTCGGACCTTCTTCATTACAATCAAAGTCATGGCCATTAGTGCGGATAATGAGTATGAAGTAGCAAAACCTCAGCAGCAGCGCGCGATTGAAACTACCAATCGAATCCTTGAAGCGGCCTACGACATTGTTGCTTATGACGGCTACCAAGCGCTTACAACCAACTCAGTTGCAGAACGTGCGGGTGTGAACATCCGATCTGTGTATCGATACTTTGAGGACAAAAATGCGATTCTCGTTCACTTGGCCCAGAGAGAGCGAGACACGAGAGCAACCAAATTTGGCGCACAGTTCAGAGAATTTGATGGTGAAAAGGATCTTGAAGCCTGGGTGCAAGCCACTCTGCGTTTAGCCCTCGATGTTCGAATGGCAGACCCACGTGCAAATTCTTTGTACAAAATTCTTCGCGCCCTTCCTGATTTTGCAGAATTCACAAGAGAAGCCGATGCAGAAATTGCTGAAGGATTGGGTCGAGCAATTCGTTTGAGATTCCCATCAATAAGCGTGAAGAAGAGTCACTATGCAGCTCGTATTTGCTACGACCTTGCGCAAACATTTGTCAATAGCTCAGAAACGGTTAGTGGAAAAATTGATGGCTACTTCAATGAAACAGCGCGCGCTGCGACATTGTACTTACGCTCGCTCGAAGACGCTGAGTAGTCAGTTCGCAATCACCACGCAGAGAAACCTAAACAGTTACCCCCCGCTCCAATATTCTTTTTGGAACGGGGAGTAACTGTTTTTTGACTTAGTAGAGCTTGACGGTTGAGTGAATGAAGTTAACGAGAGGTGTTGGAACCGTTGGTGTTACCGGTGCCGAGAATGCGAGGAAGATAAATTTGCCCGCAACCCATGCATCGAGGCGAACGCTTCCAGCTTTCATAGTTGAACCCACCCCATCTTCTTTTCCGTTGCCAAAGTCGAGATAGTCAGTCACGCCAGCAACCGGGGTTGCCTTCATTGCACCAGCAGAATCCTTCACCATCCATGCCATGTACTGCGCTGCAGTCATTGTTGGCTTGCCCGGTGTTGCAAGTGCTGAAAGCTTCGCAATGTCGCTAGGGCTTACGCATGAGACCACGAGCGCTTTGGCACCAAAATCAATTGTTGTTCCTAGTGCGTTCATTGCGTTGGCAGATGGTTTTGCAAAGTTGTAAGGAGTAATTACTGGACCCGTTGCACCGGTGTAGCCATTAGAAACTATGAGTGCCTTGGTGATTCCAGCGCACGATGGTGTTGTTGTTGCACCTGCGGTTGTGACCGCGCTTGAGCCAATAACCAACGTGCTGCAGAGAATAAAACCTGAAATAAGAGGAGTAACGAGACGACGCATGTTTTGCCTTTCGAGGTATTTGAACAAGTCTTAATGCTAAATGGCTTTTATGGCTGAAACTGAAAAGTTGCCGCAAAGTTTATGAACTATTTAACGTTTCTCGATGAGTTCCATGTAGTCGTCACGCCAGAGATCAAAATATTCCTCAGGCAACAAGACAGCGTGTGTCGGTTTTAGGGCTTCAACGAAAGGGCGTTCGTGGCTCACCGCAACAATGGTGCCCTTCCACTGGCCCATCATTACCCCAAGGGCCTCCACGCTTGCGGGGTCGAGGTTGTTTGTAGGTTCGTCGAGAAGCAGAAGATTCGCATCTGAAGAAGCGAGTAGAGCCAACGCTAACTTCGCACGCTCTCCACCAGAAAGAGTTCCAGGCATTTGATGTGCCGCAGATCCCTTAAGTCCGAATGCACCCAGCAGCGCACGTCGTTCAACTTCGGTTACAACAGTTGCATTCTCTAGGTTGTCAAGGACAGATTTACTGAAGTCAATCTGCTCACTCTCCTGCGCAAAATACCCAACCGTTACATTTGCACCGAACTTCACAACACCGGTTTGTGCTTTTTGTGTGCCTGCCAAACAACGAAGCAATGATGATTTACCTGCACCATTTTTTCCGACAATGACAATCCGGTCGCCACGGCGAGTGATGAAGTTCATGTCTTTAAGCACTTCGAGTTTGTCGTATTTAACGCCAACATGCTCAACCGTCATTGGAATGTCACCACTTCGAGGTGGCTGAGGCAGTTTGAAGACAACTTTTCGTTCTTTTTTTGTGACTTCGATTCGGTTGTCTTCGAGTTTTTCAACCTTGCGGTCAAGGACTTTTGCAACACGTGCACGGCTTGCTGTTTGTCCACGCATTCCATCAGCCAGCGTTTTCATCTTCTTAATTTGTTCATCTTGTTGTCCTGCAGTTTTCTCTTCGCTCAAGCGACGTTCCTCTTCTTGTTGAAGGAACTTTGAGTAATTGCCTTTGTATTCACGAAGCTGACCATCACGAAGTGCGAGTACACGTGTAATGGCCTTATCAAGCAGCGGGAGGTCGTGACTAATTACAACGACGGTTCCGCGAAATCGCTCTAGTTCGTCAAAGAGCCAGCGCTTTGCAGCTTTGTCGAGGTGGTTTGTAGGTTCGTCGAGCACCATTGTTTCAGGCTCCTCATACAAAACCCTCATGAGGTCAATGCGTCGGCGTTGTCCACCCGAGAGTGAATCAAGATCTTCGAGCAGCAACTCTTCTTCGAGACCCAGTCCTGCAGCCAGTCGTGCAACTTCTGATTCAGCTTCGTATCCACCACGCTCGCGAAACGTTTCTTCGAGTGTCGTAAAGCGTTCGATGGTTTCCTCGGTGGGATTTTCAGATAGTTCGTGGCGGGCTTTTTGCATTTCTGCGTCAATGGTGTCGAGTCCTCGTGCAGACAGCACGTGTGACAGGCCAATGGGTTCGACTCCGAGTCCACCCGGTACTGGTTCTTGAGGAAGGTGACTCAATGTTCCCTGGTGTTGAACAGTGCCAGTGATACGAAGATGTTCTGGCTGGTAGCCGAGCATTACTGAGAGAAGTGTTGATTTTCCAGCACCATTGTGGCCAACGAGGCCCACCTTGTCGCCATTTCCCACCACAAAGGAGACGGTGGAGAGAATACGTCGTGCACCAATCTCGATGCCTAATTCTTTGACAATGATCATTTAGCGGTCGAGCAGATTGGCGTTCGCGCGAAGCTCGTCGCGGAAGTTGGGGTGGGCAATTTCGCTAAGCGCGTAGGCGCGTTCGCGAACCGAGAGCCCCCGAAGGTCAGCAGAACCATATTCAGTGACAATTACGCCAGCAAGTTGACGTGGCGATGTAACAACAGAGTATGGAAGCATTTCACCAATGATACGACTCTTTAGAACTCCCCCGACCGTTGCGGTTGATTGCAGGCAAATAAGTGAAGTGTGCTCCAGTGAAAGGCTCGTTCCTTCAACAAAGTCCTGATGTCCACCTACGCCTGAATACTGCCGCGCACCAATGGTGTCAGCAAGAATCTGTCCGTGAAGATCAACCGAGAGTGCTGAGTTGATTGAAACCATTTTGTGATTCTTAGCAATCACGTGTGGGTCATTGGTGTAAAAAACAGGAGCAACCCCGATGGTTTCATTGTCATTAATAAAGTCGTACATTGCTTGGCTTCCCGCAGCGAAGGTAATTACAGATTTGCCTTTATTAATTGACTTTTGTGCATTTGTAACTTTGCCCGAGACAATCAGTTCCATCAGTCCATCGGTGAACATTTCAGAGTGAACCCCATAGTCGCCACCGCTACCTCTAACGAGTGCTTGGGCAACGAGATTGGGAACTGAACCGATTCCTGTTTGCAGTGTGCTGCCGTCGCTGATGAACTTGGCGGCGTGTTCTGCCATCATCGCATCCTCAGGAGTTCCTGGATCATTCGGAAAAATTGGCGGGTGCTCATCCGAAACAACAATCACGTCAATATCATCAACAGAAATATCGTTTGAAAATCCATCGAGTGCATGTGTTGTTGGATAGTGCGGTGAACATTCGACAATAAGTAGGCGATTCGGATCTCTGCCTGCGGCGAGAAACTCTTCTCGGTGAGCTCCGTTGTAGAGCGATAGATTGACGCGGCCGTTTTTATCTGGCATCGTGCCAATCATCATCATCACGCGAGGTTTCAGATGTTGGATAAGAAGGTTGTACTGGCGAAAGAATGACGGGATGAACTGAACATCACCACCGTTGGCTAGGTAGCTTCGTTCCCCTCCACCATAAAAACTTGCTCGAAGGTGAACCCCGGGGTGTGTGAAGAGCTCATAATTTCCAAGAGTTAGTCCGCTGCTAACCGTTAGGTCTTCCCAGTCAGTTCGCTTCGACATTTCCTTCAGGAGTCCGGCGGGTGTTGAGGTGATTAGGCCAAGTCCTAGCGTGTCTTTGGCGCGAACAAGCGCGACTGCATCTTGTGCACTTAACTCACGAGCCCCCATTTCAATATTGTGCCACGATAGAGACATGGATACACCGTTTTTCATTGATGTTTGGAGCGACGTTGTTTGCCCCTTTTGCTACCTAGGCACACGTCAACTCCAAGGAGCTTTGAGCGAGTTTGAACACGCCGACCAAGTTGTTATTCGCCATCGTGCCTTTGAGCTCGATCCTCGCTCACACAGCAACTACGACCTAACACTCGCTGAGTTGTTGTCCAAGAAGTATGGGATGAGCATTGAAGAGGCTGTTGCGGGGAACTTGAGGTTAAGTAATGAAGCGGCGAAACTTGGGATGAAGTGGGCTCTGGATAAGGCGCGACCAGGAAATACTTTTAGTGCTCATCGCCTTATGGCCCTTAGCGCTACGCAGGGCTTAGCTCACGAGATGAGCGAACGACTTTTTGAAGCGTATTTCTGTAACGGCGAAACCATCAGCGACCAAGCAACTCTTAGCAACATTGCCCTGAGCGTCGGAGTGATGGGTGCTGATGATCTATGGAACAACTCAATGTTTGAAGATGAAGTACGCGCCGATGAGGAAACTGCACAAGAACTCGGAATTACTGGTGTCCCATCACTTCTTCTTGATAACAAGTTCATGGTGGTAGGCGCCCAAGGATCAGAGCAGATTCTTAATGTCTTGCGTCGTGCCTGGGCGCGACGTGAAGTGGCTTAAGCCTCTTCTACGTCGGCCGGCACAACAGCAGCAGTAGCAACGGTGTGACCTTCATCGAGGTTCATAACTCGAACTCCGGTGGCGTCTCGACCCTGTGAAGATACTTCGCGCACAGGTGTGCGAATAAGAACTCCACCACTTGAAGCGAGCAAGAGTTCATCGTTGATGTTTGCCATGAAGGCAGCAACCACAAAACCGCGAGCAGCACTTAGCTTGATTGCTCGAACACCTTGACCACCACGACCTTGACGGTTGAAGCGATCGGTCTTAACTCTCTTACCAAATCCAGTGTCGGTAACGACAAAGAGGTCGGCATCATCTCGAACAACATCGAGTGAAATTGCCTTGTCGTCTGCCTTTAGCTTGATGCCGCGAACACCTTGTGAGTCACGTCCAACTTCACGAACTTCTTCTTCGTTGAACCTGATTGACATTCCACGATACGTAACAACCATGAGGTCATCTGCACCCGTTGTTGGAATTACACGAACTACTTCGTCGCCGTCTTTGAGTTTGATAGCAATCCAACCCTCACGACGAGATTTGTCGTATTCACTGAATGCTGTCTTCTTGACCATTCCATCAGCCGTAGCGAAGACGAGGAACTTGTCTTTGGGGAAGTCTTGTGTTGAAACAATCGCTTGAATTGATTCATTCGGCTGCAAGTTGAGCAAGTTAACAACTGCTGTTCCCTTCGCCGTACGTTCCTTCATAGGGATCTCGTGACCTCGTAAACGGAACACGCGTCCACGGTTAGAGAACAACAACAAGAACGAGTGTGACGTTGTGTACACAATCTGGTCTACGAAGTCTTCGTCTTTCAGCTTCGCTCCTTGGACACCACGACCGCCACGACCTTGCACCCGGAACGAGTCCGAAGCAACGGCCTTCACGTAACCCGCTTGGGTCATTGTGATGACGATCTCTTCGTCCTTAATGAGGTCTTCTACGCCAAGTTCACCTGGGTCGTTAACAATTTCAGTAACACGATCATTGGCGTACTTGTCTCGAATTGTTGACATTTCATCAGAGATAACTTTGCGAAGTTTTTTGTCGCTCGCAAGAATTGACTGGAGCTCTTTGATGGTTTCGGCCAACTTGGCCATTTCTTCATCGAGTTCTTTGCGACCAAGCTTGGTGAGGCGTGAAAGCGTCATGTCCAAAATGTGGTTCGCCTGTTCCTCGGAGAACGAGAATGGTGCGGCCATCAGAGAAGTACGGGCTGCTCCACGGTCATCAGATCCACGAATGGTCTTAATAACAGCATCAAGCATGTCAATGGCCTTAATAAGACCTTCAACAATGTGTGCACGAGCTTCAGCTTTGCGAAGTCTGAACTGTGTGCGACGCGTAATGACCTCAACCTGGTGAGCAATGTAGTGCGTTAGCGCTTGTGCCAAGTTAAGCGTACGAGGAACACCGTCTACGAGCGCCAAGGTGTTTACCGAGAACGTTGTTTGTAGTGATGTGTTCTTGTAGAGCTTGTTAAGCACAACGTTGGCGTTGGCATCACGCTTCAACTTGATTACGAGGCGCGCTTGACGACCTGCAGAGTCGTTTTGCATGGCGGAAATTCCGTCAAGCTCTCCGGCCTTTACAAGTTCGTAGACCTTTTCTTCAATTGATTCAACAGATACTTCGTATGGGAATTCAGTAATAACAATTCGTACGTCATTCTTTGTTTCTTCAATTTCTGCAACGGCACGCATCTTGATCGACCCACGACCCGTGCGGTACGCGTCAAGAATGCCTTGGCGACCAAGGATCTGGGCACCGGTTGGAAAGTCTGGACCCTTAACAAACTGCATTAAGTCATCAGGTGTTGCTTCTGGATTAGCTAAGAGGTGCAACGTAGCGTCAATGACTTCACCAAGGTTGTGTGGTGGAATTTTTGTAGCCATACCAACTGCAATTCCCTGCGACCCATTAACCAGAAGGTTTGGAAAGCGTGATGGAAGAACGGTTGGCTGCTGTGTTGAATTGTCGTAGTTCGGCTCAAAGTCAACAGTGTCTTCGTCAATCGAGTCGAGCATTTCGAGTGCGAGTGGAGCAAGGCGACATTCGGTGTAACGCATTGCTGCGGCGCCTTCGTCTGGTCCTGTTCCTCCGAAGTTACCGTGACCACTAATGAGTGGGTGGCGCATTGCAAAGTCTTGAACCATTCGAACAAGTGCGTCATAGATAGCTGAGTCTCCGTGTGGGTGATATGTACCCATTACGTTTCCAACAACACTTGCGCACTTGGAGTGTGGACGATCAGGTCGTAGACCTTGGTCGAACATTGAATACAAGATTCGACGGTGAACGGGCTTAAGTCCGTCACGGGCGTCTGGGAGCGCACGTGAAACGATCACTGACATTGAGTACTCGAGGAACGAGCGCTCCATTTCCAGGTTGATCTCAATTGGCTCTACATAGCCAACAACTTCTTCGCCGGCTGGTTCGTTACTTGGTATTGATTTTGGTTTGCGTGCCATGTTTCCTCTGCTCCTAGATGTCTAGGAATCGAACGTCTTTTGCGTTTGTCTGAATAAAGTGTCGGCGTTGTGGAACATCGTCTCCCATGAGAATTGAACACACTTCATCAGCTAGTGCTGCTTGTTCAACGGTGATCTGCAGAAGTGCGCGCTTCGATGCATCCATGGTGGTGTCACGAAGTTCGTCGTAGTCCATTTCACCTAGACCTTTAAGTCGTTGGAAGTCATTCTTGTGATTCGGATTTTCTTCTAGGAATTTGGCCTTGGCGGCGTCGTCACGAAGATATTCCTTTTCTTTTCCAACCAGTGTTGAGTACAGAGGTGGTTGCGCAACGTACACATTTCCATTCGTTACCAACTCGGTCATTTGACGGAAGAAGAACGTGAGAAGAAGTGTGCGAATGTGGCTTCCGTCAACATCAGCGTCTGCCAGCAAGATGATTTTGCTGTATCTAATCTTCGTTACGTCAAAGTCGCCTTCAACACCTGCACCAATGGCTGAAATAAGAGCTTGGATTTCTGTGTTCTTCAGAATTTTGTCTGAGCGTGCTTTTTCAACGTTCAGAATCTTTCCTCGAATTGGAAGAATTGCTTGATTGCGTGGGTTACGAGCATCCTTCGCAGAACCACCAGCTGAGTTACCTTCAACAATAAATAGTTCGCACTCACGTGGATCGTTTGAAGAACAGTCCACCAGTTTTCCTGGGAGTCCCGCACCGTCAAGCGCACTCTTCCTGCGTGTTAGGTCACGAGCTTGGCGTGCGGCCATTCGTGCACGCGCAGCTTGTGTTGCCTTCGCAATAATCTGGCTGCCTTCTTTTGGATTTTCTTCCAACCATTCGGCGAGCTTGTCGTTTGTTGCACGCTCTACAAGAGAACGGATTGAAACGTTTCCGAGCTTTCCTTTTGTTTGTCCTTCGAACTGTGGTTCAGCGAGACGAACAGCAATGATCGCGGTTAGTCCTTCACGGATGTCTTCACCAAGAAGGTTGTCTTCTTTTTCTTTTAGAAGATTGCGCTTACGTGCGTAACGGTTAACAACGTTGGTAATTGCTTTACGGAATCCTTCTTCGTGCATTCCACCTTCAATGGTTGAAATACCGTTGGCGAACGAGTGAATGCTTTCGTAGTAACCCGTATTCCACTGGAAAGCGATTTCGACTTCTTGTCCTTCTTCAGCCTGTTCGTAGTATCCAACTTTTCGAAACAGTGACTCTTTTGAGTTGTTGAGGTGGCGAACATAGTCAACAATTCCACCCTTATACATAAAGGTTTCTTTTGCTTCTCTTCCCTTGCGCTCATCTTCAAAACGAATTTCCAAACCTTTGTTCAAGAAGGCCATGATCTGAAGACGCTCTAGAACGGTTTGTGCACGAAAGTCAACGTCTTCAAAAATTGTTGGGTCTGGTGTGAATGTAACTGTTGTTCCGGTTCGGTCCTTAGGAGCCTTGCCTGTTACTTTTATTTTTCCAGATGGCTTTCCACCATTTTTGAAAACAAGTTGGTGATGATCGCCATTGCGATCGATCTCAAGAATCAGTTCTGTTGAAAGTGCGTTAACAACCGACACACCTACACCGTGAAGGCCTCCAGAAACTTTGTAGCCTTCGCCACCAAACTTTCCTCCGGCGTGAAGAACGGTAAGAACAATTTCTGCTGCGGACTTGCCTGGGTACTGTGGGTGTTCGTCTACTGGGATTCCTCGGCCGTCGTCGCTCACTCGAACACTGCCGTTAGCCAGGATTGTCACGTCAATGCGCGAACAGTAGCCAGCCATGGCTTCGTCAACAGCGTTGTCTACAACCTCCCAGATGAGGTGGTGGAGCCCTGCAGGGCCCGTAGAGCCGATGTACATACCTGGTCTGACACGAACTGGCTCAAGACCCTCGAGAACGGTGATATCGCTTGCTCCGTAGCTAGCGGACCCCTTACTTTTCTCGGCCACAGAGGCATCCTTTCGGTAGAAATTCAGGCGTTTTGACGCCGTCACCAAGTTATTTTGGGACCCCATAATCCTACCCGAGAAGGTGTGACATTTGTGCGCGTTTAAGGCACCTAAACGCCTTATTTCACAAGGTTTTTTACTTACTTTCGAGCACTGTTCGAAGGGCTGTTGGAGCGCTCTCTCCGAGGGGTAAAAAACCCTCCAAAATGGTGTTGGTTTCGCTCGAAATTCTCTGTGCGAACGCCCCAGATGGGACGGTGATCAACAAGACCCCGTTTTTGATGAATTCTGGTCGACAGTTTTGTGCCAGAACTGGGTCAACAATGCTTGGCCACAGTTCTCGAATTTGATCGATGGCACGGATGTCTACTTTTCGAAGACGTCCGGCAACAATGTTGAGGAGGTCGCCAATTGTTTTTGGTTGCTCATTGAATCGTGCCATTACAAAGCTTTCGTTACGTCAATTACCACCGCAGGGTTCATTCCATGTGGCAACGGTGACGCCGTTGTAACCAGGGTTTGCCCTGTTGGAAGCAACTGCAACAAACGGTTACTTCGTAGTGGGTCAAGCTCACTAAAAACATCATCAAGGAGAAGAAGTGGTTCGATTCCCCTTTCTTGTTTTACGAGATTATGTCCAGCAAGACGAAGTGCGAGTGCAATTGAGCGTTGCTCACCTTGTGATGCCTGGCGACGCGCATCTCTCGTGTTTATGGAAAGCATGATGTCGTCTCTGTGTGGACCAACAGTTGTGTGGCGACGATACAGATCGTCGTTTAAAGACTTGGTGAGCGCGTCTGAAAGATCGCCAGTCCATGAACGTTCATAACTAACACCTATTGGGGTTGTCGACTCAGAAAGCTCTTC
>JBAWYN010000015.1:0-16746 GCA_037143535.1 Acidimicrobiaceae bacterium | reverse complement strand
ATTGTCCCCGAAGGCTAGTTTGCCTCACTTCTACGGTCAAATAGGCCTTTTTACGCGGGAGGAGGGCCAGTAACTGACAGCACAGTTGGGGCCTCAACATTCACTACATCACCGGCTTTCAGGGTGGTGTGGGCAATTACCGAGGCAATAGCCACGAACTTCTCTTTGAGCTTGGTCGGAGGTCCCAGCACGAAGCTCACTGGACTCTCCATGACAAGGGTGACGCTGCCGTTCGCTGCAACATTGATTTTGGAGACTTGCCATGCGATTGATTTAGGCAGACGATTAGCGACATAGACCGCTGAGAAACCAGCCTTCATAAATGGCCAAGAGTTATTTAAAGGATTTAAATAGATGAGTGTTGGGTAGTTCGCATTCATCGGAGCAGGCCCTAGATCAGCTCCATTGGCAGCAACATACTCAAGTACATGTGCGCCATTAAAGGCCACCGCAACTGGTCGTGTCTCATGAATAGTGACGTTCACGGTGCTGGGCCACTGCTTGGTAATTGAGACGCCAGAAATCCAGCGAAACCCTGAAAGGTTGTGTTCGATTGAATGCCCCGAGACACTTATTAATGAAGGGTGCGACTGAAGTCCACTCGCCTTTAATACTTTCTTTGCATCTTCATGGACAACACCGTAGAGGTGAACTGTTTTCACATTGAAAATTGATCGGTGCAGAATCCAGTTGCCACCAAGCAACAGAGTCGTGACCGTAAGGCCAATGAGCACTAAGACTTTGGTTGAAGTTGCAATTGGCTTGCGTTCAGGTTTTTGCTTCTGCGGTCTCTGCTGTCTTGGTTGAGCATTTGCTGGTCGACGTGTACTTGAATTTGCAGTTTGCTTTTTTGCTCTCGGCCTTGCGCTGGCAGTTGTAACTGGCTTTCTGCGACTCACGTCAAATCTCCTAAGCCCAGAAAATGGTGCTCACTGTGAAGCAGCACCCCTGAAGTTTCAAAGACTCGATCTTGGATGAACTTCATTAACTCATAAACATCGTTAGCGCTTCCGTCACTGTCAACAATTATGAAGTTCGCGTGCTTCTCTGAAACAACGGCACTTCGCTTTCGGGTTCCTTTGAGACCAGCTGCCTCAATAAGACGCCCAGCATGATCATTCTCTGGATTCGCGAATACGCTTCCTGCATTCTGTCCACCAGGTTGATTCTCTCGTCGCCAAGACACGATCTCGCTCAGTTTCTTTTTCGATTCTTCAGTGTCACCCCTAGATAGACGAAGAGATGCGCTGAGAACGATGTCACTTGAGCCGAGTGCGCTGGAACGGTATCCAAAAACCAGCTCTTCTGCTGACCACTTCTTCAGTGCACCGGCGCTCCAGGTTGTTACACCAATCACGTTTGTCGCCATGTCAGATCCATGGCCACCGGCATTCATCACGCATGCGCCGCCAATGGTTCCAGGAACTCCAACGGCCCACTCAAAACCGACAATTCCCTCGGCGCTAAGTCGTCTCGCAAGAACTGGAAGGTCCATTCCCGCTCCGCTAGTGACAACAACGCCATCTACGTCTTCATCAACGCTGTACGACTCGAACTCACCTTGGAGCACAATTCCAAGTACTTCGTGCTCGCCATCAGCGACGAGAAGGTTAGATCCATTTCCAAGAACGAAGATAGGCATTCCTACGTTGTTGATTTCATTGCCAAGTTCACTCAACTCTTCGAGCGAGCTGAGCGTTAGGAGGGCGCGAACCGTTCCGCCAACTCGGTACGTAGTTTTTTTACCGAACTCTGCATGCTCTTGCAAACGTGTGCCGGCGGCAATGGCCAAAGATTGGAGACTCATTTTCTGAGACCACCATCAAGTTGCTTGGCCACAGTGGCAATGTCTCCAGCGCCGAGAAACAGCACAACGTCACTCTCCGCGTGCAGTGCCTCAAGCTGGTGGGCAGCTTCAATGAACGTCGCACAGTACGAAGTTGGTGTGTGCTTCATTGTTCCTTCAGAAATCAGCTGACCGGTTACTCCATCGGGGTTCGCTTCACCGGCAGTGTAGATGTCAGTGACAATCAAGTTCGTTGCATCGGTAAACGAAGTGTGGAACTGCTGCGCGAGGTGTTGCGTGCGAGTAACTCGGTGTGGCTGAAAGACACAGGTAATTTTTTTATATCCAGCGGCACGAGCGGCACTGATAGTTGCTTTAATTTCACCAGGTAAGTGGGCGTAGTCTTCGTAGACGTCCACGCCGCGCCAAGATCCCATGAACTCAAATCTGCGTGGGGCACCTTGGAAATTGCTGAGTCCATTAGAGATTTCCGTGAGCGAGATACCGAGCTCCAATGCCAACACACAAACCACACTGGCGTTTGCGACGTTGTGGGCTCCGGTGACATTGAGTGCAATGGTTACATCTAGTCCGGCACCCTTCAACCTGAAATGTGAATTTCTGCGTTCGAGCTCGATGTCACTCACTTGGTACGTGGATTCAGAGTCTGTTCCAACAGTCACTACTTCTCTGTTGCAGCGTTGCCCCACTCGTTTGCTTCCGGGATCAGCATTCCAAACAACAACAGGACCTGAGGTTCTCTGGAGCAACTCCGTAAAGGCGTCTTCTAGTTTTTCAAGTGAACCGTAGTGATCAAGGTGATCTGGCTCAACATTTAATAGACCCAAGGCGTAGGGACTCAGTTCACTAAAGGTGCCATAGCTTTCGTCCACTTCCATAAGCAGCGCGGGGCTCCCCCAGTGACCATTCGCGCCAACGCCGAGTACTGGTGCTCCAAGAAGTCGTCCATCGTCCCTGCCTGCTGCCTTCAAGACACAGGCCATCATTGAAGTTGCTGTGGTCTTTCCGTGCGTTCCAGTCAGCCCTACAACTGGGGTCATTGCCCCAAGTTCACGAAGGAGATCAATGCGGCTCAACATGATGTTGCCCTGTTGCTTTGCCGCAGCGAACTCGACATTGTCTTGCTTCACCGCAGGAGACCAGATAACAACAGCTGACTTTTCCAGTAACGACGCGTCATGTCCAACGTGAACATCAATTCCAGCACTCTTCAGTTCATTAAGGGCTGGTGAGTCGGTCGCATCACTTCCAGAAATTTTGCAACCCATTTCCTTTAGAAGTAGTGCTACCCCACTCATTCCGGCGCCACCTATTCCGATGATGTGAACATTGGGATGAGAAGAAAGGATGCTCATTATTGTGCAATCTCTAGTACGTGCGTTGCAATGCTCTTGGCGGCATTTGCTCTCGCAAGTGAAGCAATGGATGCACCCATTGTAATTTTCTTCTCAATGACTGACTCAAGAGCATTTGCCAGCACTGTCGCGCTTAGTTCATTGTCTCGAATCATTAGTGCACCACCAGATGCAACAACTTGTTCGGCGTTCTTTACTTGGTGGTCGCCAGGTGAACCAGGTAGCGGAATCAATACGCTTGGAATTCCTAGTTGGCACAATTCACCAACGGTCATTGCCCCAGCACGAGTGATCGCAACATCGCAAAGCCCCCATAGTTCAGTCATTTCACCAAATGGAATAATTCGATAATCGAGTCCATTGCACACTGGAGCGTTGTCTTTCACAAAGTCAAAGTCACGTCGTCCAGTGACATGAATCAGCGTCAAAGAATCTTTTGCAGACCACTGCTTTGCTAATTCTAAAACAGCCGTATTTACACTCTTGGCACCAAGTGAGCCGGTCATTACAACGACCACATTGTTTGTGCTCTTAATTGCTGGTTGCGCAGAGTGACGGAGCTGACTTCTGGCCTGCTCGCTGCGATCAAGTTTTTCTAAAGACGTGCGAATCGGCACTCCAGTAGTGACGCAGTTTTTCATCGTGCTTTCAAATGCAGTGCAACGTAGGGCTGCGTGCTTTACGAGGTAGCGCTGCGACGCACTTGGAACTGCATCGAGCTCTACTGACACGAGTGGAATTCGCCACAGTGCACCAGCGAGTGAAGTGGCAAATGATGCATACCCACCTACCGAGACAATCACCCGTGGTCGCCAAATTCCCACGTTGGCAATTGCACTAAGGACTGCAGCACCCAGCGAGAGGACAGCCCCGACATTTACGAAAATTGCTGCTGGGCTAAATGACCTACGAAGTCCCCTCCCAGGCAACAAAGTGAGGCGAATATCTCCGCGAAGTAAATCTTTTTCTTGTCCTCGGCGACTCCCTACGTAACGAATGTCGCCTTTTTTGACACCGAGCTCCTGAAGCTGTTCAGCAATAGCGAGCATTGGGAAAATGTGCCCACCGGTTCCACCGCCAGTAATAACGATGGGGCGCGTCACTAGTACTCCTGGTGGTCTCGGTATGAACGAGGACGTGCTTGGCGAGGTTGCGTACGTGAATCAAATTTTGCTCGGAAGTCAGTGTCGACGTATTCACGGAAAGTGAGATCACCAGAGCGGCTGGTGTCGTGAGCAATGTTGTAAAGAATTCCAACTGCCGCGAGTTCAGTAATGAGCGCAGTTCCCCCATAGGAGAAGAACGGAAGTGGAATTCCAGTCACCGCCCACCATCCAACAACTGACGCGATGTTCACAATTGATTCGAAGATGATCCATGTCGTGATTCCAATAACAATGAATCGGTAGCTCTGATTAGTGCAGCGCTGCGCAATGCGAACTGATGCGAACAAGAACGCTAGGAAAAGAGCAATGACGACAAGTGAGCCAATGACTCCTAATTCTTCGCCAACAATTGTGTAAATGAAGTCAGTGTGAGGGTTAGGAAGAAATCCCCACTTCTCACGACTGTGGCCAAGTCCCAGACCAGCCACACCGCCAGCACCGAAACCAATTTTCGATTGGTAGAGCTGATAGCCGCTGGAAGCGAGATTTTGACTTGGATGCAAGAAAGCCAAGAATCGCTGTGCCGAGTAAGGCTTCATGGCCATGTAGCCAAAAAAGCCAACAACTGAAAGTACTGCAACACGAGTTTGAATCCACTTAGAGAGTCCGCCAATAGCGAGCATTGAAAAGGCGATGACGAGGACCACTGAAGAAGTTCCGATGTCTGGCTCTAAAAGAATCATCGCTGCGCCACCAGTGATCGGAGCAGTCCAGACTGCGAGCTGTCTCCAATTATTTAGTTCATTGTGATTGTGCTCAATCAACCACGCGATAAAAAAGACTGTGATGAACTTAAAGATCTCTGACGGCTGAAGGTTGATTAGTTTTAGGTTTAACCAGCGCTTTCCTCCATTGGCGCTCACACCAACTACGTACACCGCCATCAACATTCCAAGCCCTAGTGCAATAAGCAAAGGGGCCTTGCGAATCAATTGTTCAATTCGCACACGCGCCGTTGCGTAGAAGGCAAAGAATCCGATAATCAAATAAGCAGTGTCGTGCAACATCAACGCCCAAGGTGAGCCACCATTAGCCGCAGCTTGTCCTTCGCTCGCCGACGCCATCATGATTGTTCCGAAAGTAAGCATCAAGACAGTGATAAACACCAGTGCTCGTGCGTTGGCATTTCCGCGCGGAAATGCATGAAAGAAAGCACCAAACCTCGAACGAGTTTGTCGGCTCTGAACAGTAGTCATTATGCGACTTTCGCAATCTTCAAAAAGTCACCATAAAAAATGCCAAGTCCTAATACTGCAAGTAGTCCAGCCAGGATCCAGAAGCGAATGATCACTGTTGTCTCTGGCCAACCCTTTAATTCGAAGTGGTGATGAAACGGAGCCATCTTGAAAATTCGTTTTCCCAGAGTTCGATAGCTAAGGACTTGGAGAATTACTGAGAGCGTTTCTGCGACAAAAAGCCCACCGATGATGATGAGGAGAAGGTCAAGATTCATAAGTAGACAAACGCCACCAAGCGCGGTTCCAATCGCCAGAGAGCCAGTGTCGCCCATCATGATGCGAGCAGGCGCTGCGTTCCACCACAAGAAGCCAAGTGTTCCACCCACAAGAGCGACAGCCACTAGTCCGAGGTCAAGGGCAGCTTGTAAGTGATAGATCGAATAGTGACGAAACTGCCAGTAGCCAATTATTGAAATAACACCGAAGCAAAATGTTGCTGACCCAGCGGCCAGTCCGTCAAGTCCGTCGGTGAGGTTTACGGCATTTGAAGTTGCGACGATTACAAAGATTGCGAGTAGCACCCATCCAAAAGCTGTGAGGTTCCAGCCAGGAAGTGAGAAACGAGTAAATGAGAGATTCTCTGACGTGTGCACCCACGTAACAGCGAGTACCGCGAAGGACGCCGCGATGGCGAGCTGCCCAATGAATTTTCCTCGCTTGTTAAGTCCGAGGTTTCTGGAATTACGAATGGCTAGCCAATCGTCTAGAAAGCCGAGAATTCCTGAAGCGATTGTTGCCAAAACCACCAGCACGCCAGCTCGAGTAAAGGTGATTGAAGTTCCAACGTGTCCCATTGCATAACCAATTGCACCCGCCGCAACAATGATGACTCCACCCATGGTCGGAGTTCCCGCCTTGGCATGATGCGACGAGGGTCCATCTTCTCTAATGAGTTGGCCAATGCCACGTGCTTGGAGAACCTTGATCCACAGCGGAGTAACAAAAAGGGCGATCAAAAACCCGAATCCCCCGGCTTCCATCAAACTAAGCATCTTGTCCTCACTTCACCAATTCTCGGGCAACAACCCGGTCGTCAAACATCAGTTCCAGATCACCAATCGTCTGTGTTGTTTCGTGGCCCTTGCCAGCAATGACAACAACATCGCCAGCGTTAGCTAACTGCATTGCTTGACTGATTGCGGCCCTTCGATCACTCTGCACATGCGTGACAGAGTTCAGTTCACATCCCGACATCACTGCATCAATGATGGCATCGGGAGACTCGGAACGGGGGTTATCTGACGTAATAATTGTCACATCAGACAATTGTGATGCCACGCGGCCCATTTCAGGTCGTTTCGAAGTATCTCGTTCACCGCCACAACCAAACACCGTGATAATCCGGCTTGTGGGACTGAGTGTTCGTACATCATGTAACAAGCGGCGAAGTCCCTCAGGTGTGTGGGCGTAGTCAACAATTGCAGTTACGCTTTCACCCTCTATAACTTCGAATCTCCCTGGAACGTTGGTCACGAATTCCATGGCACCGGCAATTGCGTCATCACTCGCCCCGAGGCTCGAAAGGATGGTCATTGCCATAAGTGCGTTGTCAATGTTGTAATCACCAATAAGAGGTGTATTTACCAAATGTCCTCGCCAAAAGAAGGTGGTACCGGTCAGTGTCTGAACAATCTCAGACGCATCGCTTCGACGGACTTCGCTCACGGCAAGTTGCGTTTCCTTGGCGAGTCTCTGGCCGTAGGAGTCGTCACACCAAATCACACATCGCTGTGCGAATTCACGCGTAAATAACCTTGCCTTAACTGCGAAGTAGTCATCCATTGAACCGTGATAATCCAAGTGGTCGTGACTCAGATTCGTGAATGCAACAACAGCGAATGCCAGCCCTTCAACCCGAGCTTGATCAATTGCATGGCTTGAGACTTCCAGCGCGACAACTGACCGCGGCTTTGATGGATCGAAGCCATCAACAATTGCCTTAAGCGAACGCATGAGCTCTGGTGCGTCAGGTGTTGTTCGCTCATTAGTAAGCGTCCCGATGTTTCCACCGTTCCATGAGATTGCACGTGCCAAGTCACCAACAATTGTCGTAACACTGGTTTTGCCATTGGTTCCAGTAACGCCAACCAATTCACAGCGCAGCTGTGGGTTACCTGTAACTACTGATGACGCATGCGCCAGGAGTCCTCGAAGAAGAGACTGGGCAACGTGAATAACCGGAGCCTCGAGCTTGAGTTCTTCAGCGCTAACCACGCACACTGCCCCGTTAGCCACCGCGTCCTTGGCGTACTTAGATCCATTTTCAGAAGTTCCACTCATGGCAAAGAACACTGAACCCGGCTTGCAGCTGCGTGAATCTATCTCCACGCTGGTTACTTCGATGCTCGCAGTGCGGGCATCGAATGAGAAGTCTTCAAAAATGTCACCGAGTTGCATCACGTCACGTCCGATGAAATTTTTGCGCCCTTGCCAGTAAGTGGCTTCTGGACAGCACCATTTGATGGAATGCCATAGTGGCGCAGGGCGTACGACATAACTTGCTGGAAAATTGGTGCCGCTACTTCTCCACCAAAGATTGTTGTTTGTGGTCGCTCAACGATGACAATCATTGAAAGCACTGGATTGTTTGCTGGTGCAAATCCGACAAAGCTCGCGTTGTACTGACCAATAAGGAGTTTGGCTTTGCCCGGGTATGGAATTGTTGCGGTTCCTGTTTTACCCGCAACGCTGTACCCAGGAATAATTGCATTGGTTCCCGTACCTGCGAGAACCACTTGTTGGAGCATTGTGTTAATCGTCTGAGCAACCGAGGGTGACATGGCAACGCGAGTTGCGCTTGGTGCGGTGGCCTTGACTGATCCATCTGAATTAACGAATCCGCGAACAAGCTTTGGTTGAATAAAGACACCATTGTTCGCAATGATGTTGTACGCGTCAAGAACTTGAATTGGTGGCACAGCATCAACTTGGCCAATCGGAAGTGAAACTTGGTCACTCGCATACCAAGTCGAGGCATTTACCAGTAGTCCTGAAGTTTCACCAGGAAAGTTGATCGCAGTTTTTTGACCAAAGCCCATTCGCTCTACCTGCGCAAGAAGTCCATTGACTCCGACAAGCGTTCCAATTTTGTAAGTTCCAATGTTTGACGATTGCGCGAGAATTTGTGTCGTGGTGAGGTGAAGCGTTCCGTGGTTTTCAGCATCGTGGAAAAAACGAGTTCCAACTACGACGCTATTTGGAACGGTGAACACTGTTGTGGGAGTAACGAGACCTTGTTGAAGTGCCGCAGAGAATGTAACAAGCTTGAAGACTGATCCTGGTTCATAGGCCTGCGCAAAAGGCAAGTTGTTAATTGTCTGCTGAATGCCTGGAACACCAACATCTTTACCCCAGGCTGGAATTGGCCCAAGAACTCCCGGGTTGGTCTTGGTATTAACGAGAGAAACATTGGCGAGAATTTCACCAGTCTTTACATCCATGACAATTGCTTTGCCAGTAACGCCACCAGTTGATTGCAGTTGCTTCGCCACTGCTCGTTCGGTAACGAATTGCAGTGCGGTGTCCAGTGTCAGCTCTAAGCCAATACCGGGCTTGGCCGCACGAATAACTGTGGAACGAGAGCTTGGGAGATTTACACCTGACGTTGACGTGAGTTCACGCGTTAGCCCATTCTGTCCCGCTAAGAGTTTTTGAAATGCGTATTCGAGTCCAACAGATCCAGCCCCAGAAGCATTAGTTCCGCCAAGCGTCGCTAGGGCGAGTTGATCATTTGGGTAACTGCGAACTGAAGAATCCTGGACAACAATTCCTGGCAGATACATGGAGCGAAGTTTTCTTCCAGAAGTTAGATCAAGTGAGCCATTAAGTACGACGTAACCACTCTTCTTGGAAAGCAAAGGGATTAACTTTTCAACTGGAACTTTGACGATTGACGTCATAACAGCGGCTTGCTTGACAGGGTCTTTAATTTGGAAGTCGTCAGCAATTACTAGCGATGTCGGTCTAGAGACTGCGAGAATCTGTCCGTTTCGGTCATAGATTCCCGCACGAAGTGCTGTCGTGGTGACTTTTTGGCTTACCTGTGATGAAGAAATCTTTGAATAGAGCCCGTGTTGGAAAACTTGAAGCTGAATCACACGAAACGAAAGCAGACCAAAAATTGCAACAAAGATCGCAACGAGAAGAATTAGACGATTCGGTGAAGGGCGCCGTCCAGGACCTTGTGGGCTGCGAGCAGAATTAGCTCTTTGGGTTCGAGTGCGTGAGTGTGTTGAGGTTTGGTGGGTGCTCACCGGATCGTCCTTGATGTAGCCGGTGCACTACCAGAGAACTTCGGCAGCGGCAAAGGCGCATCAAGCGACGTTGAAGGAACCTGAACCACGACAACAGGCGCAACAAGGTGAAGCTCGCCAGCTTGTGCAGCAATCTGGCTTGGCGCAGCCGTGTTTGTCATGGTGCCAACTTGCACTGCGTAGTTTGACTGTTCTTGCAGTAACTGACTTTTCAATTGGTGGATTTCAATCTGACGACTTGAAACCAGCATGCTGCCAGAAAGCGAAAGAAGAATGGCAATCATCACAACCAGTGCAGAACGACGTGATGTTGAAGTGCCTTTCCAAACTGTTACTACGACCTGACGACGTGTCCCCTTAGCGCGGTGTGCTGGTCGACGTGTGGCGGGCTTGGTGTTTGGACGAACGCGCTCGCGAGTTTCAACGCGACGTGGAAGGGTAATGACGCTCATGCTGGCAACTTTCTTGCCACACGAAGTCGAGCTGACCGTGCGCGAGGGTTTGATTCAATTTCTGAAGAAGAGGCGAGTTGCGCGCTGGCTTTAAAGACCGTGACGCTTGCTACCGCTCCACAGACACATCCAAGAGCCACCGGGCACTTACAGCCACCGGTTCCTGCTTCGTGGAGAACTGACTTAACAACACGATCTTCGCCAGAGTGATACGAAATCACCGCCAGGATGCCATTTTCGCTGAGAATTTCAAGTGCGGCATCGAGACCTTCACTCAATTGCTCTTCTTCAGCGTTCACAGCAATTCGAAGAGCTTGGAATGCGCGAGTAGCCACGTGTCCACGACGACGTGCAGCCATAGGAACTGCTCGCTCAACGGCTTCAGTGAGTTCGTCAGTTGTTTTTGGCTGACGTTCAATTACCGACTTGGCGATTGATCCAGCAAATCGATTCTCACCGTTGTCACGAAGGAGTCGAGCAAACTCGTGCTGGTCAACGCGAGTGATGTATTCAGCTGCTGTCTCACCCTTCGTAGGGTCCATTCTCATATCGAGTGGAGCGTCAGCGCGGAAAGAAAATCCACGACTTGATTCATCGAGTTGGTGCGAAGAAACTCCGAGGTCCATAAGCACACCGACGATTGGTGCGCCATTTATAAAGTCAGACTGAGCTTTAACAACTTCTTTCATCTCAGCGAAGGTGGCGTCGACTATGCAGACGCGGTCTGCGAATTGCTCGAGGCGCTTCGCTGATGCCTCACGTGCTTCTGGGTCTCGGTCAATGCCAATCAGTCGAAGCTGCGGCGCTGCAGTCAACAAAGCAAAAGCATGTCCGCCTCCACCAAGAGTGGCGTCAATAACCACTCCAGTGCTCGCACTGGATAGCAACTCAACAATTTCTTGTTCGAGTACTGGTTGGTGGTAGTTACCCTGGGCCATCTGCAGCCTTGCAATCGAAACAACAGGAGAGAGGGCGGAGGAGGTGTCCTCTCCTGTTCTAACGATTGAAAGGCTGCGCATGGTCCGCGGCCGGTACTGCTTGTAATCCCCTCTCACTTAATTTCTGCCTTGCTTGAAAATCGCTTCCGCTGAGCTGACCATCTGGTTATAGATGTCAGGATTCCAAAGTTCGATGTGATCAAGCACACCCACAATGAGGACCTCGTCGACGAGGTTTGCGTATTCGCGCACGGCCGGTGGAACGGCGAAGCGACCTTGCTTGTCGAATTCGGCGTCAGAAGATTGACCAGCCCAGTAGCGAAGCAGGCGTCGCTCTTCAGCTCCACCATTTTTTTCACTTGAGCGCATCTCCGCGGCACGGCGATCAAATTCGCCAGGAGTCCACAGTGCAACACACTGCTCGTCGTTTGGGCTTAGGTGGCCACCACGTTCAAATTCAGAACGGAACTTTGCGGGCAGGATGAGTCGACCTTTTGCATCCAGCGTGTGCTGAAACTGGCCAACAAAACTAAGCATTTCGGTCCTCCACCTAATGGGTCACCACTTGCCCCCACTGCGTCCCACATTACACCACAATGCTCCACATCGTTGCAAATCGTGGCATTTTTCACCATAAATCTCCCCCTAAACAGGGTCGCTTTTCGAGTCGGGACGTGAGGGGTTCAGATCAGGTTTGGGGTAGTTCGAGATTGGCCCTAGGCGCGCAGGAAAAGCTGGCGAACCAGCCAAGGACCGCTGATTCTGGCTAAATCCCTAGTCAGTGCTTCAGAATCGTTGAGTCCAATGGACCCAGTTGTTTGATGCTCAATCGACTGCGCAAGCCCCGGTGGGGTTTCTCGTAAAACGGAAATGACTTCTGAAGAGTCATTGGCGTGGATCACCGAGGAAAGAAATGTGCCCTCTCGCACACGCCACTGAGTCACACCGACGGTTTTCTTGCCTTCAATAAAAAGCTCTCCTGTGCCCTTGCCGGCGAAGCAGACAATGCGGTGCGCAGCGTCACCTTCTAGCGGACCTTGATGAATTGAAACGGACTTGGTGACGTGCGCTTCGAGCGCCTCTTTCCACCAAGTACCTGCCGCTAGCGAGGAAACATGAACATCAGGGCTCCAGCGTGGATCGCCAGCTGGGATCCACCAGTCAATCCAGATGTCGTCAGGTTGAAGTAGGACCATTCCCCCACCACCGCGTCTGCGACGAATCTCAAGGTCTGACGTTTTTTCAATGTCCAAGAGATCGACGGACTGGCTTGAGCCGAGTACCAACGTTGGCTTTTCGAGTCGAACAACAAACATCGTTGGCTCTCCAACTTGACGAAGAACGT
Source organism: Acidimicrobiaceae bacterium (assembly GCA_037143535.1). Classification (GTDB taxonomy): domain Bacteria; phylum Actinomycetota; class Acidimicrobiia; order Acidimicrobiales; family RAAP-2; genus RAAP-2. Next base: position 4,192 of record JBAWYN010000015.1, on the reverse strand, counting down.
CGTAGTCGTACAGCTCTTCTAGTTCGCTCACGAGGCGCGAGGAAGAAACGGCGCCCAGAGTGGATCAGGGTTTGGAACGTGTCGCCAGCGCCACCACGGGCCGTCAGGAATGCGAGGTTGAAAATGCATGAACCAACCGATTTCTTCAATGAGACGGTCGCCCTTTTGCATGTTGTGACGTCGACACGAAGCAACAACGTTTGTCCATTCGTGTTTTCCTCCACGACTGCGTGGAATGACGTGATCAATCGTGTCAGCGTGCTCTAGGCAGTACGCACACTTGTTGTTATCTCGAAGTAGCAGTGAGCGTCTGGTCAATGGCGGTGTTCTCACCTTGGTTGGGATTTTCACCATCTCGTGGAGTCGAACAATTGAGGGAATTTCAACAACCATTGTCGCGGAACGACATACCGCAGGTTCTTCGGGAATAGCAATTGGCTCAGCGCGACCAGCGAGCATCAAAACAACGGCGCGTCGCTCGCTCACTAACTGAAGCGGCTCATATGTGGCGTTAAGAAGAAGCACTCGCCCCATAGGAAAAACCTACTTCCCCGCCGGCTGTTGAAGTGACCATTTCGCCGCTACAACAACATCTTTAGGAGTTAGCGTCCCATCAATTCCATTTACAGTCGACATTCGAAATTCCCAGTACTTCGCGTCTGGCAGTGGAAGAAACGGCGCACGGCGCCACCAGCCCTTCCTTCGAAGTCGAAGTCCTGCGCGCGCAATTACCAAAGTGTCTAGGGGGTGGCGAAGTAGATAGCGACCGAGGCCCCGTGGCCAGTACGAAGTCATTTGCTTGCCCTTCTTCCAACGAGCGCGGCGCCAAGCAGTGGGCCCTCGTCGCCGAGTCCTGAACGTTCAATTTTTAACTGATCGCTGTACTGGAGCCTGGCGACTGAACGTGCAGCCTTCGTCGCCGCGTCAAAGAATTCATCTCCAAATCCGAGCGCCACAGATCCTGCGACGTAACAATTTGAGACATCGAGCACGGAGCACAGTGAACCAATTCCTCGACCCACCAGTTCAGCGGTGCGGGTTCGTGTTTCGCTGCTGGCATCCTTGGGAGGTTTGCCCGTCATAGCTTCAATGGCCCATCCAGACGCTTCTGCTTCTAGACATCCTCTTGAACCACACGAACACAGATTTCCATCGGGAACGACGTTTATGTGGCCAACATGTCCAGAGTTTCCTGTTTCACCGTCGAGCAGCTTTCCGTCAATAACAATGCCACCACCAATGCCAGTTGAAACAACCATTGAGATGTACGAACTGTCATTTTTTGCTGCACCGTATTCGCCCTCTGCGAGTGCGAGGGCGCGTGCATCACCATCAACAAAAGTTTTGATTCCAGTCTTCGTTTCAAGTTCAGAGCGAAGAGGGAAATTACGCCACTGAGTGATGTTTAGTGGTGAAACTGTTTCGCCGCCTCTGGTCATTGGCCCAGCACATCCAACTCCAAGATACGAAACATCCTTAGATTTTTGAAGTTGCTGCAGCATTGCAACAATTGGTGTGAGCAAATCGTTTCCAAGCTCGTTGACGAATAGTCGCTCTCGAATAAGAATTGTTCCATCAGCGGCTACTAAGGCTCCGTCTATTTTGGACGCACCAATGTCAAGCGCTAGGCACGGAGCGGCGTTGTCGCCGGCTCCGGCAGAGCTCATTCGCTTTTGCGGCGTTGGCGTGACAACCAGTCACGAAGAGAGTCAATTCGAGGACCCACACTCGCATGAGCATCATCACCACGTCCAGGACGTGTGATGTCGCGCCAAGAGGCACGACCCATTAGACGCGCACTGCGCTCGACGACAACGGCTGAGAAGAACATCAGCGCGACGCCCGCGAGGCTGAGCAACATCGAAGTAGAAAGAAAGACGAGTAATAGGGCGAGGCCGGCGATGAAGCCCGCAATCCCCCAGCGAACTCGACGTCCGCCGTGCGAATAAACATTGGTTTGCTCAACCTTTTCAGCAAAGCGTGGATCTTGCTTTGAAAGGGAGTCTTCTAGTTCGGCCAGGATCCGCTGTTCATGCTCTGATAATGGCATCGCGACTCCTTCCGTCTAGCTCCTACGTATCGTACCGTGTAATCAAGCATTTCGCACATCCCGAGTCATGGGACTAGCCTTCATCCACTTTTATTTTTAAGGAAAATTGTGACTTCACAGACTCTTAACGTTGCAGTGATCTGCACCGGAAACATCTGTCGCTCCCCCATGGCCGAAGTAGCTCTGAGAGACCTCATCGCCAAAGACGACCTTCTCGCTAGCCGCGTGAACGTGACGAGTGCTGGGACTGCGAACTGGCACGTCGGCAGCGAAATGGACGAACGTGCTCGTGCGGCGCTTGATCGTGCAGGACTCACCCAGGAAGGGACACTCGGGCAATTCGCGAGTGGTGACTATTTAAACGAACACGACGTTGTGTTTGTCATGACCCGAGAGCACGTGCGCGACGTTGAACATCGCTTAACTAACCCAAGTACGCAAGTTGTCCTTGCTCGAAACCTTCTCGATGGCCCTCATGACCTTGACGTGGCTGACCCGTATTACGGGACCGACCAAGACTTTGACGCCTGCTTGGCGCAACTTACAGAATGTGTCCGTCAGTTGACATTGGTACTTCGTCAGCGCGTGGCGTAAGGCTCTTTCGAAGCTGTAGCTCTGGCAAAGTAAATGAAAGAGCTAGCGCCAATAAGCCAAAAGGTATTGACCAGATATACATTCCGGCGATCGTTGTAGAAAGTGCGTGAGCAATTTCATTAAACACTTGCTTTGGCAGGTGTTGAAGATATTGGGGAGTCCAGCTCGAAGCTGAACTTGCGGCCGCTCCTGGCGGAAGTCCATGGACGTCTGCTGCGAGTGCTTTAGGAAGTTGGTTTGCGAACAGTGCACCAAATACTGCAGTACCAAATGATCCGCCGATTGACCTAAAGAAGTTTGAACCGGCGGTTCCAGCTCCAATGTCTTCTGGTAGTACGGCATTCTGTACAGCAGTTGTGAGAATCTGCATAACTAATCCGAGGCCCATGCCAAAGACGACCATGAAGAATGCAATCATCCAAGACGAAGTGCTGACACCAATAAATGAGAAGAGCCATAGGCCCAGCGTCATTAGTGCTGTTCCGGTAATTGGGAATGGACGATATCTCTTTCCCTTGGAGACCATTTGTCCAGCGAAAATTGAAGTGGCAAATAGTCCGGCCATCATTGGAACCAGGCGAAGGCCAGACATGGTTGGAGAAATTAATCGGACATCTTGGTAGTAGAGCGGTAAGAAAACCATGGCACCGTACATGGCGAAGCCAACAACAAAACCAATCGCTGAAGCTGAAAGAAACACTTTGTTCTTGAAGAGTCGTGGAGAGAAAATTGGTTCGACTGATCTACGTTCAATAAAGACACAGGCGACTGCCGCAAGCAAGCCAGTGGCCACGAGAGCGAGCGAGCGCCACGAGCTCCAAGGGAATGAAATGCCACCGAGAGAGGTAAAGAGGATCAACGCAGTTGCAGAGATGCTCAGTGTAAAAATTCCGGCGTAGTCAATGGTGTGCTGAACTCGCGCCTTTGAACTCGGCAAAAAGGCTGCACATGCAGCAAGTGCGGCGATTCCAAGCGGAATGTTTACAAAGAAAATCCAGCGCCATGAGGAGTAGTCAACCAGCACTCCTCCAAGCAGTGGCCCAACAATTGTTGACGTTCCAAACACTGCGCCGAACCAACCCGCGTATCTTCCGCGATCGCGCGGTGGAATTACGTCGGCCATTACTGCTTGAGCTCCGACCATGAGCCCACCACTACCCAGACCTTGAAATGCGCGGAAGAAAACTAACTGCAACATGCTGTGCGCAAAACCACAAAGCACTGAGCCCAGAAGGAAGATAACAATCGAAGCCTGAAAGTAACCCTTTCGACCATGAAGGTCTCCAAGCTTTCCCCATAGTGGCGTCGTGACTGTTGTTGCCAGCAAATAGGCAACCACTACCCAGCTGAGGTGGTTAGCACCGTGAAGGTCGCCAACAATGGTTGGAAGTGCTGTCGAGACGATTGTTGAGTCGAGAGCTGAGAGGAACATTCCCATCATGAGTGCGCCGAGAACGAAGTTCAGGTCACGCTTTTGGAGAATCGGAACAAGAGTTTGATCAGTCATAGGACAATCCTTTGTGAATAGAGGCAGTCTAGAACACCCTT
>JBAWYN010000014.1:0-18129 GCA_037143535.1 Acidimicrobiaceae bacterium | reverse complement strand
CTTCAAGTTCTGACGGGTCTGGAACCGTAAGTTCCAAATCAAGAAAATCAGTAAGTGCCATTAACTTCCCCCCAAGTAATTACTTGCTACATTATTACTTGGCACGTGCCTAGTTATTCCACATCAAAATCCCCTGTAATTGGAGCCAAATGAACTCACTAATTCACAGCTGGCCCCTGAAGTGCCTACTTTCGGAGGCCCTATGAAAGTTAGAGGCCGCCCTCAGTCAATTAACGATGAGGTGATACTTGATGCTGCATTAAAGGCATTCGCCGAGAAGGGCTACAAGTCTGTATCGCTTCGAACTCTGAGCGTTCAACTGGGCCTTAGTCACAGCGCAATCGGACAAAGATTTGGATCAAAGAAGAATCTTTTCGAATGTGCAGTGACCGCAGGATTCGAACAATTCTTCTCAGAAATTGCGGCCGAGCAAGCAAAAGCTACGAAACCGCTGAGCGGCCTTGAAGAACTCAGATCAGCCATCCATGCGTTTCTGGTGGTGTCTTCGAATCACCCAGAAATGGGAAGGCTCCTAAGCACCGAAGGTGTTGAAACCTCAGAACGAATGAGCTTTTTTGAAAAAACAGTCTTAACACCCCAACTGGGTCAACTCGCTGCCCTGATCAAGAAATTGATCGAACAAGATCTGATCTATCCGGTTTCAGTTCGTGGGCTCTTTTTCCTAATTGGCCACGGAGCTGAAGCACCGTTCACACTCACCGCATTCTCTGAATCATTCGATCAATTCGACGGAAAGCTAAACAATGGCGAACACATTGCAATGATGACTGACCTCTTAATGCGAGGCATTACTAAATAATTCTTCAGTTAGTGGGGCTGGTACGTTCCGAATTCAGCTCGAAGAACATCCGCAACCTCACCAAGTGTTGCCATGCGAGATAGTGCAGTCTTCATTGGATAGAGCAAGTTCTGTGTTCCGCGTGCAGCCGCTGCCACGTCATCAAGCGCTGCTTTCACGCCGTCATTGTCACGCTTAGTCTTCAGAGCCTTAACGCGAGTCACCTGGTCTTCTTGCTGCTTTTTATCAACCGGGAATACATCGTTCTTGGTTGTTTCAACTTCTACGAACTTGTTAACACCAACAACGACGTTGTCGCCCTTGTCCACATTGCGAGCAAATTCATACGCTGCAGATTCAATTTCGTCCTGCATGTAGTTAGCTTCAATTGCAGCCACTGCCCCACCCATGTCATCAATGGTCTTGATGTAGGCAGCTGCCAACTTCTCTACTTCGTCAGTCATTGACTCGACAAAGTATGAGCCAGCGAGTGGGTCAACAGTGTCGGCAATTCCTGATTCATAGCCGAGAATCTGCTGAGTGCGAAGGGCGAGCTTTGCGGCGTGCTCGGTTGGAAGACCAAGCGCTTCGTCGAAACCATTGGTGTGAAGTGACTGTGTGCCACCAAGCGCTGCAGCCATGGCCTGGACGGCCACGCGAACCACATTGTTTAGTGGTTGCTGCGCAGTAAGAGTTGATCCACCAGTTTGTGTGTGGAATCGAAGCATCATCGACTTAGGGTCTTTTGCACCAAAACGGTCACGCATGATGTTCGCCCACAAACGGCGAGCAGCACGGTACTTGGCAATCTCTTCGAACATGTTGTTGTGGGCGTTAAAGAAGAAGCTGAGTCGAGGAGCAAAGTCATCAATTGCGAGTCCAGCGGCCATGGCTGCTTCGACGTAAGCGATTCCGTTAGCGAGGGTGAAGGCAATCTCTTGTACTGCAGTAGAGCCTGCTTCACGAATGTGATAGCCAGAAATTGAAATTGTGTTCCAGTTAGGCATTTCCTTCGCGCAGTAGCTAAAGGTGTCGACAATGAGGCGCATTGAAGGACGAGGAGGATAAATGTACGTTCCGCGTGCAACGTATTCCTTCAAGATGTCATTTTGGATAGTGCCGCGAAGCTTGTCTCCGCTCACGCCTTGTTCTTCAGCGACAAGCTGGTAGAACAACAACAACGTTGAGGCTGTTGAGTTAATAGTCATTGAAGTTGTTACTTCGTCGAGTGGAAGTCCAGCCAAAAGAAGACGCATGTCATCAAGTGATGAAATTGCAACTCCTACTTTTCCAACTTCACCTTCTGAGCGAACGTGGTCGGCGTCGTATCCCATCTGTGTAGGAAGATCGAATGCACATGACAGTCCAGTTTGTCCAGCACCGAGGAGAAACTTGAAACGTTCGTTAGTAGCTTCAGCAGTTCCGAATCCTGCATACTGGCGCATAGTCCAGAGACGGCCTCGGTACATTGACTCTTGCACACCTCGGGTGTAAGGAAATGATCCTGGTGCACCAAGCTTGGAAGCGGCGTCAAAACCACTGAGGTCGCCTTCGGTGTAGATCGGGTTGATTTCGATTCCAGAATCTGTAGTGCGCTTGTTGTCTGCCATGGGTATAAAGGTTAGGCGTTCTGGATGGACACATAACAATGTTGGAAAATTGCCCTGACCAGGAGGTTGTCACCATGGAGCCAACATCTAGGCAAAGATAGAGGGTATGTACTGCACCCACTGTGGATCCCAAGTTGATGGCGCGCACTGTTCGGTGTGTGGACAGGCAACTTCAGCAACGCTCGCTAGCGAAAAAGCAGGACAATCAACAGTTCTCGCTGGATGGTGGCACCGAGTTGGCGCCACCATCATCGACAACGTTGTTTTGCTTATTCCTTCCACACTGATTGAAGTTGGAGCAACAGCGTTTGCCGGCAAATACTTAGGTGCAATTGCACTCTTGCTATTTCAAGGGATGTACTTCACCCAAATGCTTTCCACAAAAGAGGGACAGACGATTGGCAACCGAGTCGCGAAGACTCGAGTCGTTGATGCGCTCACCGGGGTTATTCCCACTCGCCAGCAAGCATTTAGAAGGTGGTTGCCATTCGCGCTTATCCAAGCGCTCGGAATTGTGGCGTCATTCGTGCTAATTCCACTTTCGCTTTTTATCGTGGTCGACTATTTCTTGCCACTCTTCGATAAGCAGAAACAAACTCTTCACGACAAATTTGCCGGAACCCTTGTTCAGCTAGTTGATTAGTTCAGCGACGAAGAGTCGTTGGGCTTGCCAATTCCCGCAGAGAGCATCACAGAATTAGGAATCTTCAGAATTCCCTCATCGGTTTCAACCGTCACGTAGGTAAGACCAGTTTCCAAGATCTTGGCCCTGAGCGTTCCAATTCCACCAGAGCGAATCTCGACATAGTCACCGACGCTGTACGGATGCGCAACGAGTAACACAAGAGCTGCGAAGAAGTTACCGAGACTCTGCTGTGCCGCGATTCCAAGGATCACACCAAGGAGTCCAACACTGACGAGCAGGCGTCCAAGGGAAATTCCAACGAGCGACAACGCACTAATCAGAACAATGACGTATCCAAAACCAGTAATAACAATTCGCACCCCTGCTCCAGCGGACCAGAACTTTCGATTTGTTACGAATTCGCCAATCGCTGAACCAAGGTTACGAGCGCAGATAATTCCAGTGACGAGAACAATCAGTGCCGCAATCCATCCGACCAGGTGAATGTTGTTGGCTAGAAAGCTGACGTGATGTGCCACCTGACTGCGAAAGAGAATGGCTCCAATAGCAATAAGCCCGCTAAGGATCCCCTTAAACCAGTTGGCCTTCATGTGTTTTACGCCGGAACAGTGGCGTGAGGCATGCAGAGGTCGTCATATTCAGCAATGACAATCGGTCCTGCATTTTCGCCACATGCTGGGCACTGCGGGTCACGGCGAACCTTGAAGGTGCGAAAGCTCTGATCGAGAGAGTCATACGACAAAAGTCGACCAATAAGAGGTTCGCCGAGTTCAAGAATCAACTTGATTGTTTCAATTGCTTGAATCGAACCGATAATGCCCGGAAGAACTCCGAGCACTCCAGCTTCAGCACAACTTGGTGCAAGCTCGGCTGGTGGTGGTTCAGGAATCATGCAGCGATAGCAAGGGCCAACGTAAGGGGCAAAGATTGTTGCTTGACCTTCGAAGCGAAAGATTGAACCGTGAACAACAGGAATCTTCTTGAGAAGCGCAGCGTCATTGACGAGGTAGCGCGTAGGAAAGTTGTCAGTTCCATCAACGATTACGTCGTAGCCATCAATGATGTCAAGAATGTTCTCAGCGTTTAGTCGTGTGTCGTAGGTCTTAACAACGAGGTCAGGGTTAAGTGCTTCAAGGGTCATGCGTGCGCTGTCAACTTTTCGCATTCCGACGCGGTCGTGGTTGTGAAGGACCTGACGCTGAATGTTTGAAGCATCGACGACGTCCATGTCAATGATGCCGATTGTTCCAACACCAGCTGCTGCCAGGTAGAGCGCTGCAGGCGAACCAAGTCCACCAGCACCGAGCATCAATACCTTGGCATCAAAGAGCTTTTGCTGACCCTTTTCTCCAACTTCAGGAAGGAGGAGGTGGCGTTGGTAGCGGTTGCGCTGATCTGAGTTCATGGTGCGTGGTGTCTTCCAGACGAGTCCGTCGTCTTTCCACTTGTTAAATCCACCAATTACTGAAACGACGTCTGAGTAGCCGAGGTCTTGAAGAGTCTTGGCGGCGAATGCTGAACGAACACCACCGGCGCAGTACACAGCAATTGGTGCGCTCTTGTTGGTGAGCTGTCCTTCAACTGAGAATTCGAGTTGTCCGCGAGCGACGTGCACCGCACCAGGAACAGCACCCTGTTCGTATTCTTCGGGTTCTCGAACGTCCAGAAGTGTGTAGTAGTCCAGGCGTTTAGCGACTTCCTGAGGTTCAATCTCAGTAATCTCAGCCTTTGCGGCGTTTAAAAGGTCTCTTGGTGTTGCCATAGTTCCTAAATCCTACCTGATAGGTCAACAATCATGTCCTCGGGAGTTGCTAGACCTTTACGGTGGACTTATCGAAACTCCTTAGCCAGCGCAGAATGGTGCGCTCTTTTGACGGCTCTGCGGTCGATGAAAAATGGCTTGACAAGGTCTGTGAAAACGCACTTTGGAGCCCTACCGCGGGCAATAGCGCTGGAGTACGAATGTACACAGTTTCTAAAGAACACGTTGCTTCGTATTTCGAAGTTGCAACCGATAAAGAATGGCGTGAATCATCAAAGCGAGCTGAAGCGCTCATGAGATGTGGCGCAGTTGTGATCATTACATCGCGTCCGAATGATTACATTGCTCGCTACGCAGAAGACGACAAGGCCAAGTCAGGTCTTAGTGAAAAAGATGCGTGGCCAATTCCCTACTGGCACACTGACGCCGCCATGGCCGCCATGGCACTGCTCCTTCTTATTGAAGAAGCTGGGTTGCAAGCGACCATCTGGGGCAACTTCAGAAATGATGCAGCGGTTCTTTCGTGGGCCGGTGTGAAGGACGAAGAACTCTTCGCAACGATTCTCATTGGACGAAGCGATGGCAACGACGTTGCTTCTAAGTCACTTCAGCGTGAGGTTCCATCTCGAAGCAATCGAGTGAGACGAGTACAGCCTTAGTTACTGGTGAACGCGGGCGGTGCGGTGGTTTGGACCTTCTGCCCAACGCGCCATTGTCCATGCGAGGTCGCTTTGGCGATTTAGGTACGGAACAACAAGCGAGTTTTCAATCGGGTAACCAACCGCAATGCGCTCCGCACGCCTAATGACAGTGCGAGCAACATCAAGTGCAGCTGAGAGTTGATTTTCTCCTGGGACCACAAACTCGGTAGGCATTTCAATTTCATCTGAAAGAGCATCAATGTTGCTTTCGAGCATTTCAATCATTTCAATTGTCACCAGTGTCTTATCGGCAGTGAGCTTGTGACGATTTTCAGGCAGTGTGGCAACTTCTGCCATCAGCACCCAAAGGTGACGCTCAAGTGTGATCAGAAGTTCATTAAGTCGCGATCCCGGTTCGGTAAGAGCTCTGGCCATTCCAAGCATGGCCTGGGCCTCATCAACAGCACCATTTACTTCAATAGGGTCTGAGGTCTTCTCAGTTCGCCCCCCAAAGTACAAGCCCGTTGTTCCGTCGTCGCCACCACGTGTATAGATCTTCACAGTGCCAGCGTAGTGATTCCTTTGTGGACTAGTAGCCTTATTAATCAATGTCGTCCAATATCCGCCCACCTTTTGCCCGTCCGGCCGCGAACGACCCCTACCTGGACGCCCTATCGAAAAAAGTCCTTATTTACGACGGCGCCACCGGTACGAATCTCCAGATTCAAGAGTTGACTGCAGCCGACTTCGGTGGCGAAAAATTAGAAGGCTGCAACGAAATCCTCTGTGTCACCAAGCCCGAATCAATTGAGCGGCTTCACCGTTCATTCTTCGACGTGGGCGTTGACGTCATTGAAACAAACTCATTTGGATCATTCGGCGTCGTGCTTGCAGAATATGGAATTCCTGAGCGTGCTCACGAGCTCGCCCTCGCTTCAGCGAAGATCGCACGAAAGATTGCTGACGAGTACTCGAGTCCTAATGACAAGAAATTCGTCAGCGGATCAATCGGGCCAGGAACAAAGTTCCCGACACTCGGACAAATTACCTACGACGCTCTTTCAGAGAGCTACGAAGAACTCGCTTATGCACTTCTCGAAGGTGGCGTTGACGTTCTGCTCGTAGAAACCATGTTCGACCTTCTTTCTGGAAAGGCTGCAATCGCTGCGTGCCACCGGGCAATGGCACGTCATGGTCGCATTGTTCCCATCCAAGCCCAGGTAACAATCGAACTCACGGGTCGCATGCTTCCTGGAACAGAAATCAATGCTGCAATAACTGCGCTGTCGCCACTCGGCATTGACATCATTGGACTTAACTGCGCCACTGGACCAGTTGAAATGTACGAACCACTTCGCACACTTTCTGAATCTGCACCAATGCCAATTAGCTGTCTTCCAAACGCTGGACTTCCGAGCGTTGTTGACGGCAAGATGCACTACGACTTAACGCCAGAACAGCTCGCAGAGCACATGTCGAAGTTTGTTTCTGAATACGGATTGCAAGTTGTTGGTGGATGCTGTGGAACTACACCAGAGCACTTGGCCCGCGTTGTAGAAGCAGTTCGCCCCCTGACGCCAGCGAAGCGCTCACCAATCCTTGAACCCGCAGCCGCATCGATTTATTCAACCACGAGCTACAGCCAGGACCGTTCGGTACTTATGGTTGGAGAGCGCACGAATGCGAACGGCTCAAAGTTGTTCCGAGAAGCAATGCTCGAAGGTGACTGGGACACCTGCGTAGGAATTGGCCGCGACCAGATCAAAGAAGGCGCACATATCCTGGATGTCTGTGTTGACTACACCGGAGCTGATGGCATCAGTGACATGAATGAAATCATGAGTCGCCTCGCTACTCAGTCCTCAGTGCCAATCATGGTTGACACCACCGAAACACTGGTAGCTCGACAAGCTCTTACCTGGCTCGGTGGCAAGGCAATTCTCAACTCAGTAAACCTCGAAGAAGGCGACGGACCTGGAACTCGCCTCGACGGTTTCTTATCGCTCGCAGCAGAATTTGGTTCCGCTGTAGTTGCTACCTGCATTGACGAAGAAGGACAAGCCCGCACTGCTGAGTGGAAGGTTCGTGCTGCCAAGAACATCACCAATCTTGCAGTCGAGCGCTACGGACTAAGCCCTGAAGACATCTTCATTGACACCTTGGCCCTGCCGCTCTCTACAGGAATGATCGAGTCACGTCGCGACGGTATTGAGACTCTTGAAGCGATTAAGCGCATCAAGGCTGAGATGCCAGGAGTTCGCACCATTCTCGGGCTCTCCAACATCTCCTTCGGTCTCAACCCAGCCGCTCGCCAAGTGCTCAACAGTATGTTCTTGCACGAAGCTGCAGAAGCTGGACTTGATGCAGCAATTGTGCACGCCTCAAAGATTTTGCCACTCGCAAAGATCAGCGAAGAATCTCGCAAGGTCTGCCTCGACTTGATCTATGACCGAAGGTCTGAAGGGTACGACCCACTTCAGACACTGCTCGGACTCTACGAAGGCGTAAAGGCAGCTACTGCTGGTGGCGCGAAGCTTGATGATTTGAGCCTCGAAGAGCGCTTGAAGCGTCGAATCATTGACGGAGTAAGAACAGGACTTGAAGACGACCTGAAACAGGCAATGGACAGTGGGATTAAGCCACTCGAAATTGTTAACGACCACTTGCTTGAAGGCATGAAGGTCGTTGGAGAACTCTTCGCATCTGGAGAAATGCAGTTACCTTTCGTTCTTCAGTCTGCAGAAACTATGAAGTCAGCGGTTGCCTTCTTAGAGCCGTTCATGGAAAAGAGCGACCAGGGTGGAAGAGGAAAAGTTGTACTCGCCACAGTTAAGGGTGACGTACACGACATTGGTAAAAACCTTGTCGACATCATTCTCACTAACAATGGCTACGAAGTTGTAAACCTCGGGATCAAAGTTGGCATCAACGAAATGATCCAAGCCGTTAAGGAACACAAAGCCGATGCTCTTGGCATGAGTGGACTTCTCGTTAAGTCAACGCTCATCATGCGAGAAAACCTAGAGCTCATGAATGAGCAAGGCCTCAGTGACGTTCCAGTGCTGCTCGGTGGTGCCGCTCTAACACGCACCTACGTAGAGCGCGACCTTCGCACTGTCTATGACGGACGTGTCTTCTACGGAAAAGATGCCTTCGAGGGACTTCGAGTTCTTGACCGTCTCGGAGAAATTAAGAAAACCGGCGAAGTCGATGAAAAGTTCGGTCTCGAAATTTCAGAGAGCACCGTGCAGCGCCGTTTCCGTGGAGAAGATCCGACTCCTGAAGGTCTTCCAGATCGCAGCCCAGAAGTTGAAACAGACAATCCACTCTTTCCACCACCATTCATTGGAAGCCGCGTCGCCAAGGGAATGTCCATCGATGAAATTTCAGAGTTCTTGAACCAGACTGCACTCTTTAGAAACCAATGGGGCTTTCGACCTGAAGACGGCGAAGATGACCAGGCCTTTAAAGAGCGTGTTGGTGCAACGTTCCGCGAACAACTAGCTATTGCCAAGGCAGAAAACTTACTGATTCCTCAGGTTGTATGGGGGCACTTCCCTGCTGCAAAAGAAGGCAACGATCTCATTATCTACACCGACGAGACTCGCACGACGGAAGCAACACGTTTCAGCTTTCCTCGTCAGCACAAAGATCCATTCCTTTCGATCTCTGACTTTTTCCGCGAGTCAACGAGCCCAGACCAGGACTACGCCAGTTTCATGCTCGTAACAATGGGTTCACGAGTCTCAGAGCGTTGCCAAGAACTCTTCGCCGAAGACCGTTACAACGACTACCTCATGCTTCACGGCCTTGGTGTTGAAATGGCCGAAGCGCTCGCTGAACTCTGGCACAAGCGCATACGTGAAGAGCTCGGTTACGTCGAAGAAGACGGCCCAACCCTTACCGGACTATTTCGCCAGCAATACCGTGGTGGTCGCTACTCATGGGGTTACCCGGCCTGCCCAGATCTAATGGACAATGCCAAGGTTGCTGCTCTGCTTGAGTCAGATCGAATTGGCGTAACAGTTTCTGAAGGATTCCAACTTCACCCTGAGCAAACAACCGATGCCATTATCTGTCATCACCCGAAGGCTAAGTACTTCCTCGCTTAACTCACGCTGATTACCTCAGCGTTTCGAATGCTTGTCATTCCCTTGTCGGTCGTAATGATTTGCATTGTCAACTTCTGAGATAACTCAATGTAAATTGCATCCTTCAGGCTCACATTGTCTCGACGTGACCATGCTCCGATGAGCAAATCACCGATGGCGTGTCGTGTTATCGGGGCCCCAAGAAATTCATTAAGGTTTCCAAGCGTTTCTTGATCTGACTGCGATCCAGCTCGGTTCATTCTTCCAAATGCTGAAAGCACTTCTGCATCAATGTGTGCAGGTGCGTGCAATTCACTGCCGAATATTCTTCGGTAGACAGCGTCACCAAGTTCACCACCAAGAATTAAATCGATAATTGCGGAAGCATCAATGACGAGGTCAGCCATGGTAAGTCGAAGCTTCGTCTCGAACTTCTCTAAGCACTTCCATCACGCTCTCATGTGAAATTGTTCTTGCTTTAGGACGACGGAGTGACTCAAGCCAATTATTGGTCGCCATCGCCCCCATCTGACTTTTGATCGCATCTTGCGTAAGTGCAGAAATGTTTAGTTTCAGCTCTTTTGCCTGCTGGGCCAACTCATCTGGTAGATAAACATTGATTCTTGCCATGCGCATAGTATACACACTTTCTTTTAGCCAGTAATCACAACTGTCGCTGCAAGTTGAAAGTTTTTAGAAAATTGTGAGTTGTTAGTGTGAATCCCTATGACAACCCGCTCAAGCAACTCACTTGATTTAACCAATGTTCTCTCTGATGTTCGACCTCAAGATGACCTCTTTCGCCACGTGAATGGCGTTTGGCTCCGTGACGCAGAGATCCCAGCCGACCGCGCCCGCTTCGGGGCATTTGATGAGCTGCGTATGGAAAGCGAAGACCGCGTTCGAAAGATTATTGACGAATGTGCCGCCAGTGCTGCAACCCCTGGGAGCAATGCTCGCAAAGTCGGCGATGTCTACCGATCGTTTATGGACGAAAAGCGAATTGAAGAACTTGGTGTTTCACCAATCGCTAAAGAATTGAGCGAAGCTCAGCAAGTTACCTCGATTGACGACTTGGCATCATTCCTTGGAACTCAGTGGACTCGAGGGATGAGCGGCATCTTTGGCTCCTTCATTTATGCGGACTTCAAAGATTCCACCACGCACATTGCTTACGTGAGCCAGTCCGGCATCAGCCTTCCTGACGAGAGTTACTACCGTGAAGCGGAGCACGAGTCAGTGAGAACTGCATTCGTTGCTCACATGAGCAAAATGTTCGAGCTCGCGGGAATAGCTGATGCTGCAGGTCACGCCAAGCGAGTTATGGAACTCGAAACGCAGATCGCTTCGTTTCACTGGGACCGAGTGAAGTTACGAGAAGCTGAGCTCAACTACAACAAGATGTCGTTTGTTGAACTGCAAGAACTCAGTGGAACATTTAACTGGGGACTATGGCTCGAAAAGAGTCAAATCCCAAGTGGCGCGTTCGACACACTCATTGTTCGCCAACCTCCGTTCTTTGAAGGCCTTAAGGCCCTTATGGCGAACTTCGATGCTTCTTCGTGGCAGTCGTGGTTGATGTGGAACATCATCAGCGAAGCTGCTTCATATTTATCAAGTGCCTTCGTTGAAGAGAACTTTGACTTCTTCGGCCGCACACTCTCAGGAACACCAGAGATGAAAGAGCGCTGGCGTCGTGGTGGATCGCTCGTTGAAGGTTTCCTCGGTGAAGCAATTGGAGAGCTCTACGTAGAGAAGTACTTCCCACCAGCCGCAAAGCAGCGCATGTTGCAGCTCGTTGAGAACCTCATGGCGGCCTACAAGCAGAGCATCGAAAGCCTTGACTGGATGACTGAAGAGACTAAGCAAAAGGCTCTCGTCAAGCTCTCAAAGTTTGTCCCAATGATTGGCTACCCCGACAAGTGGCGCGACTATTCGGCGCTGGACATCAAAGCTGACGACCTTATTGGCAATCTGCACGCACTGGCAAAGTTCGAACTTGACTACATGCTCGCAAAGATCGGTAAGCCTGTTGACCGTGACGAGTGGGGCATGACTCCTCAGACCGTTAATGCCTATTACAACCCAGTGATGAACCGCATTGTGTTCCCCGCTGGAATTCTCCAGGCGCCTTTCTTTGACCTCGAAGCTGATGACGCCACCAACTATGGAGGCATCGGAGCTGTAATTGGGCACGAAGTAGGTCACGGCTTTGATGACCAGGGTTCCAAGTATGACGGTGATGGCAACATCAACAACTGGTGGAGTGAAAAAGACCTCAGTGAATTTGAGAACCGAACTAAGTCGCTCATTGATCAATACGACGTTCTACGCCCAGAAGCTGCGCCAGATGTTCACGTTAATGGTGCACTCACCATTGGAGAAAACATTGGTGACCTTGGCGGTCTCACCATTGCTTACAAGGCCTACAAGATTGCCCTCGGAGGAAAACCTTCAGAAGTTATCGATGGCCTCACAGGCGAGCAGCGTTTGTTCTTCAACTGGGCCCGAGTATGGCGTGGTAAGTCTCGTCCTGACGAGGCTCGCCGCCTCATCACAATCGACCCTCACTCGCCTGCTGAATTCAGATGCAACCAGATTGTTAAAAACCTTGACGAATTCGTTGAAGCCTTTGGCGTTAGCGAAAACGACAAGCTCTTTATGCCTAAAGAAGAGCGCGTTCGTATTTGGTAATTAGCGACGTGTTGGAACGCCAACTGGCGTTGCATCACTGAGTGCTTCACGCGCGTGATAACTCGAGCGCGTAAGTGGTGATGACTGAACGTGACTTAGACCAAGCGCCATACCTCTGCGAGCTAATTCATCGAACTCTGCTGGTTCCCAGTACCTAGAAACCGGTAAGTGCTTCTCGGTCGGGCGCAAATACTGGCCAATGGTTGCAATGGAGACTCCAACCGCTGCAAGGTCGGCCAGTGTTGCTTCGACCTCTTCTGGCGTTTCACCAAGTCCCACCATCATGCCTGACTTCGTGGTGAGGCCCGCAGCCACACTTCTGGCAAGAACAGTCATTGATCGCATGTAACCAGCGCTCGGGCGAACTGCTCGTTGTAGACGAGCGACCGTTTCAATATTGTGATTCATTACGTCAGGGCGTGAATCGATAATCAACTGCAGTGCGTCAACGTCACCCTTCAGGTCACTAATCAGCACTTCGACGTCAGTTCCGGGTGAGCGTTCACGAATGGCACGCACTGTGTCCGCAATCGCTCCGGCTCCACCATCTGCGAGGTCATCACGCGCGACGCAGGTAATCACCGCGTGCTTCAGCTTGAGTCGAACAACAGCTTCAGCAACACGACCGGGTTCGCTTGGGTCAAGTGCCATTGGCTTTCTGGTGTCAATCAAGCAGAAGCCACATGCTCTGGTACAGCGCTCTCCGTTAACCATGAAGGTCGCAGTTCCACTTTCCCAGCACTCAAAGATGTTCGGGCACCCTGCTTCTTCACAGACAGTTACGAGTCGAAGATCTTCCGTGAGCGTGCGAAGTGACTGGTACTCAGTTCCCATGTGGGCTTCGATTCGCAACCACTCGGGCTTTCGCGAACGAATTGGTATGCCAGCATCAGGGTCAACGCCAGCTTTGCGTAGACGACGAAGTAGTGGCCGCTCAGTTGATGTGCTCGAAAGGCTGCGGTCAACACGAGCAACTTGTGCGTTGCCACCAAGGCGCGCTTCGAGTTCTTCTCCGAGACGCTCTTCAACTTCGACAGATGTGACTTCAAGCCCCAGAGACTTCATTGAAGCGACAGGGTGTTCTGAAATGCCGCATGGCACTATTGGAGAAAATCCCTCAAGGTCTATGTCAACGTTGAGCGCAATCCCATGAAGCGTTCTACGAACTCCATCATTATTGCGTTCTGTTCGTGTGCCAATGGCTGCAATTTTGTAGGGCGTGCTGTCGGTGTGCGCCCAGACTCCTGGGTAGCCATCAAGTCGACCAACGAGGCCGAGTTTCCCTGAAGCATCAAAACTCTTTACCGTGGCGATAACTGCGTCTTCAAGAATTGCGTTATGGGCTTTACCTGAAGAAGGATCATCTGGAACGCTCACAATTGGCCAAGCAACAACTTGTCCAGGGGCGTGATACGTAACATCTCCGCCACGGTCAACATCCACAACAGCGGCACCGGTCAAAGTTAAGTCACTAAGAATGTTCTTCTCTTCAGTTCGAACACCCTTGGTAAAAGTCGGTGGGTGCTCAAACAGCAAGATGTAATCATCTTTGGCGTTTAGAAGCGCTCTTTGAAAATCATTTGCCTCGGCGAATGGAACTCGGCCGAGGTGGCGCCTGCGCAACATTTAGCGCTCGCTCTCTAAGTCCATTCCTGCGAGGAGTTCGGCTACTCGTTCAAGATATGCAGCTGCAAGCACTGGCTCACAGACTCGGTGATCGAATGAAAGTCCAAGCACGATGCGGTAGCCAATTTCGATTGAAACTTTCTTCTTCTTTTTCTTGGCAACCACAGGAACTTCGCGAACAGAACCAATCGAGAGAACAGCTACTTGTGGCTGGATGATGATTGGTGCGGTGTAGAGCGTGTGAGGGCTCGGTGAGCGCATCAAGGTGAACGTTCCACCCATGAGATCATCAGCAGTCATTTGACGCTCGCTGAGTCGCTGGTCGAGTTCGCTGACCCTTCGCGCAAGGGCACGAAGTGTGAGCCCGCCTGCAGCGTGAACAACTGGAACCAACATTCCGTCTTCATCAAGTGAACGAACAAAGCCCAAACTAACGGTGCGATGAACAACAATTTCTTCACCTTGGAACGTTGCGTTCAAGTATTCAAAGTCACTCAGTGCACGAACTGCGGCGAGGCCAACGACCATTTCGTCAGTAATCGTGATGCCGTCTTTGCTTTCGCGACCCTTTTTGGCAAGCTTCTCAAATATGTCGGCATCTACTTCAATGGCAACGAATCCGTGAGGAGTGCTCTGTGCTGAGACAACCATGTGCTCAGCCATGCGCTTTCGCCCACTGGAAACTGGGAACGCAGCTTCTGTTTCGCCACCTTGGAGAACTGCGCGCTCAGCGTCACGACGGGTAATAGATCCACCAGGACCAGTGCCATTGACACTTGAGGGGTCAATTCCTCCGTCGAGCAAAATGCGACGAACTACTGGCGAGGCGACTACCCCTGGCCCAGCGCTCTGAGATGTGACTGGCGTTGAAGCAACAGGTTCACGAGTAGGAGCCGGAGCTGGAGCAGCTGGAGTTGGCGCTGGCGTTTCGACCACTGGTGCTGGAGCTTCTGGTGCAGGAGCAGCAGCAACGCTTCCAGCGGTTGCGTTTTCATCAATGACACAAACAATGGCACCGGTCTGAACCGTGTCGCCCTCTTGAGCAGAGATTTGCGTTAGAACGCCAGCAAATGGTGATGGCATCTCTGAGTCAACTTTGTCAGTTGAAACCTCAAAGAGTGCTTCGTCACGTGCGACAACGTCGCCGACTTTTTTGAACCACTGAGTGATTATTCCTTCGGTTACTGATTCACCGAGTGATGGGAGCGTTACATTAGCCAACGTGAAGTCCTCGTCCAGCGAGCGCTAGGAGTGTTTCACCAAACGTCTCGGAAAGTGATGGGTGGGGTTGAATGAGAGCCGCTGCTTCTTCAACAGTTGCTTCCCAGTTAACAGCAAAGTAGCCAGCGCCAAGTTGTTCAGTTACCCAAGGGCCAGACATGTGAACACCGAGGATTTGACCAGCTGTGCCGTCAGGTCGCTTTTCAGCAATGATCTTCACCATTCCGTCAGTTTCACCAATGATCTGTGCACGGCTGTTACCAGCGAATGGGTCCTTCTTAACTACCACGTCATAGCCCTTAGCTTTGGCGGCTTCTTCAGTGAGACCACAGAAAGCAACTTCAGGGTTTGAGTAAATAGCCCATGGCACGCGGTCGTAGTCAACAGGCAAAACTTGCTCACCAAGAATTGTCTTTACTGCAACGATTGCTTCAGCGAATGCGACGTGTGCGAGTTGAGCGGTTGCAACAACGTCACCTACTGCATAGACATTTGCAGCTCCCGTGCGCATGTAGCTGTCGATGTCTACGAACCCTCGCTCGCTAATAACTACGCCCGTGTCGTCGCCGAGAAGTCCTTCAGTGCGTGGACGACGTCCCACCGAAACAACCACCATCTCAACGTCAATGTTTTCGCCACCTTCAACACTCACGGTGGTTCCATTTGCGTTCGGTGTGTGACCCGTGATCTTCACGCCGGCCTGAATTTTGATGCCACGCTTCTTAAAGGCGCGGTCCACAGACTTAACAACTTCTACGTCACAAAGCGGAAGAATTGTCGGGAGTCCTTCAAGAATTGTTACTTCAGAACCCATGTCGCTCAGCATTGAAGCGAACTCACAACCAATTGCTCCCCCACCAATTACGGCAGCGGTCTTTGGAAGAGTTGTGAGGCTAAGGAACTCGTCAGAGGTGACAATAATTTTTCCGTCAATGTCGAAACCAGGAATTGTTCGTGGAACTGAACCAGCAGCCAGGATGATGTTCTTGCCTTGAATGACCTTGCCGGCATCTGCTCCGTCAACAACAGTTGCCTTCAGGCCCTTGTCGAGTCGACCAGTTCCTTCAAAGACGGTGACCTTTCGGCCCTTAAGAAGCCCAGATACTCCCTTAAAGAGTCGGTCTACAACTTCGTTCTTTCGAGCTTGGCTAACTGCAAAGTCAACCTTTACGTCACCTGTTGTGATTCCAAAATCACTCGAGTGTGCGAGAGTGCGTCGTACGTGTGCGGTTTCGAGGAATTCTTTTGCTGGAACACAACCGCGGTGAAGGCATGTGCCTCCAACTTTGTCGCGTTCAATTACAGCAACGTTGAGACCCGCTGCTGCACCATAAAGAGCGGCGGCGTAGCCACCTGGGCCACCACCAATAACCACTACATCGAACTCTTGGACCTCGTTTGTCACGACAATTCCTAACTCGCTAGACGAAAGCCCCCCGGGTTGAAATCCTAATGCATTAGCCAGGCTTCTGGCCGGGCAAAAGCCTACGACTGACTACCCATTTGCCGGTCTGCGGCTTCGGTGGCGAGCACGTCACAGAAATCATTCATAAGGTCCCCAGAGTGGCCTTTTACCCACGTAAATCTGATTTTGCGGTCACTCTCCAGGACTAGAGCAAAGAGCTCTTCCCAGAGGTCGCGATTAGCTACAGGTTGGCCCTGGGAGTTTTTCCAGTTTCGTCGGTACCAGCCAACGTGCCACTTGTCATTGAAGCATTTAACAACGTACGTGGAGTCTGAAACGATCTCTATTTCTTGCTCATCATTTGACTTGAGGGCTTCAATAACCGCGAGTACTTCCATACGCTGATTCGTGGTGTGTTCATGGTGGCCACTTGCATATTCGTCTTTGCCGCTAGCCCACGCCCATCCGCCAGGCCCTGGGTTCCCACGGCACGCGCCGTCGGTGTGAATTGTTTTCATATGACTCGAGTAATCCACGCATCTGGGTCGTCCGTGAAGCGAGTAACCGCTGCTGGGAGTTCGCCACGAAGTACTTGTCCAAGAGTGACGTGCTCGAGTACTTCACGAAGCGATGCACGAACAGCCACCCAAACGTCACGGAGGTGAGTTGCTTCCCCGCCGTACTCAAGCGTCTCAGGGCGCATTCCACGAACACCGGCCATTGGCCCAGATACAACGCGAAGGATGTCCGCAATCATGATTTGATCAGGATCGCGTGCCAGTTTGAATCCACCTTCTGGTCCACGCTGACTTGTCACCATTCCTCCGCGGCGCAGGTCAGAAAGAATTGCCCCTAGAAATTTTGCCGGCAGACCCTGTTCTTCTGCCAAGTGCTCAGCACTAATTGAGTCATCACTCGCCGCAAGAGTAAGCAACGCTCTGATTGCGTAGTCGGCTTTGGCGGGAATCTGCATGCCTCTATTCTGCCCTACATTCAGCGCACAAGTATGCCAAGCATTCCTTCTAAGGTGTCATAGATGACAGAGCTAACTTCTCGCCGTTTATACCTCTGCGTTCCTCACCGTGACGATATGTCAAAGTTTTTGCCTGCAGTTCTTCGAGGTGGCGTTGGCATTGTGCAACTGCGAGAAAAAAACCTCGATGACGACGTTCGAAGAAAAACTGCAGAACTAATGATCCCAATTTGTCGCGACTACGGTGTTCCATTCATTATGAACGATTCGCCAGAACTCGCCCTTGAAGTTGGCGCTGATGGTGTCCATGTTGGACAAGATGACGTAAGTGTTGAGCATTGTCGCCAACTCCTTGGCCCAAAGGCAATCATTGGTCTTTCAACGCATGCTGAAAGCGAATTCACGCAGGCATTAACAACGGATGCCACGTACTTAAGTGCTGGCCCCATTGTCGCTACGCCTACAAAACCAGGACGTGATGCAACGGGTATTGCGTATGCGCTTCAGTGCCAAGCACGCAGTGATCGTCCAGTTTTTATTACAGGGGGTGTCGATGCCGGCAACGTATTTGATTTAGCGGCCGCTGGACTCAATCACTTTGTAGTTGTGAGAGCGCTCACGGAGGCAACGGACCCCGAAGCAGTGGCTCATCAAATCACAG
>JBAWYN010000013.1:0-21252 GCA_037143535.1 Acidimicrobiaceae bacterium | reverse complement strand
ACCGAGGATGGTCCTTCGCCAACAGTGCGAGAACCAACAACACCAATTGTGTCGGACCAAGCATCAAGAACTTGATACATGTAATAACGACCAAGTGACTCTGGCGTTTTTAGAATGACTGGACCATTATTTAAATCGAGCCAAACACTTGAGAACAGCGTGTCCGCATTTGGTCGAGCAACGGTGCGCTCTCTATGAGTTGAGCGCTTCCTTTGGTGAAATAGTTTTCCCATTTCGGAACCAACCGCCATGTGCGTTTGGCGTGTTTTTTCCATTATTACAAGAGGATAGAAATATGCGTATGCCTCTTCAGCAATAGAGCGAGTCGAGGAATTGCTAAGTGACATGGAATCCTAAATTTGTTGGCTGTCTCAATCTATAACAGCGCAAAACCTTTCTACTTGCGACAATTGGGTAGCAACGGAGATACGTAGGGGGATTTAATGAAAATAGCAGATTTGTACTATTATGAAGACATGATCAGTGGAGACCTAATCAAAGAAGCTCGACTGCGCGCGGGAATGACGCAAGTTGAATTGGGGCTACTCACAGGAAATGCCCAATCAGTTATTGCGCGCTGGGAGCGTGATGAAGTTTCTCCAAGTTTAGAAACCGTTCGAGAGGTTATTCGCGCTTGCGGATTAGAACTGACATTCTTCATCTCAAAATTCGATGATTCGAATACAGCACTGATTGACGACAACCTTCGATTGAGTACAGCCGAAAGATTTGAATCAATGATGGAGCGAGTGAGATTTCAAGAGCGACGTGAGCAACTGAACTCGAACACACGTGTCTAATTTCGTTCCCTACAGACCTGACGAGATTCTTGAAGTACTCGAACGACACAAGGTCAAATACATTGTGATTGGTGGGCTCGCTGCTGAGCTTCGTGGCTCACCTTATGCAACTCGCGATGTTGATGTCACCCCGGAGCGTACTCAGGAAAACTTCAAAAAACTTGCTAACGCGCTGCGTGAACTTGAAGCAAAACTTCGAGTCGTGGACATGCCAGAGCCATTGGAAATAAAACTCGACGAAAAGTCATTTGAGCAAGGGACTACTTGGACATTTGTGACAAAACATGGTCACATCGACATAGCGTTGCTGCCCGATGGGACTAAGGGATACGAAGATTTGCGCCGCTCAGCAACGAGAGAAAAAATTACTGAAAAGGTAACAATTAATGTTGCTGCACTCGCAGATGTAATCCGTTCAAAAGAAGCAGCTGGGCGCGAAAAAGATCGAGCAGTCCTTCCAATTCTTCGACAAGTTCTTGAGCGCTCAAAAAAGAAAGAACGAGAAGACCGAGGCTACGAGCGTTGATGAATCCCCGTTAGAGGTTTGAATCAGCCGTGAGCGCGGCGAGGTGCTTCGTGGCGCCAGTCGTCAGCTTCTGGCTCATAGAACTCAGAATCAAACTGCTCTGGTGCTTCATCGTAAAGAGTTTCGACAGTTGCTAGAGGGCGGAACTGAGGCAGCTGTGGCATCTTTGGCAGGCGAATTGGCAGAGATTCTTCGCTCAAGTAGCCCTGTGAAACAGAGTAGAGCGCTAAGGCAACGAAGCCAACAACGCCTAGCCAGGAAAGGATTGCGAAGTCTTGGAACAACGAGAAGCCAACCATGAAATCGAGCGCACTGAATACAACAGCGCTGATAAGAAGACGCGAGAAAATTTTCTTGCGACGAAGTTGCATCGCGTTACGAGTTTGTGGAGCTTGGTAACGATCGTACGAAGACGGAGCATCGTAGGAAGCTTCGCGTGGCGTTGAAGAGTACGCAGATGCGTAACGATTGCGGACTGGTGTTTCAAATTCTTGATCGAGATTTTCATCCCATTCGTTCCACTCTTGGCGGACATCCGCACGCATTGAATCATCTGCGTGAACAACAGTCAAACGTGGGCGGTTCATGAAACCGCGTACTTTTGAGGAAATTGAGTCTTCTTGGTCCAGACGGTGGGCTGGTTCTACGGCGTAGTTCTGGCGAGCAAGAACTTCGTGCTCAGCATGGAAAGAATTGATTGACTTTTCGGTTCCGCTGTCGCGAAAGTGCTTGACAGCAATGGGGGCCAAGATGGCTACCCAGAAGAGCGCAATTATTATTAGAAGCATCCGACCTACCCCTGTACATTCACCGTGAACATTCATACAAATGTAATGTAAAAAGATTTAAATATGGTGGATGTTATGCCTCGTGAAGACCACATTCCTCTTTGTCGGCACCGACCCATCGACCTGAACGTCGGTCACCCGCGACGAGAGGCTTGACGGTCATCTTCTCGCAACCAATCGATGCGTAACCCTCGGCCCAGAGTGGGTGCTCTGCAAGATTGTTCGATGAGATGTAATACGCCACGTCGTCGTCACTCCATAAAGCGAATGGATTGACCTTTACAAGCCCAAATTTATCGTCCCACATCAGGGTTTTCATACCTGCGCGGCTTGGTGCGTCGACGCGCTTCACTGAGGTAATCCACGCCGACTTTGACTCCACCGCTCGCTTCAGAGGCTCCACTTTTCGAAGCTCGCAGCATCGATCTGTGCCACATTCGAACGCATCGGCATCGGGTCCAGGTGAAGTCCTCGTGAGATTCAGTGACCAATCCTTTTCGATCTGATCGACGAATGAAAGCGTCTTCGAGAAGTGACCCAAGGTGTCGAGGAAGACAATTTCTGTGCGCGGGCGAAGCTGAGTCACCATGTGCAAGAGCGCCAGATCTTCGAACGAGCAGGCCATCGCCACGTCGTCACCGAATCGCTCAAAGGTCCACTTCAAGATCTCTAAGGGGCTCGAGGTCTCGAACGTTTCATCCATGGCTTCGAGCTCTCTAAGCAGGTCCGGCGTAGGGATAGTCATAGAAATAGCCTAATGCCTAACATTTACTAGTGAATTGGTAGACTATTAATCTCATGGCGACAACTCCCTTACAAAGCCCGAAGACGGCGAGTCATCTCGACCTTCTCGAATCACACGCCATTTTCATTCTGCGTGAAGTCGCTGCTGAATGTGAGCGGCCAGTGCTGCTGTTCTCGGGTGGAAAAGATTCTGCGGTTTTGTTGCACCTCGCTAAAAAAGCATTCGCGCCTCAGCAACTCCCCTTCCCGGTGATGCACATCGATACAGGTCAAAACTTTCAAGAAGTCCTCGACTTCCGTGACGCTGCAGCAGCCAAGGCGGGAGCACGACTGATTGTCGCGAAAGTTCAAGATTCAATTGATCAAGGAAAAGTTGCCGACCCTGGTCCCATGGGAGTGCGCAATCGACTCCAAAGCGTGACGTTGCTCGATGCGATCAACGACAACAAGTTTGATGCCGCTTTTGGTGGTGCACGTCGCGACGAAGATAAAGCTCGCGCTAAAGAGCGCATCTTGTCATTTAGAGATGCCTTCGGACAGTGGGATCCACGTGCGCAGCGACCTGAACTTTGGCAGCTTTATCAGGGAAAAGTCAACGCTGGAGAACACCTTCGCGCCTTCCCACTTTCAGACTGGACCGAGCTCGACGTGTGGGAATACATTGCTCGCGAAAACATGGAACTACCGTCAATTTATTTTGCTCACGAACGACACGTGGTGCTTCGAGACAACATGTGGCTCGGCGTTGGTGAATGGGTAGTTCCAAGTAGCGACGAAAAAATTGAAGTGCGCACCGTTCGCTTTCGCACTGTAGGAGACGCCAATCTCACGGGTGCTGTTGACTCTGATGCTGACACTATTGAAAAAATTATTGACGAGATTTCAATTGCCAACGTGTCTGAACGCGGCGCCACTAGAGCTGATGACCGCTTCAGTGAAACAGCCATGGAAGACCGCAAGCGTGAGGGCTACTTCTAAATGAACACCGTAACGAAAGACCTCCTTCGCCTCGCCACCGTTGGCTCAGTAGATGACGGGAAATCAACGCTTATTGGACGCCTTCTGGTGGACACCCGCCAGCTCTTTGACGACCAGTTAGACGCTGTCCAGGCCGCATCTGAAAAGCGCGGTGTTGGTGACCTCGACCTCAGTTTCGTTACTGACGGTCTTCGCGCAGAGCGCGAGCAGGGCATCACTATTGATGTTGCCTATCGCTACGCAACTACCCCTAATCGCAAGTTCATCATTGCTGACTGCCCGGGTCACGTGCAGTACACGCGCAACATGGCAACTGGCGCTTCAACCGCCGACCTCGCCCTCGTTGTGCTTGACGTGGCGAGCGGGCTCAAAGAACAAACTCGTCGTCATCTCTGCATCGCGGCTCTCCTAGGCGTGCGCTCGATCATTGTTGCTGCAAACAAGATGGACGCCGTCAACTGGGACGAGTCTGCGTACAACAAGGTTGTTGAACAGATCAACACCATCGCAGCAGAACTCGACATTGCTTCAGTAAAGGTGATCCCAGTGTCAGCTCTTGTTGGTGACAACGTGGTGGAGCGTTCTGCGAATTCGCCTTGGTATAACGGCCAGACCGTAATTGAAGCCTTAGAAACAAGTGATGCTGGCGCATGGGCTGGAACCGCTGAGGGGGCACGCCTGCCTATCCAATGGGTGCTTCGCCAAAACGGTGGCGGCAGGACGTACGCCGGAATGTTGTGCGGACACTCAATCAAAGTCGGCGACAAGGTGACACTCTTGCCCCAGGGTGTTGAAACAACTGTGAAGGCAATCAAAAATGGTGCCGGAGAGACGAGTGAAGCTGGCGTCGGACTCTCGATTGACATTGACCTCGAAGCAGAAACTGACGCCGGGCGTGGCGACATGATCGCTACCGCTCCGCTGCCGACCGTGACAAAAGAAATCACTGCAACGATTTGCTGGTTCGGAGAAAAGCCACTCGTAAACGGTCAGCGACTTCGCCTGAAGCACACATCAAAAGTGACCCCAGTTCGCATTGCTGCAATCAATGGCGTTGTTGACATTGAGACGCTGAAGATCGAAGACTCAGATTCACTTACAACAAACCAGATCGGTCTCGCCACGTTGCAGACCGCTGATCCGATTGTTGTCGATGATTACCGTGAAGGTCGAGTTACTGGAAGCTTCGTGCTAATTGATGAAGTAACCAACGCCACAGTTGCTGCTGGAATGGTCGGAAGAGCTTCGTTCTTCTAGATCTGAGCAAGCATTACAACAAAGCCCACTGCCACCAGTGCGAGCAATGTGTCAACTGAGATCATGAATTTGCGCCCAGCCGCAGGTGAAGCAACGCCGTTTTCTTTGATCGTCTTCGCCAGTGCGCGCTCACTTGGCAATAGTCGTGCCTCGAGGTGGCCTGCAGCGAGGATGTAAATAAGAAGTCCGGCACTCACCCATGGTTGGCGGAATGAAACCTTGTCTGTTCCAACGCTGCTCATGATGATGCCCGTTATTGGCAAGAGGTGCAAAATGCGTGCAGCCCAATTTCGTCCACCAGGGAACTTCGCTTGTTGCACTGCACTGTCGGCGCCACGTGCGACTTTCTGCGCTGAGAAGTGCATGGTAATGAAAACCACGAGTGCGCTCACACCTGCCAGGAGGTGAATCAAAAAGACAATGTCATATCCAACTGAAGTAGCAATCATGCTTCTGAGAGTAGTGCCTCGGCGGCCTTATAGGGGTCTGTTGTGCCAGCAATCAGTGCGGCAACTTGCTCCTCATAACGAGATCCGTTGCTAATTCCTGAAACTCTGGCACGAAGCATCGCCGCTAAAACCTTCTCGAGCTCGGCCTTAGTGCGCTTTTCAATGTGAGCATTCTGAGACGAAGATTCAAGGTGACGTCGGTGCTCACAAATCGCTTCAAAGAGAGCGTCCACTCCAGTGCCATTGCTCGCCACGGTTTCAAGAATTGTTGGCCGCCATTCGTGCATACCACCGAGGTCAAGCATCTGTTCTAGGTCTCGCCTGGTTTCACGAACGCCAGCGCGGTCGGCTTTATTAATAACAAAAATGTCTGCTACTTCTAAGAGCCCTGCCTTGTTTGCTTGCATTGCATCACCCCATCCAGGGTTCGTCACAACAATCGTTGTGTCTGCAGCTGAAGCAATGTCAACTTCCATTTGTCCAACACCAACTGTTTCTACCAGTGCAAGTGAAAAACTTGCTGCGCCAAGTACGCGCACCGCATCTGGAACAGCGAGCGAGAGTCCACCAAGATGGCCACGTGTTGCCATCGATCGAATGAACACGTGCTCGTTGGTGGCGTGGTCTTGCATGCGAATTCGATCGCCCAAGATTGCCCCACCAGTGAAGGGCGAACTCGGGTCAATGCAGAGGATGCCCACTTGGCTAAAAGGGTGTGCTCCGTCGAAGGATCCACGTTCCAGGGCAGTTGTAATCAGCTGGTCCGTCAGGGTCGATTTTCCGGCCCCAGGAGGGCCTGTAATGCCCACTACGTATGGCGAAGGGGCTTGGTAAGCCAAGGAGACGGTCTGGCGATGCTGGGCCCCTCCAGACTCCACATAGGTGATGAGCCTGGCGAGCGCGGTACGTGATCCACCCTTTGCTTGTTCCACCAACACAGCGGGGTCACGCGCAATCATGCAGTCCTCTCAACCTTTGCTCCGAGACTTGAAAGTCTGCCTATGAAATCATCGTACCCACGTTCAGCGTGTTCGAGACCTTCAATGGTTGTTTCACCATTCGCCACTAGTCCCGCCAAGGTGAGCGCTGCGCACGCACGAATGTCGGTGGCGCGAACGGTTGTTCCAGTTAAGTGATCAACTCCGCGAATCATGGCGTGGTGACCTTCAGTAGTGATTGTTGCTCCGAGGCGAACTAGTTCATCAACGTAACGAAAGCGACCCGCAAAAAGATTCTCAGTCACCACTGATACGCCGTCAGCAACGCTAAGCATGGTGGTGATCAGTGGCTTGTAGTCAGTAGCGACTCCTGGGTAGGGCAACGTTGCAACGTCACACGCCTTCAGTCGCTGCGGTCCGCGAACTGAGATTCCTGGCCCAGAAATGTCGACAACGCCACCGATGGTTTCAATCTTTCGAAGCAGCATTTCCATGTGACGTGGGTTTGCATCAACAACGCGAACTTCTCCCCCGGTAATGAGTCCAGAAGCCAAGTAGGTCGCAGCCACAACGCGGTCTGGAATTACTTCGTGGTGGGCTGGCTCAAGTTTTTCAACACCGTCAATGGTGAGACGTGACGTGCCAAGTCCTTCAATCTTCGCTCCCATGGCTTGTAGCTGGTGGCCAAGGTCTTCAACTTCAGGTTCACGCGCCGCGTTGTCAATGACTGATCGCCCTTCAGCCAGTACGCAGGCCATTAGCAAGTTGTCTGTTGCCGTGTGGCTCGGATACTCAAGGGTGATTCGAGTTGCTTTTAGACGCGGGCGAGAAAGTGTCGCGCGAATTGAATTTCGATCATTTTTAAATTCAGCGCCCATGGCGCTTAGACCATCGGTGTGAAAGTTGATTGGGCGCTGACCAAAGTCGTCACCACCAGGAAGTGCCATGTTTGCTTCGCCACATCGCGCAAGTAGTGGACCGAGCACAACAATTGAAGCTCGCATTGCTTCAAAGAGATGTGCGGGAGCTACCGGGTGAATGTCTTTCGCTTCAGGAACCACAATGCAAAGTTCGTGTTTGTTAGGTCGTTTCACCGTGCAACCGAGTGCCACGAGAAGTTCCACCATCATGGTGACGTCGGTGATGTCTGGGACGTTAGTAAGGCAGTGCTCGCCACTGGCTAAGAGGCAGGCCGCCATCTGCTTCAAAACGGCGTTCTTGGCGCCATAGGCCTGGACCTCTCCCGAGAGGGGCCCAGATGGCTTAACAACAAGAGAACTCACCCCTCAAGTATTGCCGCAAAAAGCCCGTGATATGGACCCGTTGTTTAGGTGGAATCTGAGGGCTCGGAGTACCATCTGTATGTGCAGCCACCTCAGACTCCAGATCGCAACATTGCCCTAGAAATGATTCGTGTCACCGAAGCAGCGGCCATCGCCGCGGCTCGCTGGGCGGGACGAGGCGACAAGATCTCCGCCGACGGTGCAGCAGTTGATGCCATGCGTTTCGTACTCGGTGGAATCCCCATGGACGGCATTGTTGTCATTGGTGAAGGCGAAAAAGACGAAGCACCGATGCTTTATAACGGTGAGCGAATTGGTGACGGGACGGCTCCTCAAGTTGACGTTGCGGTTGACCCAGTTGATGGCACCACACTTACGGCCATGGGTCGAAATGGTGCGCTCTCGGTTATTGCACTTTCTGAAAAAGGAACCATGTTCAACCCTGGTCCTACGTTCTACATGAACAAGATTGCCGTTGGGCCACGTGGACGTGGCGCCATTGACATCAATGCATCACCAACTGACAACCTCAAAGAACTTTCCAAGCGCCTAAAGAAGAGCGTTCAAGAACTCGGTGTTGTCATCCTTGACCGTCCTCGCCACGACGACCTCGTTGCTGAAGTGCGTGAAGCCGGTGCTCGTGTGATTTCAATTTCTGACGGTGACGTTGCTGGCGCCATTGCAACTGGCTGGCCAAACTCTGGTGTCGACATCTTGCTCGGCATTGGTGGAACACCAGAAGGTGTCATTGCTGCAGCTGCGCTTAAGGGACTCGGTGGAGAAATCCAGGGAGTGCTCTACGCACGTAACGACGAAGAAAAGAAGATCGCTGAAGACCTCGGGTACTCATTCACGAAGGTCTTAATGACTGACGACCTTGTAGCTAGTGACAACTGCTACTTCTCAGCAACTGCCATTACTGATGGTGACATCCTTCGTGGTGTTCGCTTCCACGACTTTGGAGCAACCACACAGTCACTCGTTGTTCGCTCGAAGTCGGGAACGGTTCGCACCATTGAAACCTTCCACCGTCACGACAAGCTCCAGGAATTCACCACTGCAGGCTTCTAAAGGCCTTTAATCCCAGGCTTTGTCCACTTGTTCACAATGTGACCTTTTCGCTGGCTAGCAACTACAAATAGTCCTATGGTCAGTTCTAGGACCAGATTGATCCGCTTGGAGGTTCGTTATGAACGTCTCGTTTTTATTACAGGCAAAGGGTGGCGACGTCGCCACTATTTCTGAAAACCGTTCGGTATCTGACGCACTACACATTCTTCAAGAGCGAAGAATCGGCGCATTGATTGTGACTGGTCTTGACGCACCACTCGTGGGGATATTTTCAGAGCGTGATGCCGTGAGAGCTATTGCAGGACACGGTGCTGATGCGCTCTCAATGAAAGTTCATGACTTAATGTCAAGTCCCGTTACGCGTTGCACGCCAGAAACTTCAGTCAACGAATTAATGGGCATGATGACCGCCGAAAGAATTCGCCATGTACCAGTTGTTGAGCACGGTGCACTCATTGGCGTAGTGTCAATTGGCGACATCGTGAAAGCTCGTTTTGAAGAACTCGAGCACGACAAAAAAGAACTACTCGACTACGTAAACGCTAGGTAGGCCTTAGTTCGCTGAAGCGAGTTCGGCTGCTTGGCTAGCTGCGAGCTCAAGTGCTTCTGTGCGGTTCGTTGCAAGCTTTGCAACACCAGCAAGAACAGTGGCGAGTGTTACGCCCTCTTCGTCACTAGCGCCAACTTGGAAGTACCCACCATCAACAACGAATGCGAGTTCGCCGTTAGCGGTCTGCACGTACACAACGCCTGGCACAACGTCACCAACAGTTGAGGTGTGCTGAGGCAGGATTGTGAAATCTCCGTCCGAGGAGCGTGCGGTGAGTGACGTAGCGTCACCAGTCCACAACGCCGCCTCGGGCGAAACGATTTCTACCTTCAACGTTGCCATTAGTTCTTTGACAACTCCGCGGCCTTGCGCTCAACGTCTGATGCTCCACCGACGTTAAGGAATGCCTGCTCTGGGTACTGGTCAAGGTCACCCTTAACGAGGTGCTCGAATGACTCAATGGTCTCTTGCACTGGAACGTTGATTCCATCAATACCTGTGAAAATCTTTGACACGAACATTGGCTGTGACAAGAAGCGCTGAATCTTACGAGCACGTGAAACTGTGACTCGGTCGTCTTCAGAAAGTTCGTCAAGACCAAGGATCGCAATGATGTCCTGTAGTTCCTTGTAGCGCTGCAGAATCTGCTGCACTTGGCGAGCAACTGCGTAGTGACGGTCACCAACAATTTCTGGAGCCAAGATGTTTGAAGTCGACGTCAGTGGGTCCACTGCAGGGTAGATACCCAGAGCAGCGATCTGACGGCTGAGTTCAGTCGTGGCGTCAAGGTGGGTGAACGTCGTAAACGGAGCTGGGTCGGTGTAGTCGTCCGCAGGAACGTACACAGCTTGTAGCGAAGTAATTGAACGTCCACGAGTTGAAGTAATGCGCTCTTGGAGTTCACCCATTTCGTCAGCAAGTGTTGGCTGGTATCCCACAGCTGAAGGCATACGACCAAGAAGGGTTGATACTTCAGATCCGGCCTGTACGAAACGGAAGATGTTGTCAACGAACAACAACACGTCCTGGTTCTTAACGTCACGGAAGTATTCCGCCATGGTGAGTGCAGCTAGAGCAACGCGAAGGCGCACCCCAGGTGGTTCGTCCATCTGGCCGTAGACCAGTGCAGTTTTCTCAATAACGCCAGATTCGCGCATTTCAAGAAGAAGGTCAGTTCCTTCACGGGTGCGCTCGCCTACTCCAGCGAATACAGATACACCGTCGTGCTGCTCAGCAACTCGACGAATCATTTCCATGATGAGAACTGTCTTACCTACACCAGCACCACCGAAGAGTCCGATCTTTCCACCCTGTACGTACGGGGCAAGAAGGTCAATAACTTTGATTCCGGTTTCGAACATTGTGGCGCGTGGCTCGAGCTGGTCGAAGGCTGGTGGATTGCGGTGAATGTCCCAGCGGTCTTCAACTTTTCCGATGTCATTTGTGTCAAGTGGTTGGCCGAGCACGTTGAACACGTGTCCGAGCACTGCGTCACCTACAGGAACTGAGATACCACGTCCGGTGTTGCGCACGACCGTGCCACGAACAAGACCCTCAGTTGGCTTCATGCACACGCAACGAACGCGGCCTTCACCGATCTGCTGTGCAACTTCACCTGTAACCGTGACGGTCACTCCGTCGAGCTCGATGTCCATCTCAACGGCGAAGTTGATCTCAGGCAACGAGTGCGGTGGGAACTCTACGTCGACTACCGGACCGGCGATCGCAACTACGCGCCCGGTCTCGAGTGTTGTCTTGTCAGGAGCCATTGTCATTTGTTTCTCACTTTCCCGAGCGGAGCGCTTCGGCACCACTCACGATTTCCATAATTTCGGTTGTAATCGAGTCCTGGCGGGCTCGGTTCATAATGCGACTTAGTGTCTGACCAAGTTCGTCAGCGTTATCTGTTGCTGCAGCCATGGCGCGTTGCTGGCTGGAGTGGAATGATGCAGCGCCTTCAAGCAGTGCAGTGAAAATTTCACTTTCAATTGCACGAGGGGCCAAGAACGTCAGAAGTTGTTCGACTTCAGGTTCGAATTCGGTGTAGCCCTTCAACTTCTTGGGTGCGTCATCAATGACAGTCTCTGGCATTGAGAGCGGGAGTAATTGTTCAATTGAAACGCTCTGGCTTCCAGCAGAAAGGAACTTTGTTGATACGAGGTGGACTTGCTGAGCTTCACCGGATGTGAACGGCGCAGCCACCGCACGAGCAACTTCGCGAGCGTTCGAGAAGGCTGGACGGTCAGCAAATCCTACGAAGCTCTGCTCGACTTCCATGCCGCGGAAACGGAAGAACCCTGGAGCCTTCTTACCTACGACGAAGAGGCGAACCTGAGCGCCTTCACTGCGAAGCTGCTTCACGAGGCGCTCACCGGCACGCATAACTGAAGAGTTGTACGCACCAGAAAGACCGCGGTCTCCACTGATGACGAGTACAACTGCTTGGCTCACGTTCTCAGGTGCGACCAACATCTTCTTGGCAACCGCAGGGTCACCAAGTGCTGCTTCCACAATGATGCGCTTCATACCGTCACGGTACGGACGGTTCTGAGCAATACGAGCTTGACTCTTAGCGATCTGAGAGGCAGCAATTAGTTCCATTGCTTTAGTGATTTTGCGTGTGGCTGCAACCGACTTAATACGTCGACGCAGAATTCGTTCCTGTCCACCGGCCATTGCTCCTCCTCTCTTCTCTCTCTAAAATTTCTGACTAGTTGCTTGTTGCGAAGCCGTCAACGAATGTACGAAGCGCAGCATCGAGAACGTCTGACTCTGGCATTGTTCCCTTGTCACGGATCTGAGCCAACATGTCAGCGTGCTTGGCACGGAATGTTGTTAGAAGCTCTGATTCGAAACGGCGAACGTCAGCAACTGGAATGGTGTCGAGCCATCCCTTAGTTCCTGCGTAAATAACAATGCACTGCTCTTCAACTGGCACTGGAGCGTTAAGTCCCTGCTTCAGTAGTTCAGTGAGACGGTATCCACGGTCGAGCTGCTGCTGTGAAGACTTGTCGAGTTCAGAACCGAAGGTTGCGAATGACTCGAGGTCACGGAACTGAGCAAGGTCAATCTTTAGCGTTCCCGCCACAGACTTCATAGCCTTAATCTGCGCAGCACCACCCACTCGAGAAACCGAGTTACCTACGTTGATCGCTGGGCGAACACCCGAGTAGAACAAGTCTGATTCCAAGAAGACCTGACCGTCGGTGATTGAAATCACGTTGGTAGGAATGTAGGCAGAAATGTCACCGGCCTTGGTTTCGATAATTGGAAGTGCAGTAAGTGATCCACCACCGAGGTCGTCGCTCAACTTCGCAGCACGCTCAAGAAGACGGCTGTGAAGGTAGAAAACGTCTCCAGGGTACGCTTCGCGGCCTGGTGGGCGACGAAGAAGAAGTGAAATCTGTCGGTACGCTTCAGCCTGCTTTGAAAGGTCGTCGTACACAACAAGTGCGTGCTCACCAGTGTCCATCCACTCCTGGCCAATTGCGCAACCAGCGTAAGGAGCAAGGAACTTGAACGGTGCTGGGTCTCCAGCAGAAGCCACAACAACAACGGTGTACTCAAGTGCACCGAAGTCTTCGAGAGTCTTTACGGTCTGTGCAACTGAAGAGTTCTTCTGACCAATGGCAACGTAGATGCACTTAACACCCTGTCCCTTTTGGTTCAAGATTGTGTCAATGGCAACAGTGGTCTTACCGGTCTTGCGGTCACCAATGATGAGCTCGCGCTGTCCACGTCCAATAGGTGTCATGGCGTCAATGGCCTTGATTCCAGTTTGTAGTGGCTCTCCTACGGGCTGGCGTCCAGTGATACCAGGGGCCTGGATTTCCATACGACGCTGCTTAGGGTTAACGAGTGGTCCCTTGCCGTCGATTGGCTCACCGAGTGCGTTCACCACGCGACCAAGAAGAGCGTCACCAACTGGCATTGAAAGGATGCGACCAGTGGCACGAACGATCTGCTCTTCTTCGATGCCGTCAACGGTTCCAAGAACTACGGCACCGATGGTCTCTTCATCGAGGTTCATTGCGAGTCCGAGTGTTCCGTCTTGGAACTCAAGCAGCTCGTTAACCATTGCTGAAGGTAGACCCGATACACGTGCAATACCGTCACCAACTTCTACGACACGGCCAACCTGCTCCGCACCAACAGCTGGTGTGAATTCGGTGACGTGCTTTCGCAGCGCTTCGGTTATTTCATTGGCACTAATGGTGAGCTCAGTCATCACAGTTTCCTTTTCTTAGTTATTTCCAGATAGAGAAGATTCATACAGACGTCCCGACGCCACGGCGTCGTGCAGTACACCAAGACGGCCACGAGTGGTGGCGTCGAGGTGAAGGTCGCCTACGTCAACGACAACACCACCAAGTAGCGATGCGTCTTCAGCGATTTGCAGTTCAACACTCTTGCCGGTGAGGGCGCTGAGTGATGCAACAAGTTGACTCTGGCTCTGGGCATCGAGTGCACGAGCGGTGTACACACGTGCCACACGCCAGTCACGAGCCTTAGCTACGTAGTCAACTAAATAGTCGAGTGTTCCAACAACGTCACGCGGGCGACCACCTTCAATGACGTAGCGAGCAAGGCTCAAAGTCACTGCGTGAACCTTTGAACCAAGTAGTTGTTCAACAGTGCCAACGCGTGATGCCACGTGAGCATCGCGGTCGAGCAAAACGCGACGAAGTGCCAAGTTGCCCTCAATGGTGCGAGCCCATGTGAAGAGTTCAGCTTCAATTGTTGCGAACTGTGATGTTTCGAGGTTTTCTAGTAGCGCATCTGCGAATCCACCGACGCGCTTACGTGCGTTCATGAGTCCGAGGTTTGCTGGTGTGAAGACACCCATTTCTTTGTAGCTAAGTGCCACCGCAACAAGTTCGCTGAATGCGTGAGGAACTTCTTGGGCGGGAACAGAAGAAGCGGCAAAGACGCTGAGGCGAAGGGTTGAAGCGTTCACCTTGTTAGTGAGGAGGTCACGAACAATTTGACCGCGAACAGTGCCAGTGATTGAAGTGTCAGTAAGGACACCGCGAAGATCAGCTCGAGAAAGAATTGTTTGCTCAACCGATGAGAGGTCACTAACAACCGTGGCGAGCACGCTTGCTTCTAGTGAACCCAAGAGGGCGGCAGTGAATCCTTCGAGCTTTGGCAACATACTTAGTTCTTGGCCTTCGCTGATTCGGCGTTAAGAGCACTCACGGCTTCGCGAACGAGGTCTTGGTGAGCGTTCTGGTCAACTTCGCGTCCGACAATCTTGGCGACAAGGTCAAAGACGATTTCACCAATCTTGGCTGATGCTTCATCAATCGCACGCTGGCGAGCAGTGTCAACTTCACCCTGCGCTGCAGCAATGATGCGGTCGTATTCAGCTTGTCCACGAGCACCAGACTCAGCCTTCACTGAATCAGATGTTGCTTGTGCTGCGGCCACGATCTCACGGGCTTGGTCACGAGCAGCGGCGAGCACTTTGGCACGCTCATCACCTGCAGCAGCAGCTTCGGCGCGAGCCTTGTCTGCAGCATCAAGTGCGCCACGAATCTGTTCTTGACGATTTTCCATGGCCTTGTTAAGGGGCGGCAGGATGTACTTCGTGACGAGAAACAAAATCACCGCCACAACGGCTAGTTCAACAATGAACGTTCCATTGGGGATGAGGAATATTGACTCGGCGATCATGAAGACCTTCTTTTGCTAGTGGACGAACCACGTTGATGGGCCCTTAGGCCCATCAACGAGAGAATTACTGTGCGCTGAATACGTAGACGAATACAACCATGAACAGAAGGTTGATGAAGTACATAGCTTCAACAAGTCCCACTGTCAGGAAGAAGTACTGACGTGCTTTGTTTTCAATTTCGGGCTGACGGGCAATAGCTGCGATGGTCTGGCTACCGGCCAAACCGTCACCAATTGCTGCTCCGATAGCACCACCACCGAGGGCGAGACCGCCACCGATGAGTGCACCAGCGATGCGTACCGCAGATCCGATGTCTGTATTTGCCATTTTTTATTCCTCCTGGTTGATTTAGTGTGAGGCTGCTACTGCGACATCGTCGTGTTCTTCTTCATGACTGGTTGCCATGCCGAAGTAGAGAACCGCAAGCAACATAAAGATGTATGCCTGGATTACTCCGATGCCGAGATCAAAAGGCTTCCAAATAATCTCGCCGAATGGAACGGCGTAGATGGGAAGCAAGGTGGTCATAACTGCGATCATGAGTCCACCAGAGAAAAGGTTTCCGAAAAGACGGAAGGTCATCGTGATTGGCTTGGTAATTTCTTCCACCACGTTGATAGGAGCTAGCGCCGTATAGGGCTGGGCGTAGTGCTTGAAGTAACCACGAACACCGCGTGCTTTGAATGACTCAATGTGCACCCAAACAATGACGAGAAGAGCCATGGCGAGAGGGAGGTTTACATCACCAGTCGGTGCAGGAAGAATTTCTCCAGAGGCGCCAGGGTGCATTGCTGACGGGATGAAACCGATCCAGTTGCAAATAAGAATGAAGAGGAAAAGAGTTACTCCGATTGGAACAAACTTTTTTCCGCGAGGACCCATTGCTGAAACTGCAAGGTCGGTTACTTGCTCGGTAAGAACTTCCCAGAAGAGTTGCAGCTTGCCAGGAACACCGTCAGTAATTTTTCCGCGCATGCGAAATGCCAGAAACAAGAAAATCGTCATTGCGAAAAGAGTTGACGCAACAATGTCAAGGTTGATGGTTTGACCGAAGACGCTAATCGTTGGGTGGACCCCAACTTCTATCGACTTAGCTGCGTACAGCGTCTTCACTCAAATCCTCCTTGATTTGCTACAACCCGCATTACGTTAATCACAAAAACTATTTGGTAAAGCACAAGCCCTGAAACAATACCTATTCCTAGGGGGGCGTATAGCCAAACCACCCCGAGAATCACCAAAGTCATCAGGGCCAAACGTCCGGTCGTTTTTCCACCCAGCTGCCTGCGGATTGCCTTAGAGCTCTGTTCACCCTTTAATTCCACGTTTGCCGCCTGGCGGTCAAGGAACCTGAGGTTGAGAATTGCTAGTCCAACACCTATAACGACGCCAACGGCGGCGAAAGGGGCATGGGGCGCGATCAGGAGAGTTACTACGAACCCCACCATTGCCACGACAATTGCCGACAAGATTGTGCGTCGTAGTAGTCGGGGAAGGGTATTTGGGGGAAGGTTTTCTAGCACGATGTAAGTATTTAAAGGTAACGGCGAACTTGCTTTACAACGCTCATTACGGCCGTCACGGTTCCCAACACTAGCCCGATAATCAAAAAGGTGGGGCCGGTGCCAAATGAGTGATCTGCCCACAGCCCAAGAAGGACGCCCACCGTTTCGCAAAGTGCAATTGTCGTGCCCATGGTGGCAAATGCAGCGAGACCAGGGAGTTCAGACATGACCGACTTCTCGGCTTTTTCCCCTCTCCCCTCACTCATCAGGTAATACTCTCCTCAGCCTTTTTGGCTTCGTGCTTGCCGGGCTTACGATTAAGGAGCGGACTAAACCAGGTGAAGAGTCCAATCAGCAAGGCAGCGACGCCAAGGGGAATAAACACGTTGGTTCTTGGCTGGAAAAGTGGGAACAGAACGAAGCTGCAAAGAACCGCAGTCCAGAGCCACAAAATGATCACGGTTCTGCGGTGACCATGGCCAAGTCGCATCAGGCGGTGGTGAATGTGATTCTTGTCAGGAGTTTGAAAGCCCTGTCCCGTGACAGTTCGCCTCACAAATGCCCATAGGGCATCGAGCAGTGGAATGCCGAGAATGAAAACCGGAATAAGTAGTGGCGCAAAGAAGAAGAAGGTCACGCCACTCGCTGGTGGCGTTCTTCCACCAATGACCATTGTTGAAGCACTCATGAGCAGACCCAGCATCAGAGCACCGGCGTCTCCCATAAACAATTTCGCGGGATGAAAATTATCTCGAAGGAATCCAATACAGATCCCACACGTAAGTGCCGCAATCAGCGGACCAATGTTTGTTGTCGGAAGCAGGCCAAGCGTTTCGAGACGAAGCCCGTACACGCAGAGCGTTCCTGACGCAATGGCAACGATTCCTCCTGCGAGCCCGTCGAGTCCGTCAATGAGGTTCACTGCGTTAGTGAGTGCGAAGACCCAAATCGCGGTGATGATTGGAAGGATTGATGGTCCAAGGACAATGAATCCAGCGAGTGGCAACTTGAGTTGATACATCGTGCAGCCACTGAAGTAGAGAATTGACGCTGCAAGAATTTGTCCAGCAACTTTCGCCGGAGCACTCATGTCTCTGAAGTCGTCTACGACACCGACAATAAAAATGACACCGACGGCCAGCAGTACTCCCATCATTTCGTGCGACGAGGTGATCACGCTTCGAAGAGATGGAATTGTTGTCGCCACCAACAGCGCCACGCAGAGTCCTACGAGCATCGCCGCCCCTCCGCCGTAGGGAGTTACTTCAACGTGAACTTTTCGCTCATCTGGTTGAGCGGTGTAGCCAATGTTGATTGAAATTGTTCTGGCTGGTCTGTTCGCAAGTAACGTCACCACTGCTCCGACGAGGAACACTGCAACGTACGAGGCGATGTTGCCCATGCAGACCTATTTCGTAAAGTTCGCGTAGGGGTTGAAGTTGCTGCATAGCGCAGCTACTTCTTCGCGCACCGAGCCAACAACTGCGTCACTGTCGCGTCCACGAAGGACTTTGTCCATGAGGTCAGCAATTTGTGCGAACTCTGCTTCTTTCATGCCTGCAGTAGTTTGCGCTGCGGTTCCAACACGAATACCCGATGTAATGAATGGACTACGTGGGTCGTCAGGAATTTGATTACGGTTCGTTGTGATTCCTGCACGGTCAAGAACTTCTTGCGCCACTTTTCCGGTGAGCTCTGTGTCGTACTCACGCAGGTCAAGCAGCACCATGTGGTTTTCTGTGCCGCCAGAAACCATGCGAAAGCCCTTGCCTTCGAGCGCTGCTCCAAAAGCCTTGGCGTTAGAAACAATTTGCTGGGTGTATGCTGCGAACTCTGGTTGCGCTGCTTCTTTGAAGGCAACTGCACGCGCGGCAATGGCGTGTTCGAGTGGACCACCTTGCATGCCTGGGAATACGGCACTGTCAATTTTCTTCGCGTGCTCTTCACGACAAAGAATTGCAGCTCCACGTGGACCACGCAGCGTCTTGTGGGTGGTGAATGTAACAACGTCAGCGTAGGGAACCGGACTCGGGTGTGACCCACCAGCAATCAAGCCAGCTACGTGAGCTGAGTCAAACATCAGCAATGCGCCAACTTCATCAGCGATTTCTCTAAAGGGAACTGGATCGATAGCGCGCGCGTAGGCGGTGGCTCCACCAATGATGAGTTTCGGGCGGTGCTTCAGTGCCAGTTCACGAAGGTTGTCAAAGTCAATTAGTTCACCAGGGTTTGCTGGGTCATCTGACCTAGGTGTAAGTCCGTAGGAAACAAAATTCCAGAACGTTGAAGTGAGCGACGCAGGTGAACCGTGCGTTAAGTGACCACCCTGGTCAAGGCGAAGACCCAGAATTGTGTCGCCAGGATTTAAAAGTCCGGTGTAAACAGCTACGTTCGCGCTCGCTCCAGCGTGTGGCTGAACGTTCGCGTGGTCGGCACCAAAAAGTGCAGTGAGCCTGCGACGAGCGAGGTCTTCGATTTCGTCAACAACTTGGTTTCCGCCGTAGAAGCGACGACCCGGGTAACCCTCTGAGTACTTGTTCGTAAGAATTGAACCAGTTGCGGCCATAACGGCAGGTGAAGTGAAGTTCTCACTCGCAATGAGCTGCAGCGTGGTGGTTTCACGCTCCCACTCTTGTGCGAGCAGTGACGTAACTTCACTGTCGTTAGTAATCCAGGCATCAAATGGTGAAGAAACCACGTTCGTGGGCTCGCTTTCTTATTCGCCTGCGCGCTCGTCAAGAGCGTGCAGTTTTTCAATACGACCGATGTGTCGACCTTCACCGGGGGTGGCTCCTAGCCACGCCGCAACGGCGTCGATTGCTACGGGCTCACCAATAAGGCGAGCTCCGAGACAGAGAACATTTGCGTGATTGTGCTCACGACTGAGACGCGCTGATGTTGCGTCATGAACAAGAGCGGCACGAACACCAGGAACCTTGTTCGCAGCAATTGAAATTCCTATTCCAGATCCACAAATTGCAATTCCGAAATCTGCGCGACCTTCGACGACACTTCGCCCCACCGCTTCGCCGAAGTCGGGGTAGTCAACAGAATTGGTGGCGTTTTTTGTGCCTAGGTCAATTACCTCGTGACCCCACTCGGCGAGGGTCGAAACGAGTACTGCCTTGAGGTCGAAACCAGCATGATCGGAGCCAAGAGCAATGCGCATCCCTATAACCCTACTGGTCATTCGCTGAACTTCTGTGGTGCGGTAATACTTCATGGCGTGGAAATAAACCCTCGTACCCCGGTCCTTATTGGCGTGGGCCAAATTACAGAACGCCCATCTTCTGGCGCCACGTTCGCCAGTCGCTCCACCCCACTTTCTCTTATGGTCCAAGCGCTCGAAAAAGCCGCCGGAGACAGTGGCGCTCCAGGAGCACTCGAAGCGATTGATGAGATTGTCGCCATTGGTTCGTTCACTTGGCACACCAATGACCCAGCACGACTCGTGGTCGAGCAATTGGGATTAAAAGATGTTGTTACTCGCCTCACACCAACTGGTGGCAACCTTCCCCAGATGCTGGTGCACGAATCAGCCCGCAGAATTTTGAATGGTGAAGTAACAACTGTCTGCGTCGTTGGCTCTGAAGCAAACTACGCACGTGGGCTCGCTAGAAAAGAAGGCGTTGACCCGGAGTGGATTAAACAGGGTGACGAAGTTGCGAAGCCTCCTTTTGTTGAAGACAACCGAATCCCGTTCACCAAAGATGAATACGAGCAGGGTCTCACGCTTCCAGTTGAGGTGTATCCAGTATTTGAAAATGCGAGACGAGCTCGCATGGGTTGGAGCATGGATGACCAGGCCAAGCAGCTCGGAAAACTCTGGGCCAATTTTGCCAAAGTTGCAAAAGACAATCCCTACGCGTGGATAACTGAACCACCAGCTCCAGCCGCGATCACCACTGCGACAAAGAACAATCGAATGGTTTCGTTTCCTTACACAAAGTTTTTAGTGGCGAACCTGCCTGTCGACATGGGAGCGGCATTCATAATGACCAGTTATGAAAAAGCAGTTTCACTTGGCGTCGCCAAAGACAAGATGATTTTTCCTCAGTGTGGTGCAGATGCCAACGACCACTGGTTTGTTTCAGAGCGTCCAGTCTTTGACGACTCGCCCGCGATGCGCGCCCTTTGGTCGTCACTTCAGAACTTCGGAGTTACGAGCGACGAAATTGCTCACATAGATCTCTACAGCTGCTTTCCTACCGTCGTACAAACAGCTTGTGAAGTGATGGGCATTGATCCACTGGATGAACAGCGAATTCCAACCCTCACCGGCGGCCTCACATTTGGTGGTGGACCGGGAAATAACTATGTCACCCACAGCATCTGTTCAATGGTCGACAGATTAAGAAGCAATCCAAGTAGTCACGGACTCGTAACTGGACTTGGATGGTTCTCAACAAAGCACGCGTGGGGAACGTACTCTTCCACCCCGCCAAAGAAAGACTTCCAGTGGCGATCCGCACAGCCTGACGTTGATGCACAAGAGAAGTGTGTATTCGAGCAGCGAAGTGGCGAAGTAACAATTGAGAGCTACACCGTGGTGCACGCCAAAGACGGTGCACCATCGAAACTCGTTGTTGCCGCCAGAAGTAGCGATGGTGTTCGCAGTTGGAGCCACAGCACCGACGAAGCACTAATGGAGTTGAGCGAAACTCAAGAAATCATTGGTCGCAGTGC
>JBAWYN010000012.1:0-22008 GCA_037143535.1 Acidimicrobiaceae bacterium | reverse complement strand
CTTCTAGATGCGCTGGCTCGTAGGGGCCAATGATGAGTTGCTCTAGAACACCAATGCCAGTTCCACGCGCCGATGTTGCTTTCACAATGTGTTGAACGTGAATGTTCGGTAGGTCCAGTGGGTTGAGCGTGGAGAGCTCTAGAACTTCGCCGTCTACAACCGGTCCGCCGTGCCATTTTCCGTGTCCATACTGCGGGTGTGAATAACCAGCTCCACGCATTTGGAAACGAAACAGTGGAGTCAGT
Source organism: Acidimicrobiaceae bacterium (assembly GCA_037143535.1). GTDB lineage: Bacteria > Actinomycetota > Acidimicrobiia > Acidimicrobiales > RAAP-2 > RAAP-2. Next base: position 21,763 of record JBAWYN010000012.1, on the reverse strand, counting down.
TCAATTGTCTCGTTTCCGAAGAACAATGTCGCACTCTGCATCCAGCGAGTCTTCGGTGCCATGACAATGTCCATGCTCGCAGTCTCGTGAGTAATTGTGCCACCGTCTGTTGGAAGTTGAGCTGCGGATCTGCTGATGGGAGTACCGATGCTGTCGTCAAAGGTCATGAAGTGCACACCACGGTCCTCGAAGTTAAGTGGTGACCACAAGAAGCAGAGCTGTGGCACACGAGTTGATGGAGCACCGGGCAGTGGTTCACCGACTGGGCGAACACCCCATGAGCGGTCCTTAGTTCCATAGACCGTTGCTGGTAAGTCAATTCGACCTTCTGGAGTTTCAATCCACCCAGACCAGGTTCCAAGCTGAGTAGCCCTGGTGACGTCCATGAAGATGCGAGGACCGTCGTGCATTGTTTGGCGAGGCTCTTCGTAGACAGCGGTGCGTGTTGTGTAGGTGAGGTCACAACTGAGTCCCTGCTCGGGTGCATTGACACGAATGCGGTTCACGCGCATTGGCTCGATGATCTCAATGGAGATTGGACCCACGGCTGTTGGCCTTCCAACCAGTGCGTCACTTGCGAACACGCTGTACTGCTTGTCGCCAAGAACTACGGAGAAGGCTCCGTCAATTACGCCACGATTTGGATAGAGACCAAGCGCAACTGCGAAGTAGAAGTCACTGGTGTAGCCATTGAACCAGAAGCGGTCATAGGCGTTTGGGTGTCCATCCATAACGTGCGCTAAGGGCTGCGCAGTTTGGTGAATAGGGAAGTCATCTTCAGGAAGCAGCATGTTTTTCCAATTCGTCTAGGGCATTCCACTTTGTTGCAGCATTAATTCCACGCTCAATCATTGTCATGAACATCCGGTCTCCACGTTCAGTCTGCTCAACCAGCACCGCAGCACACACCAGCATCACAACTGGCTGCAATGTGTAGCGAGAGAACTCTTTCCTGGCAATGTCTAGAGGAAGTGAACCACCTAGTCGTGAAAGTTCTGTGAGGTAGTAGTTAATTAATTCATCTTCGTAGGTGTTGCGGTCTTGTTCTGTGAGGCTGGTGGTTAAAAAGTAGGCAACATCGAGCATGGGGCTACCAACACTCACGGTCTGCCAGTCAACAACGCAGAGTGGCACGGTGCCGCCCTTCGCGTCAAAGAGAAGATTGTCAGTTCGAAAGTCGCCGTGGGTCACGCACGGGGCGTAAGGCTTGTAGCCACGGAATTTATCGAGACTCAATGACAGCCTCTTCACGAAAGCAATGAGCCTTGGATCAACTGAGTCCGCGTATCGCTCAATGAACTGCGTGAACAACGCGGGAAGGATTGCTTCCATCAGTGGTGCAAGTGATTCAGAGACTCCACCCAGCCAGTCAGAATTGTGCAACTCAGTGTTGTTCATTGTTGGAGCGTGAAGCCCAGCGAGTTCCTTGAGGCCAGTCATGGCCATCTCTTTTGTGATGCCTTCAAATTGGTCAGCAACATTGGCCGGTGCCATGTCTTCTAGAAGGATCAGGAAGTTGTCTTCGTCGTCACGCTCGACGTAAAAACACTCAGGTGTTCTGGTCTCGAGTGTTGGGGCTAGATACTTGTAGAAGGAAGTTTCACGTAGATAGAGCTGCTGCATCTTTGCAGTTGCGCGACTGGTTTCGTCTTGGGATGGGGCCTTGGCAACGAAGGAAAAATTTCCTTCGTTAGACGTAAGCGAGAATCGGACACAAAGAGCGACCTGACCATTGCCAACACGTTGCGTTTCGATTTTTGATTCAAGTGAGCTTTCAAAATGTGAACTGAGCCAGCTCACATCTATTTGCTCGATGCTTGGAATTGATTCCATACTGCCCCCCAGAACAGTTTGCCCTAAAACTCCTTTCTAAGAAGTTGCCAAGAATGGCTACATTTCTCCTATCGGTAGACCAGAATTGAGGAATGTCATCTTTCGTTCAAAGTTATGGGTACTGGGCACTTCTGCTTCTCGCAATCGTCGAATCGATGTGCCTTCCAATTCCATCTGAGGTCACCTTCGGTTTTGCGGGGGCACTCTGCACCGCTGCGGTCACGGGCCATGCTCAGTTCTCAATGTGGGCTGTGATTGTTGTCGGAACTGTTGGTTCAGTAATTGGATCAGTCATTGCGTATGAAGTTGGTCGCACCGCCGGACGCTCAATTGTCGATCGCTGGGGCAAATGGATTCTGTTAACGCACAAAGACTTGGACGCCATGGAGCGTTGGTTTGAAAAGTTTGGTCCCGTCTCAGTTCTGATTGGACGAGTTGTTCCTGTGGTTCGCACTGTTATTTCTGTTCCAGCTGGAATTGCTGAAATGAAGCGTGGACGCTTTATGGCACTGACCGCCGTTGGAGCTGCAGCATGGGTATCCTTACTCGCTGCACTGGGTTACGCTGCTGGCGCTAACTGGGAGCACGTCAGTAAGAACTTTCACATGGCACAAACACCGATGATCATTCTCATCGTGATTCTGATTGCACTTGGATTTTGGCACCGAATTAAAACTGTTCGTCGCCACAACTCTTCGAATTAATTCGACAGCGATTTAAGCACGCGTGCAGCGTGTCCATCAGTCTTGACGCCATACATTGCTTGCTCAACTTTTCCAGTTGGTCCAATGACGAAGGTTGAGCGAATGATTCCGATTGTTTTCTTGCCATACATCATCTTTTCGCCGTAGGCACCGAACTTCTCCATGACCTTTTTGTCTGGATCACTTAAGAGATCGAAGCTGAGCCCATACTTCTTTCGAAACGCAACATGAGAAGCCGCGTCATCGGGCGATACTCCTAGAACAGTGACTTTTAGTTTCTTGTATCCACTCAGTTCGTCATTGAACTGACACGCTTCTCTCGTGCAGCCCGGAGTGTCATCTTCAGGGTAAAAGTAGAGAACATAACGCTGACCGAGTAGATCTTTGGAAGATACCTTCTTGCCACTCTGGTTAGTAAGGGTGAATGCTGGTGCTTTTGCACCAATCTCTAGTCTCGCCATCATGCTCCTAAAAGTTTTCGATTAAAACAAAGAACCGTCACGTAGACTAGGACACGAAGCTCTAGAAGTGAGCTTGGGCCCACACTTTCGAACGACGGTTCCGGGTCCGACCGAGAAAAGACCGTAGTTCCGTGAGTAGTGAATCCCCGGAGCTTGTGACGTCGTCACAAGACTCGTATGACACCAATAAAACCTTCGCTGAATTAGGCGTTGATCCCAAGCTCTGTGAAACACTGAGCGCCCAAGGCATCACTGTTGCCTTTCCTATCCAGGCCATGACAATTCATGACGCCCTGGCGGGACGCGACGTTTGTGGAAAGGCGAAGACCGGTTCTGGAAAGACACTGGGTTTCGGACTTCCAATGCTCCAGCGTGTGGCACGCAGTGAAAAAGAAATCATTCCTGAAGGCGGGCCAGCTCGTCCTCGCGGTCTCGTGCTTCTGCCAACACGAGAACTTGCAGTGCAGGTTCACGAAGTTCTTGAACCGCTCGGCAAGGCACTCGGACTTCACGTCAACGCTGTTTATGGTGGCGCTGACATTGAAAAGCAAGTGAAGTCGCTAAAGAAGGGTTGCGACGTCATCATTGCGACCCCGGGTCGTCTCATTGACCTCGGTGACCGTGGAGAGCTCAACGTAGAAAACCTCGACGTTCTAGTCCTTGACGAAGCCGACCGCATGGCTGACATGGGCTTTATGCCACAGGTTGAATGGGTTCTTCGCCGTATTGCAGAACACCCACACCAGACGCTGTTGTTCTCAGCAACTCTCGACGGCGCTATTGACCGTCTCGTTAAGCGTTACCTGACTGATCCTGTTTTTCACGAAGTCGCCAGTGACTCACAAACTGTTTCAAACATGGTGCACCACTTCCTCAATGTTCACCAGATGGACCGTGTGAAGGTTGTTGCCAACATCTGTAAGTCAATGGATAAAACCATCATCTTTTCTCGCACTAAGCGTGGCGCAGATCGTCTCGTGGAGCAACTGCAAAAAGAAGGTGTTGACGCTGCAGCGATTCACGGAGACCTAAAGCAAAGTCAGCGCGAAAAAGCACTTGCGGACTTCACCGCTGACAAGCTCTCAGTCCTGGTAGCAACTGACGTTGCAGCTCGTGGAATTCACATTGACGGTGTTGACTGTGTCATTCACTTCGATCCTCCAGAAGACCACAAGGCATACCTTCACCGCTCGGGCCGCACAGCTCGTGCTGGATCGACTGGCGTTGTTGTTTCAATGCTGCTCTATAACCAGATCATTGAAGCTGAGGTAATTATGCGCCGCATTGCACTTAAGCGCCCAGTTGTGGAAGTGTTCTCTAACGACAAACGACTTAAAGATCTCGCTAATTGGGATCCGACTTCAGAGGAATAACAATGGCCAAGAAGAAATCTGCAACACCTGTCTACAAACACGATGACAGCATTAAAAAAGCACTCGTCATTGTTGCGCACCCTGATGACATTGACTTTGGAGTCGCTGGAACAGTCGCAGCTCTCACCAAGCACGGTGTTGAGGTTGCCTACTGTCTCGTAACTTCAGGTGACGCTGGTGGTGATGCTTCAACGCACACCAAGGCTGAGCGCGCGGCATACCGCGAAGCCGAGCAGACCGCAGCCGCGAAGGTTGTCGGCGTCACTGATCTCACATTCCTTGGCTACGCCGACGGTGAAGTTGAAGTAACGCTGCAGCTCAGAAAAGACATCTCGAGAGCCATTCGTATCCATCAGCCAGACCTCGTTATTACTCAGAATCCAGAACGCAACTGGGACCGCATGTTCGCAAGTCACCCCGACCACATGGCGGCTGGTGAAGCAACCGTTCGCGCAATCTACCCAGATGCACGTAATCCTCACTTCAAGCCAGAGCTTCTAGATGAGGGCCATCAGCCTCACGCCGTAAAGCAACTCTGGTTCTCATCACCTAATCCAACAATGGTGGTTGACATCACTAAAACTATTGATATCAAGCTTGAAGCTTTGAAGTGTCACGAAAGCCAAGTTGGTGGAAATGAAAACCTAGACACGATGATTCGTGAATGGGCGGCCACCACCGCAAAAGCAAACGGGATGAAAAAGAAGCGCTTCGCTGAAGCGTTTCGTGTTGTTACAACTGGCTAGTTAGCAGCGAGTTGGCGAAGTACGAAGTTAAGTACTCCACCGTGGCGGTAGTACTCAGCTTCAGTTGGCGTATCAATGCGTAGTCGCACTTCAAACTTCAGCTCTTCACCGTTTGCACGCTTCGCAGTTACTTGAACAGTCGGAACAGTCTCGCCACGGTTAAGTGGGTCGAGTCCCGCAATTTCAAATACTTCGGTGCCATCAAGCTTGTAGGTCTCCGCAGTTTCTCCGGCCTTGAACTGAAGTGGAAGAATTCCCATTCCTACAAGGTTTGAACGGTGAATGCGCTCGAAGCTCTCAACGAGAACTGCCTTCACTCCGAGGAGCTTGGTTCCCTTCGCGGCCCAGTCACGGCTTGATCCGCTTCCGTATTCTTTGCCACCAATAATCATCAGGGGAGTGCCCTCTTCTTGGTAAAGCATCGAAGCGTCGTAGATGAACATCTCTTCGTTCTCTGGGAACTTGATAGTGATGCCACCTTCAGTACCGGGTGCGACTTGGTTGCGAAGACGAATGTTCGCGAACGTTCCGCGCATCATCACTTCATGGTTTCCACGTCGCGTTCCATAACTGTTGAAGTCCTGAGCCTTTACGCCCTTCTCGGTGAGGTAGAGACCACCAGGCACGTTGGCGCGAATGTTTCCAGCGGGTGAGATGTGGTCAGTGGTTACTGAGTCACCGAGTTTTGCTAGAACGCGAATGCCAGTGAAGTCTGAAACAACACCAGGCTGCATTGAGAGTCCATCAAAGAATGGCGAAAGCTTCACGTAGGTTGATGAACTGTCCCATGCGTAGGTCACAGCGTTCGTTGCAGGAACACCCTGCCAACGCTCGTCACCACTGAAGGCACTGGCGTAACGCTCTTCGAACATCTGGGGAGTCAGTGATGCACGAACTGCTGCGGCAACATCTGCGTCAGTTGGCCAGACGTCTTTTAGAAATACTGGCTGACCGTTTGATCCGGTGCCGAGCGGTTCTGTATTGAGGTCAATGTCAACTGTTCCAGCGAGTGAGTAGGCCACGACTAGTGGAGGAGACGCAAGGAAGTTCTGCTTCACGTCTGGGTGAATGCGACCTTCAAAGTTACGGTTTCCCGACAGCACTGAAACCACTGAAAGGTCATGTTCATTAACTGCGTCGGACACACCGTCAAGTAGTGGGCCAGTGTTTCCAATGCAGGTGGTGCAACCGTATCCAGCGAGGTAGAAACCGAGCTTGTCGAGTGGCTCAACAAGGTTGGCCTTCTCGAGATAGTCCATAACCACGCGGCTTCCAGGAGCAAGTGAAGTCTTTACCCACGGCTTAGCGCTCAGTCCGAGTTCTACGGCCTTCTTGGCAACTAGTCCAGCAGCAACAAGTACTGAAGGGTTAGAAGTATTGGTGCAAGAAGTAATCGCAGCAACTGTTACGGCACCGTCGCTAATGCTTTGCGCATAATCCTTACCAGCGACTGTCTTTACGTCACGTCCGAGTGCAGTTTTAAATGCACCACGAACACCGCTAAGCGACACGCGGTCTTGTGGACGCTTTGGTCCTGCGAGCGATGGCTCGACAGTTGCCAGGTCAAGCTCTACGTACTCTGAATACACCGGCTCAGCTGCTCCAGCTTCGTGCCAGATTCCCTGGGCCTTGGCGTACGCCTCAACGAGTTCGAGTTGCGTCTTTGGACGTCCAGTGAATGCGAGGTAGTCAATGGTGATCTGGTCAATCGGGAAGATTGCACATGTTGCTCCGTATTCAGGAGCCATGTTTCCAATTGTTGCGCGAGTTTCAAGCGAAAGTGACGTCACGCCAGGACCGAAGGCTTCAACAAACTTTCCAACCACGCCTTGTTTGCGAAGTAGTTCAGTAATGGTGAGCACCACGTCAGTTGCAGTAACACCTTCTTTAGGTGATCCGCTGAGTCGAAGTCCAACTACTGGTGGAATCAACATTGATGTTGGTTGACCGAGCATTCCTGCTTCTGCTTCAATTCCTCCAACGCCCCATCCAAGAACTCCAAGACCGTTCACCATGGTGGTGTGTGAGTCAGTTCCAACAACGGTGTCGAGATAAGCAACGCCGTCATTTTCAAAAACAACGCGGGCGAGGTGTTCGAGGTTTACTTGGTGACAGATTCCCATTCCTGGTGGCACCACGCGGAACTGCTTAAACGAACTCTGGGCCCACTTGAGAAAGGTGTAGCGCTCGACGTTGCGGTCGTATTCAATGGCAACGTTTTGTTCGTAGCTTTCTGGTGTTCCAGTGCGCTCAAGAATTACTGAGTGGTCAATGACGAGTTCGACTGGAACAAGTGGGTTGATCTTGGCTGGGTCGCCGCCGAGGGCAATGATTGCGTCACGCATTGAAGCGAGGTCAACAACTGCAGGAACTCCGGTGAGGTCTTGCATCAGAACGCGCTCAGGGGTGAAGGCGATTTCCTTCGCATCGTCTCCGGCTGCTTCACCGTGTCTGCTTGGGGTATCAGCCCATTTAGCGAGTGCTTCAATGTCTGATGCTGTGACCTTCGCGCCGTCTTCGTGACGTAGCAAGTTCTCTAGAAGCACCTTGATTGAATACGGCAGTTTGTCGACACCTAACTTCTTAAGCGCATCTGCTTGAAGCGAGTAATAGGTAAGTGAGCGGCCGCCAACAATTAGCGTGCTCTTCGACTGGAAGCTGTTGAGTGAGGGGGATGTCATGTCTCCATTCTACGACCGAGATGAGGTCAGTATTTCTGGACACTGGCACGGTGAAGTGGCTAAAAAGTGGGAGACTGGACGTTATGACCAGCACGTATGACCTTCTCGCTTCGCGCCTGCAAAAAGCGTTCGACAGCGTCGTTCCTAGTGCTGACCCGGTACTTCGCCCTTCAGATCGCAGCGATTACCAGGCGAATGGAGTCATGGCCCTAGCCAAGCAAGTTGGAAAGCCGCCACGTGAGGTGGCTGAACTTGTCGTTGCAGCACTTGACGTCGCCGACATCGCAACAGTTGAAATTGCTGGTCCCGGGTTCTTGAACCTCAACCTCACCACGCAGGTCTTCAATACACAACTTCGAGAGCTCAGCAATGACCCACGCCTCGGACTTGAGAAGTCCAGCGCACCCAAGACTGTGGTCATTGACTACTCAGCGCCAAACGTTGCAAAAGAGATGCACGTTGGTCACCTTCGCTCCACGGTGATTGGTGACGCGCTCGCTCGAATGAACCGCTTTGTTGGTAACAGCGTCATTGCGAGAAATCACATTGGCGACTGGGGCACACCTTTTGGAATGCTGATTGAGCACTTGCTCGATCTCGGTGAAGACCAAGCTGTCGCAGAACTATCTATTGGTGACCTTGACACTTTCTACAAGGGAGCGAGAGAGAAGTTTGAAGCCGATGACGCCTTCAAACAGCGCAGTCGACTTCGTGTTGTGGCTCTTCAAGGTGGCGACAAAGAAACTCTTCGACTCTGGAAGATTCTCGTTGATCAGTCAGTTGCGTATTTCGCTGAGGTGTATCAAAAACTCGACGTCACGCTGACCCCTGATGACAACGTGGGTGAGTCGTTCTATAACGACATGCTCGATGACGTTGTGAAAGACCTCAGCGCCAAGGGTCTCATCACTGACAGTGATGGAGCGCTCTGCGTGTTCCCGCCGGGATTTGTAAACCGCGACGATGAACCACTACCAATGATTGTGCAAAAGCGTGATGAAGGATTCGGATACGCAGCAACTGACCTCGCTGCAATTCGTAATCGTGTGAGTGGTCTGAAGGCAGACGAAATTCTTTACGTCGTGGGAACTCCTCAGGCACAACACTTCGACATGCTCTATGCAGTTGCGCGCATGGCTGGATGGTTGCCAGAGAATGTTCGCTGCGAACATGTTTCGTTCGGTCACGTCCTCGGTCCAGACCGCAAGATGTTTAAGTCGCGAAGTGGCGGCACCGTAAAGCTCGTAGGACTACTGGATGAAGCGATTGAGCGCGCTGACGCGGCACTCGTTGCACGTGGCAGCGAACTGAGTGACGCTGATCGAACTGCACTCGCCACAGACATTGCTCGCGCTGCAATTAAATACACCGACCTCTCTACAGAACGCCAGCGTGACTACATTTTTGATCTGGACCGCATGCTCGCCTTCGAAGGTGATACTGGTCCGTATCTTCAGTACGCGCACGCTCGACTTCGTTCAATCTTTCGCCGCCTCGATGCGCCATATGTTCCTGGTGAAGCAACGTTCGCACTTGAAAGCTCCCAAGAGCGCCAGCTGGCCCTCGGACTCTTGGCTCTTCCTGAAGCTTTTGACGTGGCTTTTCAAACATTGCAGCCCCACAAGCTCTGCACCTACCTGTTCGATCTAGCCCAGCGATTTACAACTTTTTATGAGGCCTGCCCAGTCCTCAGTTCAGAAGGGGCTCTTCGCGCCGAGCGACTTGCCTTGTGTGAATTGACCGCCAGAACCCTGGAACTTGGACTTTCATTACTGGGCATCGCTGCGCCGCAGCAGATGTAGAGTCCCTGTAGGGCGAATTGCCCTTCTTGATTTTTGGGGGATGACATGAAAGTAAAAGCCGCAATCGTTACTGAGAAGAACGGTCCTTGGCATACAGAGGAAATCGAAATCGATGAGCCAAAGGCCTTCGAAGTTCGAGTGAAGATGGCGTACGCCGGAATGTGTCACTCTGACGAACACACTCGCACTGGTGACATCACTGCACCTCTCGAAGTTCTTAACTTCTTCGGAACCGACTCAATGTTCCCAGTAATTGGTGGACACGAAGGATCTGGCGTTATTGAAGCAGTGGGTCCAAGCGTTTCAGGTCTTGCTGTTGGTGACCACGTTGCTGTTTCATTCATCCCGGCATGTGGTCGCTGCAAGTCATGTGCATCAGGTGCTCCGTATGTATGTGACCTTGGTGCAAACACACTTGCTGGTCCAATGATGTCTGACAACACCTGGCGTCACCACTGGGAAGACCAGAACTTGAACCGTATGTGCCAGCTCGGAACATTCTCAGAGCAAATTGTTGTGCACGAGGCTTCAGTTGTAAAGATCGACCCTTGGTATGACCTCAAGGCTGCAGCACTTATCTCATGTGGTTTCGCATCAGGTTGGGGTTCAGCTGTTAACCGAGGTGGCGTAAAGCCTGGAGACGTTGTTGCAGTAATCGGTGTTGGTGGACTTGGTTCTGCAGCAGTACAGGGTGCACTGCACGCTGGTGCTCGCGCCGTCATTGCAATTGACACCAACCCAACCAAGGTTGAGCGCGCCATGAAGCTCGGAGCAACCCACGGTGCAAGTTCTGCACTTGAAGCTGCATTCAGTTTCCTGGGTGAACTCACTAACGGACAGAACTGTGACGTAATTGTTCTAACGCCGGGACGTCTTACTGGTGAGCTCATTGAAGAAGCTCGTTCCATCCTTGCCAAGAATGGAACAATCGTGGCAACTGGCATTGCGCCGTTCGACCAGACTGAAGTAACTGTGAACATGGCTATGTTGACCCTCTGGAACCAGCAGATTCTGGGTTCAGTGTTTGGATCAACTGCACCACGAGTTCAGATTCCACTTCTTCTTCGTCTACACCACGAAGGCAAGATTCAAGTTAACGAACTTGTTACCAAGGAATACTCAATTGACGAAGTCAACCAGGGTTACCTTGACCTCGAAGCAGGACTCAACGTTCGAGGCGTAGTTAAGTTCTAGTTCTTTTGAACTGAAATACCCAAAACTTTTCGCAACGTGACGCTCGACTTAGTTATGTCGGGCGTCATTGTTGCGAGTGAGCGACTTTTGATTGCTCCCTTGGCTACTCCAAGGCTGTAGGCAACGTCGTCGGCGATCGCGACTGGGACATCGAGCGGGTGAAGTTGCGTCTTTCGCCATCTCCACGCCGTGCCAACTACGAATAGTGCAAGTACTCGTCGACGAAGTTTCGGGTGCAGTGCAAATAAAAGAATCAGTGGCCCAAAGGTCCTAACTGCGGCGCGAGCAAGTGGGCCTCCGGATTTGACCATTCCTTTCGCCACAACTTCTCTCGCGACGTGCTCTGGTTCGTCTGCTGAGTCTTCGAGTCGTTCTATTAAGGCTTCGCTGTTCACACTGATGATTCGAGCCCCAAATGAGGGCCTGCCAATAAATACAGTTCCCCAAGCAACCAGAGTCCAAGGATCAACACGCAGGGGAGCAAGTCTGCCTGGGTGTCGTTTCGCCAGTTCGCCAGAAGAGACGCCGTACTGCACGCGTTGATGCCACCAAGCACTCCAACTTGTCCGAGCTCGGTGCGTGACGACAACATCTGCGAGGTAACGAACGAGCCAGCCCTGATCGTGGAGTCGCCACACGAGGTCTACGTCTTCTCCAATGCGAAGTGTTGGATCAAATCCTGCTCCCACAGCGCTACGTCGCACCATCATGCAAGCACTCGGGAGATAACCAACTGGACCACCGGGAACAACTATCTGTGGGCGAGCACCCATGTCGAGGGGGCTGAAGCGAAGTTCAAACTTGTCACGTAGTGAATCACCACCGCTGCCACGCACACGTGGGGCCACGCAGCTAACCATTGGGTCATTGAACTGACAAAACAGACGCGCAGCAACGTTGAGAGCTTCGCTAACAGTTACGTCGTCGTCAATGAACCAGACAAACTGGCGACTTGTTGACCTGAGCCCAGCGTTTCTGGCTCCGCCCGGACCCACGTTTTCTTCGAGTCGAACCAGAGACTGTCCAAACGTAGACACAATTTCTGCGAGAAGTGCTGGATTACTCGACGCGTCATCAACAATCGTCACGTGAAAATCGCCGAGCAGAGTGAGAAGTCGTGAAACACGTGAGATGTCGTTGTACACAGGAATGACAACATCTATTTGCTCGACGTCAACTCGCGACTCATAAATAGGATGCAGCATTCCTTGGTTGACAAGCGTGCGGGCAAAACGCTCTTGCCCGGGCTGAATTCTGGCGCCATTTATCCAACTCTGGGCCACGGTTTTTGAACCGCCAGGAAGACGGAGCAATTTCCATGGTGCGCCACCCGTCAGATAATCACGGTCTAAGAACTTCGATTCTGAGTCAATACGAACCAGGGTTCCCACAGCAATTGGTGCGTCAACGGGGCTCGGGGCCTGGGCGATTAGCTGACTCATTGAAGCAGTTTGCCATGAATGCTAAACAGGGTGTCGCGCCATAGGTAATAATGGAACAACTTAAGGAGAAAAGCATGTCACCAGACACATTGATCGCAGACGAAGTTGTAGAAATTATTGGCGATACTGAGCTACTCGTTGAAGAAGTATCTATCGACGGACTTTGCGGGGTTTACTAAACCGTGTCATTGTCGACCAGCGTCATCTTTGACGCGTCGGCACCGTGGTCGCTCAGCTCGCAGGTTTCTCTTCGCGATGAAGCATTCGGTGCTCTCGCATATCACCACGGCAACCGCCGATTGGTCTTTTTAAAGTCTCGCGAACTTGTGGCGATTCTTCGTAGTCTCGAAAACTTCAATTCAGTGAATGAAGCAATTGACGCTGTAGCTCCAAACGAGCACGACCGCTATGTAGAAGCGGTCGGCGCATTAGTGAAATCGGACATTATCTGTGGGCGCTAACTCCAGTCTTCGCGACAAGTTTGAACGTGGCCTCGCGGCTCCCATCTGTCTGACGTGGGAGTTGACCTACGCCTGCAACCTTGCTTGCACGCACTGTCTGTCATCTTCAGGTCGCAGAGACCCTAAGGAACTGAACACCGATGAAGCCAAGGCACTCATTGATGAGATTGCCGCGATGCAAATCTTCTACATCAACATTGGTGGCGGTGAACCAATGATTCGCCGCGACTTCTTCGAAATCATTGAACACGCAGTCAACCAAAAAGTTGGTGTGAAGTTTTCAACAAACGGAACACGCATTGACGCTGAAGCCGCGAAGAAGCTCGCCGCGATTGATTACCTCGACATTCAGATTTCCATTGATGGTGCTGATGCAGAGACCTGCGACAAGATTCGCGGTGAAGGAAGTTACGCGGCTGCGCGACTTGCCATGGACCACCTTCGTGATGCCAACTTCGGAGAATTCAAGATCTCAGTTGTTATGACTAGAGACAGCATTGAGCAACTCGATGAATTTGAAGCAATCGCCAAGCACTACGGCGCGCAACTTCGACTCACTCGTCTTCGCCCATCAGGACGTGGTGTTGATGTGTGGGATGAACTGCACCCGACACAGGAACAAAACCGTCGTCTCTACAAGTGGCTGATGGAACGCCCAAACGTTCTTACCGGAGACTCTTTCTTTCACCTCTCAGCACTGGGCGATCCACTCGACGGTCTTAACCTTTGTGGCGCTGGGCGAGTGGTTTGTCTAATCGACCCAATAGGTGAGGTCTACGCCTGTCCGTTTGTAATCCATGACGAATTCAAAGCTGGCAACGTCCGTGACGCTGGATTCAATGCAGTGTGGACCGAGAGCGACCTCTTTACCTCGCTTCGTGAACCGGGCAACCCAGGAGCATGTGGGTCATGTGGTTCATACGACGCATGTCGTGGTGGCTGCATGGCTGCGAAGTTCTTTACTGGACTCGAAATGACTGACCCAGACCCTGAGTGTGTATTTGGCCACGGAGAGACGGCACTTGCAGCAAAGAAGGTAATGCTTATCCCCAAGCCATCACCTGACCACTCGAAGCGAGTGCCGGTCTCAATTAACTCGAAATAAGGTTATCTACAGATTTGGTGTATGCTTGGTGTATGGCACGCACCAATGTAGACATAGACGAAAAGTCCTGCGAAGTGGTGATGCGTCGCTACAACCTTTCCACAAAGAAAGATGCAGTCAACATGGCTCTTCGACTCCTCGCGAGAGAGGCCTTGTCAATTGACGAAGCGAGAAAGCTCCGTGGGACCGGTTGGGATGAAGACCTCGACTCACTGCGTGCGAATCGCTTTTCGTGATCCTTATTGACTCTTCCGCTTGGATTGAATTTCTCCGAGACACAGGTAGCCCCATCTGCCAGCGCGTAGACCTTCTCCTTGGCAAAGAAATCGCTACATGCGAGCCTGTCAGATTAGAAATTCTGGCCGGTGCTCGTGACGAGCAGCAGCTTTTTGAACTTCGTGGTTTGCTTGCGAGAGCAACACTCGTAACAACTGAATCCAGTGATTACGAAGAGGCTTCCGCAATTTATCGAGCGTGCAGGCGTAATGGAAATACTCCAAGGAAACTGCTGGATTGTCTTATCGCAGCGATTGCGATTAGGTCTGACTTTTCGGTGCTTCATGCAGATTCAGACTTTGATGCAATCGCTCGAAGTACTGGTCTCAGGATCGAAAAGTAACCACTATCGCAACTCTCAGGTAATCTCAATCTGATACCTAATCGGAGGGCCAGTGGCTTATAAGTGGTTTGAAACAGTTGCCGTTGCGCAACGTCGAGCAGAGAAGTACCTACCAAAGTCTGTCTATGGTGCCCTCATTGCAGGATCTGAAAAAGGTCTTTCGTCGAAGGACAACCTCGAGTCATTCGACCAACTTGGATTCGCGCCTCATATCGCGGGGCTTTCTAACGAACGCCAAATGCAGACAACACTCATGGGCGAGTCAACATCCATGCCGGTCATTATTTCTCCAACTGGTGTGCAAGCTGTTCACCCAGACGGCGAAGTTGCCGTTGCACGCGCGGCAGCGAATCGCGGCGTTCTCATGGGACTCAGTTCATTTGCCAGCAAGTCAGTCGAAGATGTCTGCGCAGTAAACAGCCAAGTTCTTTTCCAGATGTACTGGTCGGGAGACCGCGACACCATGGTGCAGCGTCTCATTCGCGCCAAGGCCGCTGGCGCCAAGGGAATTATCTTGACCCTCGACTGGTCGTTCTCTAATGGACGCGACTGGGGTAGTCCTTGGATTCCAGAGAAGATCAATCTGAAGGCAATGGTGAAGCTCGCACCTGAAGTGATCGTGCGACCACGCTGGCTAACAAAGTTTGCATTAACTGGTCGCTTCCCAGACCTCGGGGCACCAAACATGTCACCAGTAGGAACAAAGCCACCAACATTCTTCGGCGCGTACTACGAGTGGATGCAGAGCCCCCTTCCAAGCTGGGATGACATTGCTTGGCTTCGCGCGCAGTGGGACGGACCATTCATGGTGAAGGGCGTAAGCCGCATTGATGACGCCAAGCGTGTTGTTGACCTCGGTGCTACTGCTCTCTCAGTTTCTAACCACGGTGGAAACAACTTGGACGGAACTCCAGCGCCAATTAGATCTCTTCCTGCAGTGGTGGACGCAGTGGGTTCACAGATTGAAGTATTCCTTGACGGTGGAGTTCGCCGTGGAAGCGACGTCGTGAAGGCCTTGGCACTTGGTGCCAAGGGAGTCATGATTGGTCGCGCTTATCTCTGGGGACTCTCAGCTGGCGGACAAGCCGGTGTTGAAAATGTGCTCGACGTAATTCGCGGTGGCATTGACTCAACATTGCTCGGACTCGGTAAGTCAAACATCAATGAGCTGACACGCGACGACGTCGTTGCTCCTGAGGGATTCTTTAGGAAGCTTGGTTCATGAGTCGAGTGGCGATTGTTACCGGTGCCGCTCGCGGTATTGGTGCCGCCACAGTTGACGCACTTGTAAACAGCGGGTACCACGTAGTTGCAGTGGATCGCTGCCGTGACATTCCTGAAATTTCGTACCCGCTCGCAACACCTGCAGATCTCGACGCAGTCGTGAATCGTCACGGTGACGCCGTACTCGGACTCGTTGGTGACGTTAGAAGTGCCACCGACATGCAACTCGCCGTCGAAACTGCAGTACGTCACTTCGGGCGCCTAGACGTAGTTGTCGCGTGCGCCGGGGTAATGGGTGGCGGTGGACCGTTTTGGACAGTGAGCGATGAACAGTGGGACGCAGTTGTTTCGGTGAATGTTCTTGGTGTGAGGCGTCTGATTGAAGCTGCTGCTCCAACACTCATTGCTAATGGACCTGAAGCTAACAGTCGCATTGTGGCGATTGCTTCTTCTGCAGGAAGCACAGGGCTCTACAACTTGGCTGCTTACACCGCATCAAAGCACGCAGTTGTTGGACTGATCAGAAGTGCCGCTATGGACCTCGCAGAGCACGGCGTCACCGCAAATGCCGTGAGCCCTGGATCAACTCGCACCGACATCTTGGAAGCATCAGCAAAGGTCTATGGCCTCAAGAGCGTTGAAGAGTTTGGCAAGCAGCAGCCAGTTGGGCGATTGCTGGAGCCAAGTGAGATCGCAGAAGTTGTTTTGTGGCTCTGCTCTCCTGAGTCATCTTCAGTCACCGGAGCCGACATTGCGGCTGATGGCGGCATGACTGTTTAATTCAAGCCGTGAATGCTTAACTGGTTGCGTAAACGTTTTTAGGAGAAACCATGTGTCAGCGAATCACTTGCGAAAATTGCAATAAGCCAACCTGGAAGGGTTGCGGCGAACACATCGAGCAAGCTCTCGAAGGTGTCCCTATGAATGAGCGTTGTTCCTGTTCACGAGAGGTTGCCAAAGTCAAAAAGGGCGGCATCCTCGCTCGTTTCCGCAAGAGCTAATTCTCTCCACGTTCGTGGGATAAGGTCAAGGAGCCTCGTGGCAGCGAAGTAGGTGTGATTCCTACGCTGTCCCGCAACTGTAAGTGGCCTTCGTGAGAAGCCCATAAAGCCAGGTCGCCTACCGCGAGGAGATGTGAAGACAGCTCTCGAGGTAAGGAGCGGTCGTTCGGGTATTTCTCCGTCGTCCACCTGACTCGACGAACACAAGGAGATATCCATGAAACATTTTCCTCGGTTCGTCGTTGCACTAACACTTAGTGCTTTGACGTTTCCCCTAGCAAGCATCACAACAGCAGGCGCTGTTACACAGTCGCCATCGTGCATTGTGTCGCTTTCACCAACCGCAACAGCGACGCTGTACGCAATTGGTGCAGGTTCACAAGTTGGTGCCGTTGATGCGGATTCAACGTACCCAGCTCAGGCGCAAGTTCTTGCACTGAAAGACAAGATCAATCCACTAAATCCAAGTGCTGAGGCGATTGGTTCAATTTGCCCAGGCAAAACTAAGCCATCGTTGGTTGTTATTTCCTATAACGCCAACAGCATTCAACAAAAGCTAAAGGCGCTCGGGGTCAACGTTGTTGTTCAATCAGCACCATCAACATTGGATGGTGCTTATGCACAAATGACGCAACTCGGACAGCTCTCGGGCCACAGCAGCGAAGCGGCAAAGTTGACTTCGTCCATAAAGAAGTCAATCAGCGCTGCCATTGCTTCAATTCCAGCTCACCCCTCTAAAAAACTCACGGTGTTTTATGAAGTCGGAGTTAAGCCCTACTACTCACTTACGAGCCAGACATTCGTTGGATCACTACTGAAGTCTCTCGGCACAGTCAACATTGCTGACGAAGTAGCAACCTCTGCTGATGCGGGGTACCCGTCGTTGAGTGCTGAATATATTTTGAGTTCAAATCCAAAGCTGATCTTCACCGCGGACGGACAAACCAAGTCACAGGTGAGTGCTCGCACCGGATTCACAAAAGTCAGTGCAGCCGCTAATGGAGCAGTTGCTTCATTGAATCCAAACGTTGCATCTGAATGGGGCCCGCAGTTACCTGAACTTATGAAGTCACTGGCTTCAGCAGTTAGAGCAGCGCTTAACAACAAGATGCTCTGGAACTAAATGACATTTAGTCCGCCCACCACCCGTCGAGTAGTTGTGGTCAGCGTTTTTACGCTGGCGCTTCTCGTCATTGCGGTGGTGTGCGGGCTAGTTGTTGGTCCAACTTCGGTGAGCAACTCTCGAATCTTCGGATCGCTCTTTGCCCACATCGGCATTGGCCACAGCACCCTTGACCAGATGCAGACAACAGTCATTTGGCAACTTCGTGCGCCACGTTTAGTGCTGGGACTCTTAGCTGGTGCGATGTTGGCAGTGGCCGGAGGTTCCTATCAAGGTGTGTTTCGCAATCCGCTTGCAGATCCGTATCTGCTCGGTGTTGCAGCGGGCGCAGGCATTGGTGCAACGTTCGCAATTATGGACGTTGGACATGGACTCAGCACTCCAACCTGGACTCCAATGCTTGCGTTTATCGGTGCACTAGTAGCGGTTGGGGCAACCTGGGCAATTGGTGGTCGAGGTAGTCACTCAAACGAGGGAACATTAATTCTCGCTGGTGTTGCGATTGCAGCACTCTTGACAAGTGCACAGACGTTCTTGCAACAGCAAGCTTCTGCGAACTCAATTGCTCGTGTTTACATCTGGCTACTTGGTTCACTCGCCAGTTCGAACTGGTCATCAGTCAACCTCATTCTTCCCTACGTGATTGTCTGCATCACAGTGTGCATACTTTGTGGTCGCGCACTAGACGTAATGAGTGTTGGTGAAAATGAAGCGAGATCACTCGGACTTCCAGTTCGTCGTATTCGTTTCATAGTTATTCTCGCTTCATCACTTGGAACCGCGGCCATTGTTTCTGTTGTCGGGTTAATTGGATTCGTTGGAATTATTGTTCCGCACATTGTGAGACTTCTGGTTGGTATTTCTAATCGTCGAATCTTGCCAATCTCGGCGGCCCTTGGCGCAGCGTTCCTGGTGATTGCTGACACTATTGCGCGAACCGCAATAGCTCCGTCTGAACTTCCGATTGGCGTCATCACTGCAGCCGTAGGCGCGCCAGTATTTGTTTTTATTCTTAGCTTTAGGAAGTTTTCATGATGAACGCTGTTGAAATAAATAATCTCTCGGTCAGCGTGGGATCCAAGAAGTTAGTTTCAGATGTTTCGCTCAACGTCGAAGCAGGTTCTTGGCTGACAATTATTGGACCAAACGGTGCAGGAAAAACGACGCTCATTGAAGCAGTTGCTGGAATTAGAAAATTTGGACCAGGTTCGGTGAAAATCAGTGGTCAAGACATGGCTCAACTCAATGAACGTGACCGCGCACGTTTGCTCGCTTTCGTACCTCAAAATCCACTCGTTCCAGCTGGCATGAGTGTGCGTGACTACGTAACGCTGGGACGAACTTCGTATCACGGCATGCTGCGTGCTCCTACTGCGGGGGACCGAGCCGTTGTTGACTCAGTATTAGAGCGACTGTCGCTTCAGCAATTTGCCAAGCAGAACATCTCAGTTCTTTCAGGTGGAGAGCGTCAACGCACGGTGATTGCTCGCGCACTCGCACAATCAACCATGGTTGTTGTTCTTGATGAACCAATTACTGGACTTGATCTTCGCCACCAAATGGAACTTTTGGAACTGCTCAAGAAGGAAGTAGCTGAATGTGGACTCACTGTGCTGGCTACATTGCACGATCTAACGCTTGCTGGACAGTTCGCTGACCGATTGGTGTTGTTAGATAAATCTGAAGTTGTTCTTGATGGGCCAGCGCACGACATCATCAGAAATCCTGAACTCGCGAGTAGGTATGGCATGCAGTTTCGCGTTGTTGATGTTGATGGCTCAGACGTTGTTGTTCCAGTTCGTTCGTAATTAGCACCTAGACTAAGTAGTACAACGAAGGGAATTACCTTGCGCCGTACGCGAATAGTTGCAACTATTGGACCGTCATCTGAAAGTGACGATGTCATCAAGGGTCTCGTCCTCGCGGGCGTTGACGTTTTCCGTCTTTCATTCGCGCACGGTGATAT
Source organism: Acidimicrobiaceae bacterium (assembly GCA_037143535.1). Taxonomy (GTDB): domain Bacteria; phylum Actinomycetota; class Acidimicrobiia; order Acidimicrobiales; family RAAP-2; genus RAAP-2. The sequence continues at coordinate 2,028 of JBAWYN010000012.1, read as the reverse complement.
CCCGTCAAACATCGAGAGACTTCGTCGCCTACGTGACTTAGCGCCAGACGCCGCAATCATGGTTGACATTCCTGGCCCAAAGATTCGTGCAGGATCATTCGGATCTACGCCTGTGTACTTAAACGTAGGTGACCAAGTTGAGCTCTATGAAGCCTTCGGTGAGACGTCGACAAATTCACGCATAGCTGTTGAACGTGAAGATGTTCTTCGAATGTTAAAGACTGGTGACCGCGTTCACCTCGGAGATGGTGGAACGTCACTTGAAGTCACGGCAACTGGAAAAACATTGATGACGGTGGTTATTTCTGGCGGCGGCGTAATGGGTAAACCTGGACTCTCGCTTCCGACTTCAATAATTGCGGACCAACTTCCAACTGCTGATGACCGCGAACGACTTGAAGCGCTTCGAAGTGAAAAATTTGAAATTCTTGCTGTTTCATTTGTGAGAACTGCATTTGACATGGTTTCAGTTCGCACAGTTCTTGGACGAAGCGATGTGATGATGATGGCGAAGATTGAAACCGCTGAAGGCATTGAAAATCTTTCTGAGATTATTGAAGTTTCAGATTCGATCATGGTGGCCAGAGGTGACCTTGGTGTGCGTATGCCAATTGAAGATGTGCCGCACCTGCAAAAGACGATTGTTCACGAAGGTGTCAAGTTCGCGCGACCAGTGGTTGTTGCGACGCAAATGCTCGAATCAATGACCCACGCTCAAGTTCCAACTCGGGCTGAAGTAACTGACGTCGCTAACGCTGTTCTCGACGGTGCTAGTGCGGTAATGCTTTCGGGTGAAACCGCAATTGGTGATGACCCAATTGGCACTGTTGTAACTATGGACCGCATTGTTAGCCGCGCTGAAACTTCATTTGATTATCAGAAGTGGGGAGCGGGTCTTGGTCTACAACAAGGTATTACTGACCCCCACGACCCAGCACGCATTACTGCAGCAATTACAGGATCTGCGTGGCGCGCTGCCATGGAAGAGAAAGCAGTGGCAATTGTTGCGTGCACGCGATCTGGAATGACAGCTCGTGCTATCTCGCGCTTTCGCCCACCAATGCCAATCATTGCCATCACGCCGAGCGAAAGCACTGCTCGCCAACTTCGAAGCTCATGGGGTGTGCAAGAAACCTTTATTTCCCAAGCAACGGCAATTGATGATCTTTGTGAATTCGCAATGCAGCAGTTAAAACTTGCTGGTATCGCAAAAACGGGGGACCGCATTGTTGTAATGGCTGGCTCTTCAAAGGGTGGTGCTTCAGTTACTGACACCGTTCGAATGATTGTTGCTAGCTAATCCGCAAGTGAATGGGTACTGCGTTCTACTAACGCAGCTGTGAGTAGTGCCAATGAGGCAAGCGTTATTGAATTCCTCGAAAAGTACGTTCCACAACTTGCCAGCCATGATGTAGATGTTGCTAATCGCCAGTGATTCCACGGCACGATGAGTACTGCAATGTTGAGTAGTGCAGTTCGAGCGGTCCAGGACTTCATGCCGACCTCGAGAGCTACGAAAATCAAAATTGGTGCGTAGGTGAAGTAATGGTCCCACGCGACTGGTGCTCCAATTATCGATGTCATAAGTAGTACTACTGCTGAGCTGAATTCACATGAGCGCTTCCACAGATTCTGAGCTGCGTACAGTCCAAGGATTACAACAAAAAGTGAACCTACCAACGCTCCGATGCTGCCAAACTCACCGATGTGAAATGGAGCACGATTCAGCATTGACGAAAAGCTCGAACTGGAAATCGGTGCTCGGTTAGTTAGAAAATGCTTCAGCTCATTTCCGCCAAACAGAACTTTGGAAACGTATGAACTTGCACTGGCTGGCCACACAATGACCGCACTCATGGTGATGACTGTAAATGTTGTCATTGCCGTGATTGCCGCCTGCCACTGACGGCGCAGTAGCCAGACAAGTATGAAAATTACTGGGTATAACTTCAGTGCGGCCATGAGTCCTACTAGGACTCCTTGTGTTTTGCCTCGGATAATCAACCAGTCCAAGAGAACCGCAAACAT
>JBAWYN010000011.1:0-23310 GCA_037143535.1 Acidimicrobiaceae bacterium | reverse complement strand
TCAATTACGCACCCGGCAATAGGTATAGAAGTACTTCGTCAAATCGAAGCCTGCACAGCTCCAGCCGTCTTCATTGCTCTCCCTCTCTACCGAGTCGAACACCGCCAGATCTTTTCCCTTGATAGCGCATGGGCAGTTTTGGTTTCTCCTGAAATAGCCAAGAAGCGCCTCGTTGACCATCGGGGCTTTAGTGAGAATGATGCCCAGGCACGTATCGACACCCAGGTGTCGAATGAAGTTCGCTCATCGATTGTTGACAAGGTCATTTGGAACGAAGGAACTCCAGAGGAATTGGAACAGAGTTTGAACGAGGCACTCGTAAGCGAGGGCTTACTGAGTGGATAAGTTCCTCGTTGAGTCACCTTTTCAGCCTTCGGGTGATCAGCCAACTGCAATTGCAACACTGTCGTCTGGCATCAATGACGGCCTTCGCTATCAGACCCTCGAGGGAATTACCGGCAGTGGCAAGACAGCGACAATTGCCTGGTTGGTGGAGCAGGTCCAGCGGCCAACACTGATCCTGGAACCAAATAAGTCACTAGCGGCCCAGTTGGCCTCAGAGCTTAAAGAGATGTTGCCTCAAAATAGGGTTGAATTTTTTGTTTCGTATTACGACTACTACCAACCCGAGGCGTACATTCCTCGAACGGACACGTTTATCGAAAAGGACAGTTCGATTAACGAAGAAATTGATCGTTTACGTCACGCAGCCACTTCTTCTCTTCTAACTCATCGCGACACGATTGTCGTTGCGTCAGTTTCATGTATCTATGGCCTCGGATCTCCAGTGGAATATCGGGCGAGAATGCTGCTCATTGAAGTCGGTATGAAGTTCGATCAACGAGAGTTGCTTCGACGACTAGTAGAGATGCAGTACAACCGAAACGAGCTTGTTTTAGAACGTGGGCTCTTTCGCATGAAGGGTGACACCCTCGAAATTCAACCCGCTTACAGCAACGAAGCAGTTCGAATCTCGTTCTTTGACGACGAAGTGGAAGAAATCACTTTCTTTAACCCGGTGACCCAAGAGCAACGCGTGAAGGTCAAGGAATTCACATTGTTTTCTGCTTCGCACTACGCCACAAGTTCTGAAACTCTGAATAACGCTTGTCGAACAATTGAAGAAGAGTTGCAAGTTCAATTGGCGAAGTTCGAAAAAGAGGGAAAGCTCCTCGAGATGCAGCGTCTTCGCTCGCGAACTGAACACGACCTGGAAATGATGGAGCAGACGGGAATCTGTGCAGGAATTGAAAACTACTCGGCACACTTAGACGGAAGGAAACCAGGAGAGCGCCCCTACACGTTGCTTGACTATTTCCCTGAAGACATGCTCGTCGTGATCGATGAATCGCACGTCGCTGTTCCGCAAATTCGCGGTCAGTATGCGGGGGACCGCTCACGCAAGGAAACTCTGGTTGAACACGGCTTCAGACTGCCGAGCGCAATGGATAATCGCCCCCTCACGTTCGATGAGTTCATGAATATCGTTCCTCAAATGGTTTTTGTCTCGGCAACACCCGGACCATATGAAATTGAGCACAGCGATCAAATCGCCGAGCAAGTGATTAGACCAACTGGACTGTTGGATCCAACGATCACAGTTGTGCCAACAAAGAATCAGATTGATGATCTTCGCGCACGACTGGATGCAGTAGTCGCACGCAATGAACGCGCACTCATCACCACGCTCACAAAGCGAATGTCTGAAGACCTTACGAATTTTCTCACGAAAGCTGGTTACCGAGTTCAGTATTTGCACAGCGACATTGACACCATCCAGAGAATCGAAATTCTGCGCTCGCTTCGTCTTGGTGAATTTGACATCTTGATTGGAATCAACTTGCTTCGAGAGGGACTTGACCTTCCAGAAGTTTCTCTCGTCGCAATTCTTGACGCAGATAAAGAAGGCTTTCTCCGCTCTAGAAGTGCTCTCATTCAGACAATAGGTAGAGCTGCTCGTAATGCCAATGGAGAGGCGATCCTTTATGCCGATCGCATTACTGACTCGATGCGTAGCGCCATCACAACTACTGAACGTCGTCGAATCGCGCAAATTGCGTATAACGAAGAGCGCGGCATCACTCCTCAAACGGTAACGAAAAATGTTGCCGACATTCTTGGAAGACTCCGCAGTGAATCCGCTCCGGAGCCGAAGAATAAGTCCCATGGCGTTTCATCACTCGAAGGAAACCTTCCAGACGATTACAACCTTGAGATTGCAAGGGTGGAAGAAGCAATGCTCCAGGCAGCCAAGGATCTGCGCTTTGAAGAAGCTGCAGCGCTTCGTGACTATTTGGTGACACTCCAGCGCCAAGGCATCGCTGGAAGCTCCGACGTCACCTCAGAAGACGTTTAGCCATTAGATTTTCGCTATGACTCAGTCGATTCGAGTGCAAGGCGCTCGCGTACATAACCTAAAAAATGTCTCGGTTGAGGTGCCACGCGACAAGCTGATCATTTTCACTGGGCTGTCTGGCTCTGGAAAGTCGTCGCTAGCTTTTGACACAATTTACGCTGAGGGTCAGCGTCGTTACGTTGAGAGTCTCTCTGCTTATGCCCGCCAGTTTCTTGGACAAATGGAAAAGCCCGATGTTGAATTTATTGAAGGACTGTCGCCGGCAATTTCGATTGATCAAAAAACTGCTTCGAGGAATCCACGATCAACTGTTGGAACAATCACTGAGGTCCACGACTACCTACGTCTGCTGTTCGCGCGTATCGGAATTCCACACTGTCCAGAGTGTGGAAAAACAGTTTCTAGACAAACGCCACAACAAATCGTTGATCAAGTTTTGGAGAGCGAAGCAGATGCAAAGTTCTTGGTGCTGGCAACTGTTGTTGAAGGACGCAAAGGTGAGTACAGCACGTTACTCAACGAACTCGTAGCTCAAGGATTTTCTCGAGCACGAGTTGATGGAAAGGTCATCGAACTAAGTGAGCGTGAATCTCTGACGTTGAAGAGACATGAAAAGCACACGATCGATGTAGTCCTCGACCGACTCAGTGTTAAGGCGAGCAACAGACAACGCCTCACAGAATCTGTTGAAGCTGCTTTGAAACTCACGAAGGGACTTGTTTCGGTTTTGTTCACGGACACCGATGAGCTTGTTCAGTTCTCAGAAAAGATGGCGTGCAGTGATTGTGGGATTAGCTTCACCGAACTGGTTCCTCGAGATTTCTCTTTTAACTCTCCCTATGGAGCATGCCCTGTGTGCACCGGTCTTGGAACCAGATTTGAAGTTGATCCGGAGCTGGTTGTCCCAGATGAAACTCTGTCACTCGCTGACGGAGCATTAGCTCCGTGGGGCGGTGCGAGGTTTAAGTACTTTGAGCGACTCATCGGAGGTATCGCAGATCTTGGTGAGTTTGACGTTGACACACCGTGGAAGAACTTGAAAGCTAAAGACAAGAAGCTTGTTCTGTATGGTGTCGACAAGAAGACTGTTCCAGTTAAATATCGCAACCGATACGGCAAGGTGAAAACCTATGAAACTACCTACAACGGAATCGTTGAGTGGCTTGAGCGCAAGCGCAATGACGCCGATGGTGACTGGTCTCGTGAACAAGCTGAGCAGTACATGCGCGAGGTTGAATGCACCACTTGTGTCGGACAACGTTTAAAGCCAGAAGTTCTCGCCGTAAAAATTCAATCAAGAAGCATTGCCGACGTCAATTTCATGACCATTGATGAGGCGATTGACTTCTTTAAAAAGCTCAAGCTCACCAAGCGAGAAGAATCTATTGCTCGTCTGATCATTAAAGAGATCCTGGAACGCTTGACATTTTTGCTCGACGTTGGCCTTGATTATCTGACACTCAGTCGAGCTTCAGCAACACTTTCTGGAGGCGAGGCTCAGCGCATCCGACTAGCGAGTCAAATCGGAAGCCACTTGGTGGGAGTGCTGTATGTGCTGGACGAACCGTCAATTGGCCTTCACCAGCGAGACAACAAGCGTCTCATCACGACTCTTGAGCGACTTCGAGACCTAGGAAATACTGTCATTGTTGTTGAGCACGACGAAGAAACAATCCGCTGCGCTGACTACCTGGTTGACATTGGACCGGGAGCAGGTGAGTACGGCGGGGAAGTAGTTCATTCAGGCTCTTATAAAGAGATCTTAAAGAACGACCGTTCAATTACGGGACAGTACCTATCTGGAAAGAGATTCATCCCAGTTCCGACAACTCGTCGCAAGGGCGATGGCAAAAAGTTGACGATCAAGGGTGCACGAGCGAACAATCTTCAGAACGTTTCGGTTGATATTCCGCTTGGCGACTTTGTTGCAATCACTGGAGTATCTGGATCAGGTAAATCCACCCTCATCAATCACATTCTTCTGAGTTCACTAGAACGTCAAATCAATCGTGCAAAGACCATCGTGCTAGAACACGACACGATTACTGGCGTCAACAACATTGACAAAGTTGTCGCAGTCGACCAGCAGCCAATTGGTAGAACTCCTCGGTCAAATGCGGCCACGTACACGGGAGTCTTCGACAAAATCAGAAAGCTCTTTGCTGAGACTCAAGAATCTAAGGTTCGCGGCTACCAACAGGGTCGTTTCTCATTCAATGTAAAAGGCGGACGTTGCGAAACGTGTGCTGGTGATGGAACCATCAAGATTGAAATGTTCTTCCTTCCAGATGTCTATGTGAACTGCGAAGTGTGCGATGGTGCTCGCTACAACCGCGAAACACTTGAAATTTTGTACCGCGGTAAGTCAATCGCCGATGTACTCAACATGCCAATCTCTGAAGCACTAGAGTTCTTTGACCGTCAGCCAGCGATTCTTCGCATTATCCAAAGCCTCAATGATGTCGGTCTCGGTTATGTCCGCCTCGGACAAAGTGCGCCGACACTCTCAGGTGGCGAGGCGCAACGCGTGAAGCTTGCTACCGAACTCGCACGCCGTCCAACTGGTCACACTCTTTACGTTCTTGACGAACCAACAACGGGACTTCATTTTGAAGATGTAAATCGTTTGCTCACAGTTCTTCACCGTCTTGTTGATGCTGGAAATACTGTGATCACAATTGAACACAACCTTGACGTGATCAAGACTGCTGACTGGGTGATTGACCTTGGCCCAGAGGGCGGTCGCCGCGGAGGGTTAATCGTCGGCGAAGGAACGCCCGAGAAAATCGCAAAGATGAAGACCGCAACCGGAACTGTGCTGCGAGAAGTGTTGGCCCATGGCCAGGCGAGTTCGTGACATTTGAAAAGCCCTCTGGCATTCCACGTCAAAGTGGCTGCTACTTGTTTCGAAATGATTCCGGAACTGTCATCTATGTCGGAAAAGCTCGATCATTAACTCAGCGACTCTCGAGTTACTTTCAAAAATCAAGTTCACTGACATTAAAGACGCAGGCGCTCATGAACGAGGCAACTGGAGTTGACTGGATCGTCACTCCTAGTGAGTTAGATGCCTTGATTCTTGAAAACGAGCTAATTAAAGAGAATCAACCCCGCTACAACATGCGGCTTAAGGATGACAAGAGTTTTCCCTACGTAGCCATTGACATGAGAACAGATTTCCCCGCGCCGTACGTAACCAGAGGTAAGCACCAAAAAGGTGTGCGCTACTTCGGCCCATTCGTTGATGCACGAGCACTCCGTCGCACGATTGATGAACTTCTTCAGGCGTTCCCGCTTCGTTCGTGCACTAAACACAAATTCAATTACCAGGAACGTATTGGGCGCCCGTGTTTGCTCTACGACATTGGAAAATGCTCTGGCCCATGCGTTAAGGCGATTGATCCACCGGGATATCGAGAAATTGTTCTCTCGTGGGCTCGTTTTTTCGAAGGCGATGTACGCCAACTGCGAACTCTGCTGCAAGATCGGATGGATGCTGCATCAAAGGCGAAGCATTACGAGGCTGCGGCCCTTGCTCGTGATGGCCTTGCGGCATTGGAACGCGCAGCGAGTGATCAGAGCGTTGTTCTCGATGACTACTCCAACATCGACGTGATTTCGGTTGGCACTGATGGTGGCAGAGCAGCTGCGGTCCGCTTTCGTGTTCGTTTCGGTCGAATCATTGGAAGGACTGTTCACCTAATTGACAAGTCACTAGATGAGACTGAAGCCGAGATTTTGGAAAGTGTGTTCCCAGAACTATTCCCTGACAAGGAATCAGTTCCAGATTGTGTTGTGGTTTCGAACGACAGTGCGATCACTCCAGTTCTTGGTGAGTATCTGAACAACATGCGAGGAAAGAATGTTGAACTCGTCGCACCGCATCGAGGAAAACGTCGCCGCCTATTGGAGCTGGCACTCGTCGATGCTGAGGCCGTGATCAACAGAGACTCGCTTCGCCGACAGAGTGACCACAATGTCAGGTCTCGAGCGCTTCAAGAACTGGGAAGCGCTTTGTGCCTCGAACAACCTCCGTTTCGCATTGAGTGCTTCGACATGAGTCACCTTCAAGGCACCAATTACGTTGGCTCAATGGTTGTTTTTGAGGACGGACTTCCGAAGAAGAGCGAGTATCGACATTTTAATGTTAAAGAAATTTTGGGAAATGACGACTTTGGAGCAATGGAAGAAGTGGTTCGCCGACGCCTCGGGTACTGGAACGAAGAACAATCAACATCAAAGTTTCGGCGAGCTGATCTCATAATTATTGACGGAGGCCTTGGCCAGCTTCACTCAGCGGAGAAGGCGGCAAAAACTGCTGGAGCTAATGGTGTCAATTTCGTCGCTATCGCTAAGCGTGAAGAGCTTCTGTATGTTCCTGGAACCAGCGAACCAATTGTTTTAGATCGAGGTTCGGAGTCGCTCTATCTTGTACAGCGAATCAGAGATGAAGCGCACAGGTTCGCCATCACCTTCCACAGGTCAAAGCGTGGAAAGTCAATGGTGGCAACTTCACTCGATGGAGTTGAGGGCCTAGGGCCAGCCCGGAGGGACCGACTCATGGAGCAGTTCGGTTCACTAGACGCGTTAAGGCATGCAACGTATGAAGAGCTTGACGCCCTTGCGTGGTTGCCTAGTGAGGTGGCTCGCAGCATCTACGATCACTTACAGGCACCGGGCCTACCAAAGCCCAAAAAGGGGAGTCCAGACGATGAGTGAGGTATTGCTAGTAACGGGAATGTCGGGCGCTGGGCGCTCTACCGTTTCGGCCGCGCTCGAAGACCTTGGCTGGTTTGTCATTGACAACCTCCCTCTTGAGCTAATCGCACGCGTTGGTGAACTTGCTGCTGCGGGTTCACTTGACTATGCGGGTGTTGCATTCATTGTTGGAAGATCTGGGCGCATTCAACCCGACGCCCTTCTTGCAGTTGAAAAAGAATTGCAACAGATGCATGAGAACGCAAAGATCCTTTTTCTCGATGCACCAGACGACGTCCTGATTCACCGTTTCGAAGGCAACCGACGTCGCCATCCTTTTCCGGCTCCAACGCTTGCCGACTCGATTACTGGCGAACGAGCTCTACTGCAATCAATTAGAGATGCGGCTGATCTAGTGATTGACACAGGTTCAATCAATACCAATCAGTTGCGATCACGAATTGTTGAACACTTCACTCAGAACTCGGGTGAAGGAGCAATGCGAGTATCTCTGGTTTCATTTGGTTACTCGAACGGTATTCCTCGTGATGTTGATTTGGTGTTTGACTGTCGCTTCTTGCCAAATCCACACTGGATTGAAGAGTTGCGCCCCCAGACTGGGCTCGATGCACCAGTTTCTGATTACGTGCTTGAGCAAGAATCCGCGCAACATTTCTTAAAAGATGTGGTTGCTCTACTTGAATGGCAGATCCCAGAATTTGCCAAAGAGGGTAAGTCGTATCTTTCAATTGCAATTGGCTGTACCGGTGGACGACACCGTTCGGTTGCGATTTCTGAAGAGATCAGGAATCGACTTAACATCGAAAACGCCGTATTCCACCGCGACATCGCACGCTAATTAATTCTCAGGTTTTTCCTGATGGGTGAGCATTCTCACAACAAGCACCAATTATTTATGCTGAAGTGTGATACTAGAAGTTCCCCTAAAGAGAAGGAGCATGCCGGTGTCAACTCGCGTAGCTATTAATGGTTTTGGTCGCATCGGCCGTAATTTTCTTCGAGCATCACTCAACAATCCAAACATTGACATTGTTGCGGTTAACGATTTAACTCCTCCGGCAACAATTGCTCACCTACTGAAGTACGACTCGACACACGGTCGTATTGATGCAGAAGTTTCAGTCAGCGACAGCGGGATCAAGGTTGGCAACAAGACCATCAAGGTATTCGCCGAACGAAGCCCTGAGGCACTTCCATGGGGTGAATTAAACATCGATGTGGTAATTGAATCCACGGGATTATTCACTACTCGTGAGAAGGCTGCGGCTCACCTCAGCGCTGGAGCGAAGCGGGTAATCATCTCAGCTCCAGGAACAGATGTTGATGCAACCTTTGTTTACGGTGTTAACCATTCCACCTATGACGCAAATAGTCACTTCATTGTGAGCAATGCATCGTGCACCACAAACTGCTTCGTTCCCATGGTGAAGGTATTGGACGACGCTTTCGGTGTTGATACTGGTCTAATGACCACAATCCACGCCTACACCAATGACCAGAATCTTCTTGACCTTCAACACGGTGACCTTCGTCGTGCTCGTGCCGCAGCAGTCAACATTGTTCCCTCATCCACAGGAGCTGCACGCGCAACCAGCCTTGTTCTTGAAGCGATGAAGGGTCGACTCGATGGAACATCACTTCGAGTTCCAATTCCAGACGGTTCAATCACTGACTTCACTGCAATCGTTAGCTCAACATCAGTTGAGGAGATCAACGCTGCTTTCAAGAAGGCCGCCGAAGGCGAACTAAAGGGTGTCCTTGTTTACACCGAAGACTTGATCGTTTCTTCTGACATTGTTGGCCAGCCAGCTTCATGCACATTTGACTCGCAGATGACGATGGTGCAAAAGATCGATGACAACAAGTCACTAGTAAAGATCTTTGGTTGGTACGACAACGAGTGGGGATACTCCAACCGCCTTGTTGATTTAACGACACACATCGGTAAGTAGTCAATGACAGATTTGTTGGCGTCTTACGAGCGATGGGGAAGCCTCGAAGGCAAGCGAGTCCTTGTAAGGGTTGACTTCAACACACCTGTTGATGAAGTTAACGGACAACTAGAAGTCACTGATGATTTTCGAATCAGAGCAACGCTGCCTCTCTTCGAGGATCTTCTTAGCCGTGGAGCGACGGTTGTTGCCTGCACCCACTTTGGAAGACCAAAGGGTGCAGTCGTAGAAAAGTACAGAGTTGCTCCAGTACGACGTCGCTTGAAAGAACTTTGTCCCCAAGTTGAGTTATTAGAAAATCTCAGATTCAATCCGGGCGAAGAATCAAATGACCGCGGTTACGGCGAACAATTGGTTGCGGGATTTGACTATTACATCAACGAAGCTTTCAGTGCATCGCACCGTGAGCACGCTTCAATAATGTGGCCACCCGTGTTGCTTCCAAGTGCGGCTGGTCCAAACTTGCAAAAAGAAGTTGCCACCCTTTCTGGCATCCTTCAGAATCCCGCACGTCCGTTCGTGGCAATTGTTGGAGGCGCAAAAGTTGCTGACAAGCTAGGAATCGTAAAAGTTCTCAGTGAGAAGGCCGACACGGTGATTGTCGGTGGTGGCATGGCTTTTACGTTTCAATCAACGCAAGGTCGAACTATTGGTGGGTCGCTTTTCGACGAATCGTTCTTAGACGAATGCTCTACGTTGATGGACGGTGGCAAGGTCCTCATCCCACAAGATTCAATTGGTCTCGCTGTTGGTCTTCCATTTGGCTCTAAAGGTGGCAGTGACACACCGATCGACTTCGGAGCAAACATTCCTGATGGTTTTCAAGGCTTAGATATTGGACCTAAGTCAGTAATAGATTTTGAAGAAGCAATCTCCTCTGCCGCAACAGTTCTGTGGAATGGTCCTATGGGAGTTTTCGAAGACGAGAGATTTAGCAATGGAACTGAAGCCATTGCGCGCTGCGTTGCTAAGTCATCAGCAATATCAGTAATTGGCGGCGGAGACTCCGTGTCTGCGATTCAGATGTTCGGATTAGAAGACCAAGTCAGTTTTGTTTCAACTGGTGGTGGTGCATCACTAGAGTTTGTAGAGCTGGGCGATCTGCCTGGCCTAAAAGCATTGCGTGAAAGTAGCAAGTAAATGTCATCGAAGCCACTCGTAATTGGAAACTGGAAGATGAATCTTGACTACGTCGAGGCAGTTCATCTGAGTCAGCAGTTTGCAGTCATGTTGAAGAACAAGCCTATGGAGCATGTTGACATTGTTGTGGCGCCTCCGTTCGTCGACATCAGAAGTGTCACTTCGATTATTGACTCTGAGCGCATCACTATGGAGGTTGCAGCTCAGCACGTGAACGCTAATGACAATGGAGCTCACACTGGCGAAATAAGTGCTCCGATGTTGAAACGTCTCAACGTGAAATGGGTATTGGTTGGCCATTCAGAACGTCGTTCAATGTACGCTCAACGAGACTCAGTCGTTGAGCAAACGCTTCAAGCTGTTGTGAAGTCTGGGATGAACGCAGTGTTGTGCGTTGGTGAGCCACTCGATGTTCGTGAAGCAGGCGATCAAGAGAACTACGTGAAGGAACAGATTCACAGTGCACTCGTGAAGATTGACCCGAAGCATCGTGAGTTGCTAACCCTTGCCTACGAACCAATCTGGGCAATCGGTACCGGTCTCACAGCATCTTCAGAGCAAGTTTCTGAAATGACCTCATTTATTAGGAGCACATTAAAAGTTCTGGGTCTCAGCGAAACGAGAGTTCTGTATGGCGGCTCAGTAAATGCTGAGAATGCAGAAACGCTGGTAACCGAGACGGGCGTAGACGGATTTCTCGTAGGTGGAGCCAGTCTTAAGGCTGAATCCTTCATGGCAATAATCCAAGCGTGCAACGACTGCTACGCTGGAAAACGCTAATGCGGAGGTTTTAGATGTTGACTTGGTTAATCGTTGCAATTGAGGCTGTTTCAGCTATTGCACTTATATTTCTTGTTCTCCTGCACTCAGGACGTGGCGGCGGTATTTCTGACTTGATGGGTGGATCTGTAGGTGCTGTCGCCGCCGGTTCTACTGTTGTTGAGCGAAATCTAGACAGAATCACCATTGCTGTCGCGTTGGTATTTACATTTGCCACGCTGACACTCGACCTGCGCTTGCAGTAGTCACCATGATCCGTCGAGGGTCAATTTCCCGCGCAGTGCTCACGGGTCTTGCCATAACGCTTGCAATCACCCCAATGTCTGTGGCTTCTGCCGCTAAAAAACCAATCGCAACGTCAAACGAAAATGCGAACACAATCACTGTGTCGCTGCCTGGCCCATTGAATGGTTGCGGTTACCTCGACGCTGGATCAAATCCAACATCAAAGGCAGTGCTCGATCTCATACAACCTTCTGCATTTTTGACCTCAACTTCAGACGTCCTTTTTGGTGAAGGAGGTCCAATTGCCGCGGCTGAGCTCACATCGCTTGCACCAGAGACTGTCGTCTACACAATCGATTCGAGCTACACATGGTCAAATGGTGTTGCATTTAGCGGCAAGGATCTTCTTAATTGGTGGCTCTACGCAAAAACTGTTCCAAGCGTTTTCACCGATGGCTACCGGGCGATCAAGTCTGTGGTGGTCAATAAAGATGGAGCAACTGTCACCGTAGTTTTCTCAACTCCTTATTCAGCTTGGAACACATTGTTCCGTGATGTGACGCCTGCACCAATTGTCCCGGACTGTTCATTTTCCGCACTGTTGAGACGACCAACACTTGGTGCGTACAACGTTTCCTCCGCGAGTGCCTCACAAATTGTTCTAACCATGAATAAGAAGTGGAAGCTGAATCCGAATCGATACGGACGCATCATCATTAACGCCTCGACGGTTATTCCGGTGGCTAAGAATGTCAATTTCGCGAGATACACAACGCAGGTAAGCAAGTCCCTCTCAATGACGCTCAGTGCTCATCCGGAGTTCGCTAGCCACATTGGTACTTCTGATGATCTTCTTGAAATGACCTTTGCTCCTAGAACATTTGTCACCAGTGACATCAATGTGCGCCAAGCACTTGCGCTTTCGATTCAAAGACAATTGATTCTCAACTCTCTATGGGGCAGCGTTACCTTCTCACCAGCACCTGCAACGTCGATGCTCTTGGCCCAAGGTCAAAGTGGCTATCCAGGTGGTTCTGGTCCAGGCCCAACGCAGAGTTCGACAACAACATCGGTTGTTAACTCTGAAACCACCAGCACAACTCCAACCTCGACAGGCAACACAGTCGGCGATTGCCTCGCTTGTGCAATTTCCTTTTTAACAAAAGAAGCAGGTTTCAAAATTGTTGGTGGTATTTACAGAAATGCTACGAACAAGGCGCTTGTCGTTCACATGGCAGTTGGCCCATCGAATCTAGAAAGAATCACCGCAAATCTCATCGCTGCTCAATGGCGAAAAATCGGAATTGTTGTCTATGAATATATGTTCTCCGACAATGCATCTGCCCAGGATGCGGTTGCAAGAAATAGGTACGACGTGGGAATAATCACACGTACTGCCTCAACCACACCGTCAGTTCTTGCTCGTTCGTTCTACGGAGAAAGTTTCACTGATAGCTATTCAAGCGGTGTTCGAACAGCGCTACTGAACAAGCAATTCAACTCAGCAATTTCAAATTTCAATCCAGTGAATGCCCTCGTAACCTGGAAGGCCTTTGATCAAACTGTCCTAAGTCAGTTCTGGGTGAGACCGATTGTGTCACTTCCAACAATGACAATTTGGTCGAATTCGCTTTCGAATGCTTTTGGGAGCCTTTCGGTCCAAGGTTTCGTTGATCAAATTCCACTGTGGGGCACAGTCGTCACCACACCATCGAAGTAGAGGATTAGTGGCTGCTGGTCGCAGCGTATAAAGTGGTACTCCGCGTCGAAGTGGTGAAATGGCAGACACGCTAGCTTGAGGGGCTAGTGCTCGAAAGGGCGTGCGGGTTCAAGTCCCGCCTTCGACACCAATGAATTACTCCCGTTGCCGTTACTGGTAGCGACGTAGGGGTCACAAGTAGTTACTACGATTAAGCCACGAGGTGCAACGTGACTCAACTGCTTTTCACAGCTTTCAGCAATCGACCTGATGCCTTGGACCTTGCACGTGAAGCTGCAGAACGTCTCCAAGATTCTGGAATCACTAGTTCTGTTCACATGCTCGATTCAGATGAATCTCCTGTCGTCACAGAAGAAACACTCGTCGTCAGCCTCGGCGGAGATGGAACGTTTCTCCGTTCTGCACGAATTGCCCACCAGCACAATGCTCGACTCGTTGGAGTAAACCTCGGGCGACTCGGCTTTCTCTTGAATGTGCAACCGTCTGAATTGGTCACAGTAATTAATGAAGCACTGGTGAGCAGCGAAGTTGATCATCGGATTGCACTCGAAATTTCCTACTCAGGCAACAAATCTGAGTTTGCAATGAACGAAGTTGTGATTGAACGAGCTGAATCAGGGCACATGGTCAGAGTGAAGACGTTCGTAGATAACGAAGAATTTTTGACGTACTCAGCCGATGGTGTCATGGTTTCAACCCCAACGGGCAGTACTGGCTACAACTTCTCTGCCGGAGGGCCTGTAGTGGATGCCACGCTTCCACTCATGATTCTGACGCCAATCGCTCCTCACTTCACTATTGGAAACTCAATCGTTGTCGGATCTGAAAAGAAGTTTCGATTCGTCATTGAAAGCAATCGAGCTTTAGTGGTTGCAGATGGCCATACAGTTACCTCGCTTAACACTGGTGACTCCGTCGAAGTATCAATGAGTCAGACTCCGGTTCGAGTTGTTGCAACCCGGAGTTTCGATTTGGGAGTTCGTTTACGTCAAGGTCTTCGAGAGGGCCATGCCTAAATCTCAGTTAGTCGAACTTTATGCTCAGGGGCTTGGAGTTATTGAAGAGGCTCGGGTTGAATTCTCCGAAGGGTTCAACGTAATCACTGGCGAGACTGGCGCTGGTAAAACACTTCTCTTGGGTGCACTCGACCTCTGCCTAGGCGGGGATGCCAGCGGTGCCCGCCATGCGGTGACAACGGACATGAAGGCAGCAGCACTGTTTGTTAACCGTGACGGCAAAGAAGTTTCACTTCTTCGTGAGTCCAGTCAAGGCGGTCGTCTTAGAAGCGCCCTGGACAACACAACAACTAGTGCTGAGTCACTTCGAATCCTGGCAGAAGAATTGATAGTCATTCATGGCCAACATGACTCACTGAGCTTGAAGAATCGTTCTGAGATACTGCGACTTGTTGACACGTCGGGCAAAGTTGATACGACTGGGCTCCAAGAAGTCAGGGCACAACTGAGCGCAGCCTTGAAGTTGAGAGACAGTTTTGGCGGAGATGGTGCGAACCGAGAGAGAGAAATTGAATTTCTAAAATTTCAAATCTCGGAGATTGAGTCCGTAAAAATATCTTCTCCTAATGAGCTGAAAGAGGTTCTAGAAGAACTGACTAGGCTGACCGAGATTCGTGATGGGCAAGCAGCAATCATGGGTGTGATCCAAGCACTTGATTCAGACAATGAAGAAGCGGTCCTCACGCGTCTAGCCAGAGCAATTGGTGAGATCCCTAGCGGTGAGACGTACGACAGTGCTCGAGACGGACTTAGAGGCTCTTTGGAACAGGCGAGGGACAGCATTCGTGAGCTCTCGTCCTTTACCGATTCAGATGCTTTCGACGAGGAGCGTCTCGGCGCACTTGATGAACGAGCCGCTGCTCTACAAAACATCGCTCGCAAATACAACAATTCTCTCGAAGAAGCTCTTCAAGCGCTTAGCGATTTCTCAGCAGATCTTGAGCGTCGTACAGGTGAATCTGGACGAATTGAGAATCTCGATACTGAAATTGCGCAACTCATGTCTAAGGAAGTTGAACTAGCTCGTAAGGCAAAAAAAGATCGTGAGTATGCCTCTGTGAAACTGACTGAAGCAGTCCGAGCGCAGCTACCAAGAGTTGCCCTCCCAAATGCATTGCTCAGATTTGACGTCGGAGGCGATGACGGCTCTCACGCTCAGATTCTCTTCACACCAAATCCAGGTCTCCCAGAAGGTCCCTTACAGTCCCTCGCCAGTGGTGGAGAACTCAGTCGCGTCCTGCTGGCCATCTCATTAGAAACCGCCCAGGACGATGTGGTGGCCGTTTTTGATGAAGTTGACGCCGGTGTGGGTGGGCAGGTCGCCCAGCAGATAGGGGACTGTTTGCTCGAATTAGGGCATCGTCAGCAGGTTTTGGCAGTCACCCACTTGGCTTCGGTGGCCGCAAAAGCGGACCACCATTTTGTAATTGAGAAAACTATAATTAATGGCACGTCATCGACCAAGATTAGAAAGGTTGAAGGCGACGATCGCGTAAGCGAAATTGCCAGAATGCTGGTCGGCGACTCTCAAAGCCAAGAATCGCGAGCACTCGCTCTGCAACTTCTCGAATCTCGTCGTTAATCAGAAGAAATTTCTAGCCCTGGCGGCTAGTATGAGATTCCGTGAATGCGGCTAGTAACGAATGACAAAATTCGTTTTTGTAACAGGTGGAGTTTCGAGCTCCTTAGGTAAGGGTCTTACCGCCTCCTCGCTAGGTCGCCTCTTAAAATCTCGTGGTCTCAAAGTCACGATGTGCAAACTTGATCCGTACCTGAACGTTGACCCAGGAACAATGAATCCAGGCGAACACGGTGAAGTGTATGTAACCGATGATGGTGGAGAGACTGACCTTGACCTTGGTCACTACGAACGCTTCATTGACGAATCTCTGTCCAAGATGTCGAATACAACGACGGGTTCAATCTATTCAAACGTCATTGCTAAAGAACGTCGAGGCGACTACCTAGGAAAGACCGTTCAGGTGATTCCACACATCACCGATGAGATCAAGGAGCGCATCCGTCGCCTGGGAACTCTCGGGGCTGACGTCGTAATCGTTGAAATCGGTGGAACCGTTGGTGACATTGAAATTGTTCCTTTTATTGAGTCAATTCGCCAGTACCGTCGTGATGCTGGAAAAGACAACGTTTGTTACGTTCACCTCACATTGGTCCCTTACCTCGCTCCATCTGGGGAACAAAAGACAAAACCGACGCAACACTCAGTCACTGAACTTCGCTCACGCGGTATTCAACCTGACATCATTGTTTGTAGAAGTGACCAACCAATCTCTGATGGACTTAAGCGCAAGATTTCGCTGCTGTGTGACGTTCCTCTGGAAGGCGTAATCTCCGCAGTCGATGCTCCGAGTATTTATGACATTCCTCTCGTCATGCTCGAAGAAGGCCTCGACACGATGGTGTGCAAAACGCTGAACATTGACATCGAACAGCACCCTATCGATTTAACGCTGTGGAACGATGTTGTCCACCGTGTTCAAAACACTTCCAAAACTCTTCGCATCGGTATCGTCGGAAAATACGTAACAATGCCCGACGCGTATCTCTCGGTTGCCGAATCTGTACGCCACGCCGGCTTTGCAGTTGGGGCGAACGTAAAGATTGAATGGCTTGAAGCAGAGCGAGTGCCATCAGAAATCGACAGTGAACGCCTACGCCAGCTTGATGGAATCATTGTCCCTGGCGGTTTTGGCGAACGCGGGGTAGAAGGAATGATCGCTACCGCGAAAATTGCTCGTGAAAACAACATCCCATACCTTGGTATCTGTCTCGGTATGCAGGTAATGGTTATTGAGTTTGCTCGCCACGTTCTAGGTATGAGCGACGCCAATTCAACTGAATTCTCACTCTCAACCACCAACCCCGTGATTGCGTTAATGGACGAACAGATGAATGTAACTGACCTTGGTGGAACGATGCGCCTTGGTGCTTACCCGGCAATGCTCGAAGAAGGATCCGTTGTTGCCGAGTTGTATGGCACAACCGTCGTCTCTGAGCGCCATCGTCACCGTTATGAATTCAACTCAAAGTACCGTGAACAATTTGAAGCTTCTGGTTTCAAATGCTCGGGTGCTTCACCGGATGGACGCCTTATCGAGTTCTCAGAAATTCCAACGAATTCGTACTACGTAGGCACACAGGCTCACCCAGAATTCAAATCACGCCCTGATCGTCCGCACCCATTGTTCTACGGACTTCTTAAAGCAGCCGCTGCCAGAGGCGAGGGGCGCGAGCCGCACATCATTGATCCCGCTTCGGTTGACGCTTCGTTGTGATTTTGTCGTTCCACGAACTGTCTGGAACTCACCTTGGCAACCAGTGAAGAACTTCTAACTGATTACCTTCAATGGCTGAGCCTTGAAAAGGGAAGAAGTTCAGCGACTATTGAGGCGTATAAACGCGACATTGAATCTTTCCTCCAGTGGATGAAGAGCCAGAAACTCTCAGTCAAAAAACTTAGCGAAGCAGACTTCGAGAAATACTTCAATCAACTTCGTAAAGATGGACATGCTGACAGTTCGGTTGCAAGAGCCATGTCTTCAGTGCGTGGATGGTTCGGTTTCATGGCGGAAGAGGGAAGTATTTCAGTTGATCCGACGACGAGAATCGTTGGTGGCAAACGCGGAAGGACGCTACCTAAACCGCTCGAGGAATCGCTAATGATTCGACTGCTCGATTCCATTCCATCTGAGACGCCTTCAGATTTACGTGACCATGCACTTTTTGAACTTCTCTATGGCACAGGAGCTCGGGTGAGCGAGGTCGTCGGAATCTCGCTGCAGGACGTCGACTTCGATGAAGAACTCATTCTGGTGACAGGAAAGGGCTCTAAGCAACGTCTTGTCCCGATGGGTAAAACATTAAAGGGTGCACTCCGTACGTATTTGACAAAAGGTGGCAGAAGTGAATTCCCAAATGCAAAGCAGTCAACGAGGCTATTTCTCAATGCTCGCGGTGGACCACTGACTCGTCAAGGAATAGACCTCATTATTCACAAGCGTGCACTACCCGCGGGAATTGAGCAATCGACAATCAGTGCTCACGTATTTCGACACAGTTGTGCCACACATATGCTGAGCCATGGCGCCGACATTCGTGTAGTTCAGGAGCTCTTAGGTCATTCATCAATTTCCACGACACAGATTTACACCGCAGTTTCAATTACTTCGCTTCAGAAGGAATACAAGAGTGCGCACCCAAGAGCCCATTAGGTTAGATACGTGAATTACCTTTACTATCTTCTCGCAATTGTTCCTTCAATTGTGCTGCACGAAGTGAGCCACGGCTGGGTTGCTAATTACTTTGGTGACCCCACGGCGAAGCAGCAGGGAAGGCTCACGATCAACCCTCTGAAACACATTGATCCGTTCGGAACTGTCCTTCTTCCTGCACTTCTCATCTTCAGCGGACTTCCAATGTTTGGTTACGCAAAGCCTGTGCCGGTGAATGTTTCAAGACTGAGAAACCCTCGCAAGCAGTCACTGTATGTTTCGATGGCTGGCCCATTAGTTAAC
This sequence comes from Acidimicrobiaceae bacterium, assembly GCA_037143535.1. Lineage (GTDB taxonomy): Bacteria > Actinomycetota > Acidimicrobiia > Acidimicrobiales > RAAP-2 > RAAP-2. The sequence continues at coordinate 4,867 of JBAWYN010000011.1, read as the reverse complement.
ATCATGCTGTCTGGAGTTGGATTTGCACTTTGCGAGTACGCAATCCACAGTACGCAGAGTCAAATGACCTTCAACATAGGTGAATACCTTGGACTCGTAAACATCACGCTTGCTGCTTTCAACCTGATTCCGATCCCGCCACTCGATGGTTCAGCGATCCTTGAGAGGTTTATTCCACAACGCAACCTTGGCAAGTACTACGACTTGCGTTCTAAAGCTTTGCCCTTTTTCATGGTGCTAATTATTGTTGACTCGATGTTCTTGCACATCGGAACAGGTTTCCTAGGGAGCTTGCAGAACTGGTGGATAAGCCAGTTGTTTTAGAGAAGGCCCATTGCCTTAGCGGCACGTTCGTACGTTGCGCCGGCGACCTGCGAAGCCTTCTCAGAACCAAGGTCGATGATTTCATTCAATTTCTTTGTGTCGCTGCGTAGTTCGTGGTATCGACCGGTGATTGGTGCAAGAGAATCAGCAACCAGCGTCGAGAGGTCACCCTTCAGATCGCCGTAGCGGGTGTAACGCTCAGCAACTGCTTCTGGTGTTTCACCACTAAACGCAGAGAAGATTTCTAGAAGATTTGACAGACCCGGCTTATTTTCCCAGTCGAATCGAACCTCGTTGTCGGTATCGGTCACTGCCTTTTTGATCTTCTTGTCGATTTCTTTTGCGTCGTCTAGGAGCGACAGCGAACCGAGAGGACTTGATACGGACTTAGACATCTTGCGTGAAGGATCTTGAAGATCCATCACTCGAGCAGCTGATTTTGGCTGCACACCGACTGGGAGCGTGAAGGTTTCTCCAAATCGGTTGTTGAAACGCTCGGCGATTTCGCGAGTGAGCTCGAGATGTTGGCGCTGGTCGTCTCCAACCGGAACTTCCTGCGCGTTGTAAAGCAAAATGTCAGCGGCCATCAGAACTGGGTAGGTGAAGAGTCCTGCGCGGTAGCCATCTTGGCGAGAAGCCTTTTCTTTGAACTGAGTCATGCGACTGAGTTCTCCGAATGTGGCAACGTTTTCTAGTAGCCAGCTCAGTTGCGCGTGATAGGGCACATGGCTCTGGATGAAAAGGGTGCAGATTTCGGGATCGAGTCCGCTGGCAAGCAGCCATGCCACTCCATCAATGGTTTGAGATCTAAGTTCATCGGGGTCAATCTGGAGTGTCAATGCGTGAAGGTTGACAACACAGTAAAAGGCTTCAGAGTTTTGACTGTCGGCCCATTGCTTCAGGGCGCCAAGATAATTACCAAGGTGTGGGGTGCCCGAAGGCTGAATGCCAGAAAGAATTCGCACTCCTCCATAGTAGAAGGAGTGCACACCTGACTTGTGCCGTCGAACTAGAGTTGGCGCATGACCTACGTCGTGACGACGCCGTCTTTTAGCGGCCCAGTTGAACTCTTGCTAAGGCTAATTAGCGCCCACGAAGTCGACATCCTCGACGTTCCACTTTCTCCAATCGTCGACGCCTTTGTGGCCGAAATGCGTAGCGAAACGGCAAATCTGAGCGCAGAAGATCTCTCTGAGTTTCTATTAATCGGTTCAATCCTCCTGGAGATGAAGAGCTTTCGTCTTCTTCCAGGAAAAGACAGTAATGAACCTGATGAAGAATTCATTGGCTGGGAAGAGCGAGATGTTTTACTCGCACGTCTGCTCGAACTTCGCACGTACGCCTCTCTCAGCGATGCCTTCATCTCACTTTTTGAGCGAGCGAGTCGCGCCTTTCCTCGAATCCGTGGCATTGATGAGGGTTTCGTAGTAACTCCGCCTGATCTTCTTGCTGGCGTCACTACCGCAAAACTCGCACAAGCATATTTGCGTGGCATCGAAGAGAAACCAGTCCCGGTTGTTCGCCTGAACCACGTAACAGTGGACTCGGTAACAGTCGCAGAAACTGTGGCGTCGCTCACAACACGCCTGCCATCGCTAGGGAAACTTACTTTTCGTTCACTAACTGCTGCATTGCTGACGCGCATTGAAGTGATTGTTCACTTCCTTGCGCTCTTAGAGCTATGCAAACTCGGCTTCGTGGAACTTGGACAGGGTTCAACGTTCGGCGAAGTTGAGATTGAGTGGATTGAGAATCAAGAAGAATTCGATTACGGAAAGGTCGACAGTTATGAGGGATGAGTTTTCTCTAGAACAGAAGCTCGAGGCAATGTTGACTGTTGCGCTTGAACCAATTTCAGCCGAAGAGCTGGCTGACGTCGTTGAAGTCGATACTGAAGACGTGGTCTTGGCACTACGTGCACTTCGTTCGGAATTTGCAGAACACCGTCGTGGATTCCAACTCGCCGAACTAGCAAGTGGATGGGTTATGCAGTCCGCCTCAGAAGTATCTGAGTGGGTCGGAAAGTTCGCAAACCGAGACGTTTCTCACCGACTTAGTTCAGCCGCTCTTGAAACTCTCGCAATCGTTGCGTACCGTCAACCAATTTCACGTGCGCAGATCACTTCGCTGCGTGGTGTGAACGTTGACGGAGTTTCTCGTCTTCTCGAACAACGTGGCTACATCGAAGAAAAAGGTCGTTCCACTGGCCCTGGAACTCCAATCCTTTATGGAACGACTGAGTTATTTCTTGACCGCATGGGTCTCGCAAACATCTCAGAACTTCCACCAATTGAAGAATTCATGCCACCTGTTGAAACTGCACAAGAGCTGGTTGATGAAATGAACTCACAATTAGATCTCGCTGAGGACGCTTAGTTGGAAGAGGGCGAACGCCTCCAAAAAGCACTCGCACGTGCTGGGTTCGGTTCTCGTCGCGCCTGTGAAATCCTCATTACTGACGGACGCGTAACAATCGACGGTCGGATTGCCGAACTTGGGAACAGAGTTCGCCCTGAAGTGAATGTGATCTGTGTCGACGGAACTCTTGCTCCTACCGCACAGAACACGGTGTACTACCTGCTGAATAAACCAGATGGCGTTGTTACGACCGCCTCTGACCCCCAGGGAAGAACAACGGTTCTTCAGTTGGTCGATTCAACTGTTCGAATCTTTCCGGTGGGTCGCCTTGACATGAATACCGAAGGACTCCTCATTCTCACCAATGATGGACGACTTGCACACTTGCTGACGCATCCAAGTTCTGGCATCGCCAAGGAATACCTGGCACGAGTGGAAGGCGATCCGTCACCAGCGTCAATTAGACGACTTCGTGAAGGTGTCGAACTCGAAGACGGGATGACGAGCCCAGCCCAAGTCAGTCGAGTTAGTGATGGCCTCCTTCGCATCGTGATTCACGAAGGTCGTAATCGCCAGGTGCGTCGCATGTGCGCAGCTGTAGGCCATGAGGTCACCAGGTTGGTTCGCACCCGAATTGGACCACTCCAGGACGCCACGTTGAGCCCTGGCAGTGCCCGCCAGCTATCCGTTGGTGAAGTTCGTCGATTAATGGAGGCTGTTGGGATGACCGATGAAATCGCCTCTACTATGCCATCATGACTTCTGCACTAGTTCGAGGCCTCAGAGGCGCCACAACGTGCGATGTAGACACGCCTGAAGCCATTGGGGAGCGCACTCGCGAACTCATCCTTGAGCTAATGGCTCGTAACGAAATCGATCATGACGATGTAATAAGCGTTCTCTTTACAACCTCAGTAGATCTCACATCATCGTTTCCAGCATCTGCTGCTCGAGAAGTTGGATTTGGTGATATTCCGTTGATGTGCGCTAGCGAAATTAACGTTCCTGGTTCCATGAGTAAGTGCATTCGAATCATGATGCACATCTACACAACTCGTTCTCGCAATGAAATTCATCACGTCTACCTTCACAATGCGCAGTCACTTCGCGATGACCTCCCGAAATAAGCAGCTCGCTCACGTAATTGGTCTCGGACTAATCGGATCTTCGGTTGCCCTCGCACTATCTAAAGCCGGATGGATCGTTACCGGTGAGGATGCAAATGCATCTGTTTTGGGTGAAGCTCTTGAACGTGGCATCGTTTCAGCGGGCGAACTTGGAGAAACCCATTCGCTCGTGGTCATTGCAACACCTGCAGGAACTGTTGGCGAAATTGCTAATCGAGTTCTTTCTTCGGTGAAGGCAAACACGCTTTTGGTCACAGATGTTGCTGGAGTGAAAGATTCAATCGTCACTTCGATCAGTGATCGAAGGTTCTTGGGTGGACACCCAATGGCAGGTTCTGAACTTCGAGGTTTTGCCGGAGCTCGAGCTGATCTGTTCCAAGGCTGCACATGGGTACTTACGCCCACGGATGCAACGCCACCTGAGGTGTACACAGCTCTTCACTCGATTCTTCGTGAACTAGGAGCAAGTGTTGTAGCCATCTCGGGACACGATCATGACCGTCTTGTAGCTCTTGCAAGTCATGTTCCGCACTTGCTCGCAGGCGCACTTATGAACGAAGCTACAAAGACCGCTGAACAAGATCCAGTATTACTACAGCTTGCTGCTGGTGGTTTTAGAGACATGACCCGAGTTGCTGCTGGTGATCCAGCTATCTGGCCAGACATACTTTTCGAAAACCGAGAGGCAATCACGTCAACGTTGGACGCAATAGAAAAGCGAATCGGAGCCTTACGGACTGCTCTCGATTCAAATGATCGTGAAGACATCAAGAAGACTCTTACTACTGCGTCAAAGGCTCGGCGCCAACTTCCCGGCCGCGCACTCAGTTCGGAAAACCTCGCATACCTGCGCATTGCTATCCCTGACCAACCGGGTGTGCTCGCCGAAGTCACCAAGGCAGCTTCAGATCTACTCGTAAATATCTACGACATTGAAATCGCTCACGGAATTGAGGGGACTGGTGGAACGTTGCTTCTCGCCATTGACTCAGCTCAACGCGACCTTTTCTGTGAGTCATTGATCTCTCATGGTTTCAAGGTTGCCAGCGAATAATGAG
>JBAWYN010000010.1:0-23645 GCA_037143535.1 Acidimicrobiaceae bacterium | reverse complement strand
TACTCGTCACTGAAGGTGGCGGTCGAATTGTTCTTGACGAAGAGAGCGGTCGCGTCCTCGCCGATGGACTTGGAAACCACAAGGCCGCAATTCACCAAAATCACGGACTATTCACAGTTGGCCAGACAGTTGATGAAGCTGCTTGGTGGTTTATCACTATGGAGCGAACCTGCCAAGCACAGCTACTTGCTGAGGCGGCTGGTAAGCCAATTCACATTTCAGACGAGAATGCTCGCTACACCATGGAGCAAACTGGTCACCCACTCGCTGGATGGTTCTCATTCCAGCCACTGTGGGACGACATTGTAAAAACTGATCCAGAGTTATTTGACTAATTCGTCGCTTTAAGTACATTGTCCTCGAGACTACGATTAGTCGTAGAAACCTAATGGGGAATATGTTCAAAAAACGAAGTGGTGAAAGTGAGCGACAGCGCTTTCCACAGCCATTAATTAAGAGTCGAATCGCATCTGGCCGTGGCGCTATGGAGCAACCAAACGTAACTTCTGATGATGCACCTCTCACCCCGAAGTTCTGGATAGCGCTTTGTTTGACAGGTGTTGCGACGGGCCTCTTTGGTATTGCACTGATGTGGGTACTGAAGCAATTTGAGCACTTGGCGTTTAACTACAACTCTGGAAGCTACAGCGATGCAGCGAGTGCCTCATCTGGTGTGCACCGAGTAGTTGTTCTCCTAGCCTCAGGTTTCATCGGGGCAATTGGCTGGTTCCTTATTCGTAGATATTTGAAGAATGAGAAATCAGAAATCGATGAAGCAGTGTGGACTGGTGACGGAGAGCTTTCACTTCGCCGTAGTTTTCTCACCTCTTTTCTTTCAGAAATTGTCATTGGACTTGGAGCGAGCATTGGACGTGAAGCAGCGCCGAAGTTGATGGGTGGAGTTTCAGGAAGTGTTTTGTCGCACTGGTTCGATCTGACTTCTACGCAGAAGCGACTACTCGTTGCATGTGGCGGCGGAGCTGGCTTAGCCGCTGTTTACAACGTGCCACTCGGTGGTGCGATATTTACTGCTGAAGTGCTCATTGGTAGCTTTACGCTTCCTACAGTGCTCCCTGCACTGGCATGTTCGTTAATCGCAACGTGGACCGGTTGGCTCTATCTTTCTTCAGGTCCAACGTATGGTGATATTCCCAATTTCAAGTTCAGCACCTCTCTGATGGCTTGGTCTATTTTCGCCGGACTCATAATTGGTATCACTGCAGTCCTCTTTATTCGTTTGATTGGTTTCATGGCGCACAAACGTGCCAAAGGAAATTCGATTTTTTGGAAGATGCCTCTCGTTTTTGGCATTGTTGGGATCATTGGCGTCAAGTATCCACAATTATTTGGCAATGGAAAAGATATGGCGCATGATGCTTTCCTGGGCTTAGGCAGTGCCGGACTCCTACTTCTCTTGTTTGCCCTCAAGCCCCTACTGACGTCACTGACCCTAGGAAGTGGCGCGGCAGGTGGACTGTTCACTCCTTTCTTGAGCACTGGTGCTGTTTTGGGGGCGTTTCTTGGGACTCTTTGGTCACATTTCTACCCTGGCACGCCAATCGGAGCATTCGCCCTTATTGGCGCTGCAGCAATGCTGGCGTCTTCGATGCAGGCGCCTCTAGCAAGTTTGGTAATTGTTTTTGAACTTACCCAATCTGGCTTCCACTTAGCGCTACCAATGATTTTGGCAACGACAATTGCAACGACGCTTGTGCGTCAAGTTGATGGTTACTCAATTTATTCAGCACGCCTTCCGCGCAAGGAAGAATAACTGTATGTACGTTCCGCCGCAGTTCAGTGTTGAGCAAGATGCTGCGTGGGAGATTGTTAAAGAAGCTGGTGCTGGGCTGCTCGTAATGAGTGGCCCCGGCGGAATGGAAAGTGTTTTTGTTCCAGTTGTTGTGAGTGAAGACCGGTCAAAATTAACTTCTCATGTTGCAAAGGCGAATAAGTGGTGGAGAGCGCTTAATGACGGTGACGAAGTGCTCGCTGTTTTCCTGGCCGCTTCCGCATACGTGTCACCAAGCCTTTATCCGAGTCGAATCGAAAAGCCCGGGGTGGTTCCTACGTGGAACTTTGTAATGGCCGAAGTTCGCGGGACGGTCACTGTTCATCCTGATGCTGAATGGCTAAGAAAACAGACAACTTCAGTCACTGAAGAATTTGAAAAGAACCGTGATCCTCAGTGGCTCGTTTCAGAAACGCCAAGCGAGTATTACGACCAGCAATTGAAAGCGATCGTGGGGCTTGAGATTTTGGTCACCGACATTCAAGGGAAAGCAAAGCTGTCTCAGAATCGCCCAGAAATTGACCACAACAACATCCGCGACAATTTTGCCAAGGGAACACTCGGTGAGCAAAATGTTGCAAATCGAATGAATCTTGACAAGTAATACTGAATTCTCTGTTCGTCGCAGTAACGAGAGCGACCACATTGCTCTTAGGTCAATTCGTCTCGAAGCGTTAAGGGACTCTCCAGCTGCGTATGGCTCAACATATAAAGAGTGTGAGCTCTGGACTCCAGCGCGCTGGAAAGAAATGGCGTCTGGGAATTGCTACCTCGGAGAAATTGATGGTGAGGTTGTAGGAATGGCTACCGGCGGATTTAATACGGATTTTCCAAACACACTCTGGTTGTTTGGAATGTTCGTAAGCCCCAAGGCTCGGGGTTCTGGCGTCGGAATTGATCTCGTTGAAGCTGTTGAAGAATGGGCAAAAAGTCAAGGTGGAGACGAGCTCTATCTCCATGTCACGGAAACAATGCAACGTGCTCGTGCTTTTTACACCAAAATTGGCTTCTCGCTCAACGGAGGTTCGGTGACAATGGACAGGGACCCTTCAATTCAACTTGTGACAATGGTGAAGAAACTTGGCTAATACATTCGAAGTGCGACGAGTTGACCCTGAAGTTCTTTATGATCTTCGCCGTCGTGTTTTGCGCGCAGATAATCCTGATGTTTCTGTGGCGTATGTTCGTGACACCGAAGCAACTTCAATTCACTTAGCTGGGTTTCTAGGAGACCGAGTTGTTGTTAGCGCTTCGCTCTATCCATCTGAATCACCGATAAACCCAGAACTGAAAACTTTTCAGCTTCGCTATGTTGCAACGGATTTTGATGTTCAAGGAAAAGGCTTGGGCGGAATTGTCCTCGATGTCGTAGAAGAAGAACTCAGGGCTTTAGGGGTAGAGCAGGTCTGGGCTAATGGTCGAAACACAGCTCTTGATTTTTATCGTGCACATAACTGGCAGTTGATTGTTGGCTCAGAGCACTTAAGTCCAGAAACGAAGTTGCCGCATACCATTATCTATAAATCGTTATTAAGTTAGAGATGTGAAAAAGCCTCTAATTTTGATAACGATTCTTTTGGCGGTAATCGCGGGAGCACTGTTCTTGCCCAAGGTAGTGGCGAAGCTTTCCCCAACATCGACCACAACAATTCCTTCCTATTCCATCGCACCACTAACTGGTCTCCCAGATATTTCAGGAAACGCTGGCAAGCGGCCAGCGCTCACTGTCAAGATTGAAAACACCCCAGACTCAATGCCTCAGTGGGGGATAACACAAGCAGATGTTGTCTATGAGGAAATTGTTAATGGGGGCATAACTCGCCTTGCAGCAGTTTTCAATTCCTCAGTCCCAACAAAGATTGGACCTGTTCGCTCGGTCCGTCCTACTGATACGCAGATCGTTTACCCCCTTGGTGGAATCTTTGCGTTTTCAGGTGGCGCCCAGTACGCAATCAACAGCATCGAAACAGCACCAGTAAAACTGCTTAATCAAACAAGTGCGGGCCTCGCGATGTACCGAGATCCAAAGAGGCAAGCACCACATAATCTCTACGCAGTAGGTGAATCACTGTTTGCCTTTGGTGGAACGCCTACGCCACCCAAGTCGATTTTCACATATCGTGGCGCTGGAAAAAAAGTAAAGGGAACAAGTGTTTCAACATTTACTGTGAATTTTCCGAGCATCTATCCAGTTACCTGGTCGTGGAATTCCACTTCAAAATCGTGGGATAGAACAATCTTTGGAAGCGCTGACATAACGGGGACCGGAGAACGTGAATCACCAAAAAATGTGATTGACATGTTTGTTAACTACGTCAATGGAATAGGCACAATGAGTTCGTACGGAGATCTCCAGGGTTCTGGAACCGCTCAAATATTCACTGCGGGAAAAGAAATTCAAGCGACATGGTCAAGAGGACCATTGAAGTCTGATCCGGTAATTTATAAAACGTTGACCGGCAAAGTTGTTGCGCTAACGCCGGGGCAAACCTGGGTAGAGCTAATTAATACCGGCGCCAAAGTAACTGTTACGCCGTAACAACCTTCTCGAGGATTTCCAAAGTCTTTTCCATACCTCGAAGATCTGCTGTGTCCCAGCCAATCAGAGGAATGAAGAAGCCCCACGGCTTAGAGAAGTCAAATGATTCAGTTACTTTTGTCCCGCCTGGCACTTCTTCTAGGTCGTAGCGCCAAATGAAGTGTGAGAAGTGATGCCATGCAATGGCCTTGTTTTCTTCGAACGTTGAAACAACATTTGAGGTGGAATATTTTGCCTTGCGGTTCATCTGCATCTTGAATTTTGCACCGAGGTATAAACGATCTGGTCCCTTTAGAACCGAGACAACTGATCCCAGGCCGTCAAGCTTTGAGTGCTGATGCGGGTCAGCAAGCAAATCAAAAATCTTTGCTGGCGGAGCAGCTATTACTCGTGAGGTAGAAATGATGTTTTTCTTTGACATACCTCCATCGTAGGGGCACTTTAAATAAGAAGGCTCAAATTTAGGTATGTTGGATACAGGCAAATGTCACTTAGGGAGCACAATGCGTATAGGAAACCTTTACGGGCCAGATGCAACATTCCTAGGAATCCCTGCTGCTGACCCCGACGTCGCATCAGAGTGGGACAGCTCGAAAGCCGCCATCATTGGTGCCCCATTTGATGGTGGCACTTCACATCGTTCTGGAACCCGCTTCGGTCCTCAAGCGATTCGTATCACCGACTACTTGCCTCACGATGGAATGCGTCCGAGTCTTCCTCTGGGTGTCGATCCACTTACTGATCTTGGGGTTGTTGACCTTGGCGATGTGGAAATGCCCTCAGGTGACACCGAGCTCTCGTTAGAGAGACTCGAGCAACGGGTCAAACAAGTTGCGCTCGCTGGAGTTATCCCAATCATTCTGGGTGGTGACCACACGATTGCGTTGCCAGATGTAACGGGCGTTGCTCACCACGTTGGCTGGGGCCGAGTTTCAGTGATCCACTTTGATGCTCACGCTGATACGAGTGATACTCAAATGGGATCGTTACATGGACACGGAACACCAATGCGCAGGCTTATTGAATCTGGCGCATGTCGTGGGGACCGTTTCTTGCAAATTGGACTTCGTGGTTACTGGCCCGAAGAAGAAACCCTGACATGGATGGCCGATCAAGGTATGCGTTCATTTGAGATGAGTGAAATTGTTTCTCGTGGACTTGATGAAGTACTGAGCGAGGCTCTCGCACTCGCAATGGATGACTGTGATGCGGTGTTTTTGTCAGTGGACGTTGATGTTGTTGACCCGGGCTCAGCTCCAGGAACTGGCACACCCGAGCCAGGTGGGCTCTCGAGTCGAGAATTGCTAGACGCAGTGCGCAGAATCGCTATGGAAGTTCCAGTGTGCGGTATGGATGTAGTTGAAGTGTCACCCCCATATGACCATGCAGAAATTACTGCGTATCTAGGCAATCGTGTTGTCCTAGAAGCGCTTGGGGGAATTGCGTGGCGCCAGAAGAAGTTACGTGGTGAAGTCACTCGAAACCCAAACGAACCTCTTTTGAAGGGCCGCTAGTCACGCACTGTCTTTCAGTGATGTCCACTTAGGGCGATCAAACTTGTCGCCTACAATTTAAGAATGGTACGTGTCGGATATTTAGGGCCTGAGGGATCTTTCTCACATGAGGCCGTATCGACTCTCAATGATGTTGAAGCAGTTGCGTATGACTCAATTGGGGACCTATTAAGTGCTGTCACTGATGCAAGTGTCGATAAAGCTCTTGTTCCTTTAGAGAATGCGATTGAAGGAACTGTTTCAGCCACTATCGATGGTCTTGTTTTTGACCATGAACTCATTATTGAGCACGAAATCGTAATTCCTATTCAACTTCACTTGCTGGCTCGTCCCGGTATTGAACTCGGCGACGTAAAAAAGGTCATTAGCTACGTGCACGCACTGGCGCAGTGCCGCGGTTATCTAAACAAGCTTGGTGTAAGTACTGGTCAAACAATGTCAACATCGCAAGCGGCGAGTGAAGTTGCAGCTTCGAGCGAGCCAGTTGCTGCAGTTGGCTCAGCAATGGCTGGCAAACTTTTTGGTTTGGATTCACTCGCAACAAACATTGAAGATCACCCCGGTAACGTAACTCGCTTCGTGCTCGTTGGCCGAGATGCAATTACCTCTCCAACTGGACATGACCGCACTTCAATTGTTTGTTTTCAAGATGCAGACCGTCCTGGATCTCTCTACGCAATCCTCGGCCGGTTCGCTGCTCGCAACATCAACCTCACCAAGCTCGAAAGTCGTCCGACAAAGCGAGCACTTGGCGACTACTGCTTCGTCATGGAATTTGAGGGTCACGTTGCAGATGACTCTGTGAGTGAGTTGCTTACAGATCTTCAAGCACATCTTGCACCAGTGAAATTCTTGGGTTCATATCCAGTAACGGGTGATACCGCGCAGACTCGTCGAGAAGAAGTTGGCGAAGCTCGCAAGTCAGCATCCGACTGGATAAGCAGCCTGAAGGCACGCGTTCGCCACTAAAAGAAAACGACCACCAGCAAAAGCCGGTGGTCGTTTCTATGGCGGAGGGAGTGGGATTTGAACCCACGGTGAGTCGCCCCACGTCGGTTTTCAAGACCGGTGCATTCGTCCGCTCTGCCATCCCTCCGTGGAAGATTCTAGTTGAAAAGCAACTATGCCTTTTTACGGGTGCGGGCGCGCTGAGCTTGGTCCAGGATGACTTTACGTAGGCGTACGGATTTCGGTGTTACTTCAACAGATTCGTCTTCTGCAATGAATTCAAGAGCCTGCTCAAGCGAAAGCGTTGTTGGTGGCGCGATGCGCTCAGTGTTGTCAGATCCAGAAGCACGCATGTTGGTGAGCTTCTTTTCCTTCGTCGGGTTGACGTCCATTTCTTCTGAACGTGCGTTTTCTCCAACAATCATTCCTTCGTACACTTCAATACCAGGGCCAACGAACAAGATTCCTCGCTGTTCAAGGTCGAGCAGTGCATTCGATGTAGTGAATCCGCGACGGTCTGCTGCGAGCACACCCTTCTGGCGAAGTCGGATGTCACCAAACCATGGCTCGTAGCCATCAGAGTTTGAGTGCATCATTCCAGCACCACGAGTTTCAGTCATGAATTCAGTTCGAATTCCTACGAGTCCACGAGCTGGAATTCTCCACTCCATGCGAACCCATCCGGTTCCGTGGTTGACCATGTCGAGCATGCTTCCCTTACGGGTAGCGAGCAGAGTGGTTACGTTTCCTACGAATTCTTCTGGAACGTCAATAGTCACGCGCTCAACTGGCTCGTGAACTTTTCCGTTGATTTCGCGCTTAACAACTTGTGGCTTACCAACGGTGAGCTCGAAGCCTTCGCGACGCATTGTTTCAATGAGGATTGCGAGCTGAAGTTCTCCACGGCCCTGAACTTCCCATGCGTCAGGACGCTCAGTGTTCAAAACGCGAAGTGAAACGTTACCCACGAGTTCTTTGTCGAGACGGTCCTTCACCTGGCGAGCAGTAAGAAGTTTTCCTTCAGTACCAGCAAGAGGTGAAGTGTTGATTCCAATGGTCATTGAAAGACTTGGCTCGTCAACGTGTAATGGCTCTAGAGCAATTGGATTATCCGGATCTGCAAGAGTTTCACCAATGGTGATTGTTTCGAATCCAGCCACAGCAACAATGTCTCCAGGACCCGCACTTTCTGCTGGAACGCGCTCAAGAGCGACAGTAATAAAGAGTTCTGCAACTTTTGCGTATTCAATGGTTCCGTCAAGGTGGCACCACGCAACACGTTGTCCGCGTACGAGTGTTCCGTTGATGATGCGACAAAGCGCAAGACGTCCGAGGTATGGCGAAGCATCAAGGTTGCAAACTAATGCTTGCAGTCCGTGTCCTTCGGTGTACTCAGGGGCTGGAACACTGTCACGAATTGTTTCGAAGAGTGGCGTTAAGTCACCTGAAGTATCTTCAACGTTAAGTGATGCCCAACCTTGGCGAGCACTCGCGTAAAGGATCGGGAATGAAATCTGGTCGTCATCGGCGTCAAGGTCAAGAAACAAGTTCTCAACTTCTGTAACTACTTCAGAGATACGAGCGTCAGGGCGGTCAACCTTATTAATGAGGAGAACAACAGGTAGACGAGCTTCAAGAGTTTTGCGAAGAACAAATCGAGTCTGTGGGAGTGGGCCCTCTGCAGCGTCCACCAGGAGAACCACTGCGTCAACCATTGCAAGCCCACGCTCAACTTCGCCACCAAAGTCGGCGTGACCAGGTGTGTCGATGATGTTGATGGTTAGATCGTTCCATTTAACGGCAGTGTTCTTCGCGAGAATGGTGATTCCCTTTTCGCGCTCGAGGTCGCCAGAGTCCATGACTCGGTCGGTGAGTTCCTCGTGAGCGGTGAAGGACCCGGTCTGTCGAAGCATGGCGTCGACCAAAGTGGTCTTACCGTGGTCAACGTGGGCGATAATTGCAACATTTCGGATGGAAGAACGTAGTGTCATGGCCTAACTACGCTACTAGGCCAACGTGAAGGCTCGATGTTTAGGCCGCTTTGAGCATTTGGCCTCGCTGCTGGACGACTGCAGTTCGAACCAAATCCCTTGCCCCTGCCCGAAGATCAGCCATTGTGCCGTCGACACTTAGACAAACACCAGCATCTGGCCAGACTCCAATAAAGCGAGATGCCGCAGCGCCAGTGGGGCTTGCCAAGGCATCAATTGTGAGGTCACAGCGCAGTCCCGGACCAGAACTCTTTCCCGGTGAGCCCGCTCTAAGACGAAGTACGACTCGCTGCTCATCATGTTTGATGACAATGTCTCGTCTCCCACGAAGAGACGTTCGAGCTGCCGAGACGTCGTAGTACGCGTCACTTTGTGCAAGTTGCCAAGGGCGCTCAATGCCTTGGAGCACCTCATGCGTAGTTGTGGCCCATGAAACTGCTTCTGCGCATACGAGTCCGAGTGAAGCGTGAGAGAGCCCTGACAACCAGTATGAGAGCGAACCGCTCTGCGTGTAGCCAGCTGTTGATCGAAGTAAGTGATCTGCTAATTCGTCACGGACTGCTTGACTGAGTGAAAGGTCACTGCGAGTAGTACTACGTCGAAGAGCATTCGTTCCCAAAACACGTCGGGCAATTTGTGGTGTCCAGTGAAAAGGATCGTATGGTTTTCCCGCTTGTTCAACCATCCATGCATCTATTCTTCGATTTGACGTTGCGTTCACAGCTCGAAAGCGTGCGCTGAGTGAAGCTCGATGATCATTCGTAAGTTGCGAACTGGTCATAGGTGCGCTGGCAATAAGTTCATTAATGTTTTGAACTGTGTTGCGACGGTGAATCAGAGTGCTCATACGTACTTCCACATGTCATTGAGAGTGCTGAGTACTTCATCAACACTTCTCGAAAGAAGTTCGTAATCGACGTCACTCGTCCAGAGTTCACCAGTGGCACTTGAAAATATTGATGTTCGAAGCGGCACGACTGATGTTTTGAGAGTTTGCATGAGCGCGTGAAACCTCATTGTGCGCTCGGCTCCAGCGTCGAGCGGGGAAGTGGTGACGTCAAACAATGCAACACTTGCGAACTTGCTAGTTGTTGATCCAACCATTAGGTCCACCACATCAAAGAGCAATACGTGTCCCCCAGCAAAACGTTGTGAAGCACGGACACAACTCCTGGGCATCCAGGTCGCACTAACAACGCCCAACGAGCGCTTCAGGGTGCTGGCGTGTGCGTTGACGTCTGCCTCGAGGCGAGCAACTTGTTCCTTGTCTAACTGATTAAAAGAGCGAACCAGATCGGTACCTGACTTCTCGCATCGCCAAGCACTAAGTGCTTCGCTAAACGGGTCAGTCACTTCAACACCAACGCTGAGTAAGCGAAGAACTTGCGTAACCAAAATTCCTCGAAACAAACTTAAAGAAGCTTGCTGGATGTCAATGGTGTTGTGGTTTTGGCGAAGGGATGATGAACGCACTACTAGCGGGGTCAGTGGGCTCGCCTTACCCATAATTGAGTAGATGCCGTCTTCTAACTGAGCTCTGAGGCCACTGGCGCTAGACAAATCACTCAGTGGACGCTTGGTTTTATCGCCGCGCAACGCTTCAATTGCTGAGAGTGGGGAGCTGGGGGCCAAGATTGTCATGGCCATACTCTTGCGCAAGGGTGTAACACGACCTAGCGTGGACTTGTGTTTATAGTCCTGTTTTCAATTTTTATTGTCGCACTTGTGGTTCTCTGCGTGCTGACCATTCGCTTCACGTTTCGCCGTGACCGCGAACGTCGAAACCGCTAAGACCTACTTAAGTCGGTCTTCGATTTCCTTTACGGATCTAGCCAGATCTGCCACCGCGCGCTCAAGAACGGCGAGTCGGTCTTTTAGAATTTCTTCAACTTTTTGATCAACTCGCCCGTCAACTTGTGAGCGAAGTTTTGAATCAACTGAATCAACCAACGGCTGGGTGTACGTCTTTAGTCGCTGTAATAGATCCTGCGGCTTTTCTGAAGAAGTTTCGTTGTCGCTCATGGTTTTACACTACGCCTACGCCGGTGGGCAGTACACGCCGGCATTGAATTGCAACGTATTGAACTGCGCAACCCACGGCGGCGTAGAGAATGTTGCAATCTCAGAATGCAGAACTGTGGCCGGGGTGCATACTGCACTAAAGGCAATGTAGCCACGTACGTTGCTACCGCTCGAGCCGTTGATCTTTACTGGTGGCTTTGTGCCACCCATGGAAAATGCAACTGCTTCGAAAACTGGCAAGTTGAGTGTGCTGAGGTTGTAGTTGCGGTATTCGCTCATTGACGCGTAGACACCAGGATTGAGCGTTGGATCAATTGATGCCAACCCATCGACCCAGCCCTTGTTCATTGCTGTCCAAAATGTTGCGTACTTTGCTATCACCGAAGGTGATGCTCCGGCTGGTGCGTCAAGACCTGAGTGATTATCTGGATAACCTTCAGGATCAAAAATCACCCAGTCGGGTTTTAGACCAAGGCCGAGGCCGCGATACGCATCGACTTGGGTGGCTACCCATGCGCCAGCGGCGTAACCATGGGTGTAATACGTGGATGCAATCACTGGTTCTGAACCGGTTGGTCCACTCACCGTCCAAAATGTCAACCACGTGACTCTTTTATGCGAATCATAAATTGCCTTACCGAGAATGTAGTCAGGTGACGTGGCAACACTCTTTGCACTGGTGAAGCCCACCCACGGTGAGGCCATAGTTCCAAGTCCACCCGTGACACTCAAGATTGGCCACCCACTGCTGATGGCTGACGCATAGTTCTTTGATGGAATTGCGTACAGCCCCACACCTTGGGGAGGTGGTGAATCAATTCCGGCTGCAAAAAGGTTGAGTACTGAACCAACGGTGATGCCAGCAATAACGGGGCCAACGGTGCGCGCAGAACTACCTGCTGTCACCGAGACGTCGGTTGAAGTCCAGGTTGAGCTGCCCACAGTGTTGTTGAAGACAAATAAGTCACCCCAGTTCTGCGCTTCGCCAGCAATGGTTATCTGCGTCCCAATAATCCCCATGTAGAGAGCACCGGTCAGTGGAGGAGAGTTAGTTGCCGCGGTCGTTACGTTCAAAAGACTCCATGTCGACGCGGCGCTGGATGAAGTCTCCGTGCGCTGGCTGAAGAGTTGCACTTCACCTGAAGTTGAAAGTGCGCCAACATACGTCGTGGTAGACGAAGAAATGGTGCTGAGTGTTCCACTTAAAGCTGGCGCCGTCGTGAGGGTGCTTATGTTCTGAACCGACCACGTTGTAGCGCTGGCGCTAAAGAGTTGAAGCTGTCCAGCGGCGTTGAGTGTTACGAAAGACGGCGTGGAAGTTGCTAGTGCAATTGGATCAACAATGGTTGAGGAAGTGGCGCTTAAGAGCGTCACGTCAGCCAGTGGTCCACTAAGAGTGGGAGTTGAATTGCCCTGGGACCAAGACACGTTAAGAGCATCCATGTGATTTGTTGAAGACCTGAAAACAATGAAACCATTGAGTCCATTCATTTGAATACTTGGTAATCCATTCGCGGCTGACTGACCAGTCAATGTTGTTAAGTCAATAACTTTGTACGCTGCAGTTGCGAGTGCAACGTTCGCACCACGTGGCCCCTTGTTATAGGCGTGCGCCAGGAGAATAAGGTGACTGTTTGCCCCGACATAAAGAATGTCCACTTCACCACTTGGATCGAAGAATGGAATTGGGTCACTTTGGGCGAGTTGCGTTGAAACCTGTGTAGAGACATTGGCCCAAGTATTTGTGGCATTCGCATTTTGTGCGTAGAGGCCAATTTGATTCGACGTAGTTCGAAATGAAATTGCTGATGCACCATTCGCGCTCACCGAGTGAGGACCTCCAAGCATTGGAGTGTTATTGATGGCTGGCCCGAAGGGTATTGCGTTCCAGGGGAGAGGCCCAGATCCAGTATTAACGAACTCGTAGAGCTGTTGACCAGGAGTCTTTGAAGTGATGGTTGCGAGAGAGAGCGGCGCCGCCAATACGGTTCCAGCAACCACGGCATTGGCCATCTTTCGTAACTGTTGAAACTTCACTCGCACCCTTCGATGGGGTGTCTACCCGGTAGTTCTCGGGCTTGCACCACGAATAAGTCTAGGTTGGTCGGTCCAAAAAACCAGTCTCGCAGCGTGTTCACAACGTGCGCACCTAGTCGTCGCTACTTAAGTGTGACGACAGATTTAGGTGCTGAAGCCTTACCCGTTCCGCCAACACCAACGGCTCGAACAATCACGCTGTAGAGCTTGGACTTCGCGAGCTTAGAAACGCTAACGGTTCCCTTTGAGGTGAAACTCACCCATGTGGTGCCACCATTAATTGAGTACTGATAACTAGTTATCGATCCTAATGAAGGTGGAGTCACTGTTAGTGAGAATCCTCCAACGAGTGCCTTTAGTTTGCTGATTGTTGGCACTCCAGGTGCAGCTGCAGTCATAGCAATTGTTGTTGAGCCGAGCGTCACGCCAGCTGTTGTGGCGCTCACAGTAATAGTTCCAGGTGTGGTACTTGAAACGTCAAAAGAAACAGTGCCATCAATGCCAGTTGTCACCGTGTCAGTGGCGTTACCACTCGAAGTTGCAGTTGTTGCGTCTCCATTAAGAACCACAGCACCATCAGATGCTTTTGCAGTCACGGCAACTGGATAATTAATAATTGGATTACCGTTCACATCTTTCAGCGTCAATGTCACCGTGGCGTCAGTTCCAACGGCGACCGAGGTTGACCCAGCTACTAAAGAACTCTTCGCTGCACTTACTTTTGGTGGACAGAGACCGTTGATGAAGGCTGCGCCATTAGGACTTCCAAGTCCTGACGCTAAGTCGTAGCCAGTTCCTGCGCTGTAACTTCCGGTACTAAAGAGGTCATTGCTCCCGGTTGTCACGTCAATGAATCCAATGCCCGCTGCACTCATTTGATACAGCGTTGGATTTATGAATCCGAGTCTTGAAACGCCGCAGGCTTGTGCGGCAACGGCAACGAGCGCGCTCATAAGAGGTGATCCAATTGAGGTCCCACCAATGCTGCTCCAACCGCTGGAACAGTTACGGTGACAAACAACGACACCACTGTTGGACCCAGTGAAGTACTGAATGAATCCAGTATTGGGGTCCGCCATTACCGACAAATCAGGAACCATGCGCATTGTCTGTGACGCAGTCGCACCAGATGTTTTTTGCCATGTTGGTCGTGACCAAACTTGTGAAACACCACCACCACCTCCACCACCATTGGAGTTCCATACAGTTTGATTTAGTGGGCTGATGTTGTTTACCGTTAGCCCACCCACACTTGTTACGTAAGGTTGCGAAGAAGGGTCATCAACAGCTGGAGAGTTGGTGGTGATGCCGTGACAGTCTGACGAACCGTTGTCACCAGAAGCGCTCAGCACTGTTTGGCCCTGAGCTGCCATCTGCTGAAAAATAACTTGCTCAGTGCTTGGATTATTGGCGGGGTCAACTTCACAGTCGCCCCATGATGTAGTCACTACTGTTGCGGTGTTGTCATCAGCGATTGCTTGGTACACGTCAAGTGGTCCAGATCCACTCGAGCTATTTGGACCCGTGTACACCTGAATTTTTGCACCTGGTGCGAGTCCAGCGGCTTGTTCAATGTCGAGTGTTGCTTCGTCGGAGTAGCCACCAGTGGCTCCTCCGTCAATGTTGGTATTGGTGATTGATGGTGAAAGTCCGTAGCAGTTAAAGAACACGTTGAGGTCAGCAGGATTGTATGTTCCAAGTTCGTACACACCAATGATTTGGCCAGTGCCAACATTTCCCCCGGCATAAGCACCACTAAATCCGTACAGTGAGGCTTGTTGTTGCAGTGTGTAGCCACCCAGTGAATTAGGTGTGGTGCTCGAAGATGATGCTCCGGCCTGCGCACTGGAGCACGTGCTTGGTGCTGAAGTTGCGCTGGCGTGAAGAAGGTGACGTGTCTTTGGAACAACTGTCGAAAGTCCGTAGATGCCTTGAATCTGCTGAGCGATGTTTACGGGGAGCGTGGCATGGTTGGTGAACTGTGCGCCAAGCTCTCCTGAAGATGAGCGAACAGTTACAACATTTGCTTCAAACGCGTGAGCGATGTTGTTGGTGCTTCCACTCACGTGAAGCAACACACGTCCAGCAGAAAGTGAAGTAACGCTAAGACCGAAGCTCTTCATGTACGAACTAACTGCCTGGACTGTGGTGTCGGTTGCACCAAATCGCTGGGCAAATTGTTGCGTGGTTAGGTAGTGACGGTAATTTGGCGAAGCGGGGTCCGAAAGGCTGGCGACGAAATCATTTAGTGCTTGCTTGTTGGGCTGAGCGAGCGCCACATCGAACGTTGTGTTGATGGTAACTGGGACAATTGAATATGTCTCAGGAATTGGCGCGCCACTCGCAACTTGCACACGAGGCTGAGCAGCAGTTGCGCTCACGGCGGGCAACATAAGTGCCACCAGTGCCAGGCACAGTGCGACAGCAGGAAGTAGGAGACGAACTCTTAAATGTTGCATGGTGACAGCCTAGGAAACCTTGAGGCCAATGTTTTCAGAACTAGGTAAATTTTCAAATAAGTGTTAGAAAATTCTTAATTCTGGGGGTATCCAGCGGCGGCGTAGCGCTTAGAAAGGTCTGCACATTCAACACAAATGGACTCCGGGATTACACCCGCCTTCATCAGCCAGCCAAAGATTGTGCAGCCTAGGCAGTAGCCGAGGAATCCTTCCAGGGACGCTGCGACAATGAGTGGCAGCAGGATCCATTTTGCAGCTGACCATCCTGCGCTTAAGCAAACCACTGAAGCGGTGACGCTCAATGCTGCACCAATGCCTTGGGCGAAGCGCTTAGGTGGGCCTGGAACGAATTTCTGCCAGGCCTTGATACGAGGGCCGCTGACGCGAACTGCAAATTGTCCAAGAGGAGAAATTGTTGGTCCGGCGATCACTCGTGCCAGGAATCCGTACGTGAGTGGGATGAGGATCCATGAGGCGTTGGTAAAAAATGCAACCACGGACATTGCTACAACGCCAAGGGCAACGGTTCGCGCCGCAGCGTCATTTACGGGATTAGGGAAAGAGAAGAATTGCTTCATCTCTATATCCTACCAATTAAGTAGGAAATGTCTACTTGGCTTTTAGAATCAGATGAATTGTTGTTACGCCACCAATAACCACAATGATTGCGCGCACAACGTTTGGCGAAACTTTTTTAATAAAGAAAGTCCCAATGATCCCACCAATAAGTGTTCCAATGAGCAGCATTGAAACGGCTGTCCAGTTCAAATGACCTCGAATAAGAAATACTGTCGCGGCCATGGCGTTAATGATGATTGACAAGAGATTGCGAAGTCCTTGAAGTTCTTGCATTTCAAATGGGAGTGAAACCGCCATCACTGCCAGCAACAAAATTCCGAGGCCAGCACCGAAGTAACCGCCGTAAACAGAAATGAGAAAGATCCCAATAAAGAATGTCCACTTGCGCCCAACGTGGTCATGCTCAATGTGGCTTAGCCGCTTAGTAATTATTGGAGCGCAAGCGAAAATGATTGTTCCAAAGCCAATAAGGTAAGGAACAACTTTGGAAAACGTCGCTGATGAACCAGTCAGCAACAATGTGCAACCAGCACCTGTACCTAAAAAACAGTAGGGAAGTGTGGAGCGAACGAGCTTTCCGTGGTTTTTGAGCTGATTCTTGAATCCTCTGATGCCGCCGATGTAACTAGGCACGACCCCGACGGTTGAAGAAACATTCGCAACGAGCGATGGTATGCCCATGCCGAGCAATGTAGGAAAGGTGAGGAAAGTTCCTCCGCCCGCGATGCCATTCGAAATTCCTGCCGCGATGCCAATGCCGAGAAAGACGGCGAGGCGAACAAGTAGCGGTGCGGTGGTGGCAAACATCTTTACTACTCTACGTAGGTGGCGTTCATCATAAATTCATCTTCTAATGCCATTGGTTCAAAGAGTTTTCATCTACCTTTGTCTGTGTGCAGATCTTGAGCGGTGAACTAGTAATCCCAAAGGATGCACCTGATGACCTCATTCGGGCTGCGGGTGGCATCATTACCCGTACTGTCCTCGGCGGTCGAGTGGAAGTCGCTTGTATTTACCGTGAATCTCGCGGTGACTGGACTTTCCCGAAGGGCAAACTCGACGAGGGTGAAACATTCGAGCAAGCAGCAATTCGCGAAGTCTTAGAAGAGACTGGAATGAAGTGCGAAGTAATTCGATTCATTGGTTCAACGAACTACATTCACCGCAAAGGCAAGTCAAAAATTGTCGCTTACTACCTCATGGCCGCGGAAGAAGTTGAATTTATTCCCAACGATGAAGTTGATGAACTTGTGTGGTTAGAACTTGATGACGTACGCGAACACCTCACCTGGGACCGCGACAAAGAACTCTTTGACCTTCTTGTGGAACTACCAGAAGTAAAAGCGCAAGCTTCTTAAGCGCGCTCTAAAAACTTTCTCGTCGCTTCGTGCTGCGGGTTAGAGAAAATCTGTTGAGGAGTTCCTTGTTCTACGAGGACACCTTTATCGAGATACACAACTTGATGTGCAACATCCTTAGCAAAGCCCATTTCGTGGGTGGCGATCAACATTGTGGTGCCACTGCCAGCGAGGTCGCGTAGTAGGTCGAGAACTTCACCAATGAGCGTTGGGTCAAGGGCGCTCGTAACTTCATCAAGTAGCAGCAGGGCTGGCTGCATAGCCAGTGATCGAACAATGGCAACTCGCTGCTGTTGTCCACCCGAAAGTCGATCTGGAAATTCGTTTGCTCTTTCACTAAGTCCAATTCGTGAAAGTAATGACATCGCTTCATCAACAACGTCGGTGCGCTTTCGCTTAAGTGCAAAAACTGGTCCAAGCAAAATGTTTTCAAGCACGCTGAGGTGGGGAAAAAGATTGTAGGACTGAAAGACCATACCTATATTTCGTCGCACCAAGTCGGGATCAATTCTTGGATCTTTAAGCGATTGATCGAATAACAAAATGTCGCCATCGTCAATTGTTTCGAGCATGTTCGCGCATCGGAGCAAAGTTGATTTTCCAGAACCCGAAGCTCCAATCAGACAGACAACTTCATGGCGGTGTAACTGTAGCGAAACACCGCGCAGGACTTCGTTTTCGTCAAAGCGCTTGGTGACTGACTTCAGTTCAAGAACGACATCACTCATCGCGACGCCGCCAAACGTTTCATACGGTCTTTAACAATGAGACGATCAGTAAAGCGAGTCATCGGAATTGTTAAGAGCAGGAACAGTAGTGAAGCAACAACGTAACCACTGAAGTTGAATTCTGTCGATGCATAAATCTGGGCGGCACGAGTTGCTTCAATCGCTCCAAGCGTTGAAACCAGTGCGGTGTCTTTTTGCATAGAGATGAAGTCGTTGAGCAACGGTGGAATAACTGTTCGCACGGCCTGGGGAAGAATTACTCGTCGCATGGTTGCAGAGCTCGTAAGGCCTAGAGACCGTGCAGCGAGCAACTGCCCATTGGGCACCGAGTTGATACCCGCGCGGTAGACCTCGGCCACGTAGGCGCTGTAGGTGATGGTGAGAGAGATGCATCCATAGACCGCTGGAGATTGCGATGACAAAAACCCAAGTCCCAGTGCCGGCAGTCCAAAGCCGACCATGAAGATCACTAGCAAGATGGGGATCCCTCGAAATAAGTCTGTATAAATCGTGGAAAGCACTCGAAATGGGAACAAGACTGCCGACGTACTCATCCGCACCCAAGCAATGAGAAGTCCAAATATCAACACCATGACTTCACAGACACAGAACATCCAGATGTTGGTGAAGATACCTGTTCCCACTGAGCTAAGCCCTTTGGCTGGATCTCCGGTGAATGACTTCCACATCTCGTGAGGATTAAAAAAGAAATAGCGAACTGAAGCCCCACCGGGGGCTAGGTAGAACACCGCAATAATGGCGCCAAGAATTAAGAGGCTAGAAAAAACACTGGCAACAATTGCACGACGACCAGTAAAAAGTTGTTTGCGGCGTGGCACAAACAACGTAGGTGTTTCCAGCGCAACTGCACTGGCGTCATGCGACATGATTCTTATGGCTTAAGAGCAGGGACGCTGGTGTAAATACCCAGCCACTTCTTTGTGAGCGCACTTAATGTTCCATTTGTCCGAAGCGTGCTGATTGCAACATTGATGCATGCAGCAAGCTGGTTGTCCTTCTGGAACAAGAGACCGTAGTGTTCGCCAACGCTTGGGAACTGTCCAACTTGAGTTGCGATTGGCTTGTTCTTCTTGTCAACGATTTGAGCAGATGCCATGTACTGACCAGTTGGAGTGTCTACTGCGATTGCATCAATTTGACCACTCTGCAGAGCTGCGACCGCTTGGTCGAGTGTTGAATACACGCGAGCAGGCTTGTTTGGCTTGAGGTACGTGTTGATGTACGCAAGACCTGTAGTTCCAATCTGGTCACCGTA
Source organism: Acidimicrobiaceae bacterium (assembly GCA_037143535.1). Lineage (GTDB taxonomy): Bacteria > Actinomycetota > Acidimicrobiia > Acidimicrobiales > RAAP-2 > RAAP-2. Next base: position 4,405 of record JBAWYN010000010.1, on the reverse strand, counting down.
TTGGAATGTCTTTAGATCAGCAGGTGAGTGGTTGGTAACAATCTTGCTGGTCTTAAGTGCAACGAGTGATTGGTTCACGTCGTAGTAGCTCTGTGAAAAAGTAACTACTTTTGCGCGGTCTGGTGTGTCAGAGATTTCGTTGATGTCAAAGTCGAATGACTTCTTGCCAGGGGTGTAGCTCGAGTCGAATGGAACAGAGACCCACTTCACGTTGCTCTTAGATACTCCAAGAACATTCGCAATTGCGTACACCATTGCTGATTCGTAACCCTTGCCGCTGCTTGGCTTGTTGTCAACGAACCACGGTGTGTAAACCGGGTTGTCAGTGGCAACGGTGAGCGTGCCTTTTTTGAATTCTTGTGAAGTGATGGTTGATTTGCATGTGTCGAGTGTTGGTGCGCTGGTGGCGCTGGCGCCTCCAAGTGACACGGCACTGAGTAGTGATGCACCGAGAACTGCGGCTAGAGCAATACGAATTGAACGCATGGGGTTCCCCTTCTGAATGTTGAAATGAGTGTAACGCTGGTTCGTAGGGCGCGTTTTGGACGATTTCTCGCCGCGGCCCAAATTCACTAAGATGGCCTGGCTGGGAGAGGTGGGTGAGTACGGTTTAAACCACATTCCTGCTAAGAATGCGGCCTGGGAAACCGGGCCCGAGGGTTCAAATCCCTCCCTCTCCGCCATTAACACCGAGCGCCCAGCGCTCGGTGTTGTTATGTCAATAGGAGACACGCTTGAGGTACTGGATAGAAACACTCGGCTGTCCCAAGAACCACGTGGACTCTGACAAGCTCGCAGGACTTCTCGTGTCTCAGGGCTACACCCTCGCTGACAGCGCAGAAGAAGCCGAGCTTGTTGTCGCTAACACCTGCGCATTTATTGAAGCCGCTCGTGAAGAATCAATTGAAACCGTTCTTGATCTTGCTGAGCGCAAACTGGGAAATGCCCGCCTCGTCGTAACTGGTTGCATGGCTGAGCGATACGGCGATGAACTAGCTGAAGCACTTCCTGAAGTTGACCTTGTTGCGGGATTCGGTGAAAGCCTCACGGAACAAATTGTTCCTTCAACTCCTGTTGCACTGCGCAAACGTCCAACCCCAGCCTTCGACTTGCTCAATCTTCCTCGCCCCGCATCAAAAGCACCATGGGCTTACGTGAAGATTGCTGAAGGCTGTGACCGTCGTTGTGGGTTCTGCGCGATTCCAACTTTCCGTGGCGACCAACGTTCTCGCTCTACTGATGAAATTCTCACTGAAGCGCGAGCGCTCGTTGATGGTGGAGCAAAAGAAATCGTTCTCATCGCCCAAGACCTTGCGAGCTGGGGACACGACCGTCGTCGCGCCGCACTTGGCGAAGCTGTTGAAGTACTTGATGAAGGTGGAACGCAACCCCTCATTGATCTCACCAAGGCACTCAGCAAGGAAGTTGAAAGAGTTCGCCTCTTGTATCTCTACCCATCGGGTCTTACTAGTGGACTCATTGAAACAATTCTTGAAACTGGCGTTCCGTACTTCGACCTTTCATTGCAGCACGCATCGCGTCACATGCTTCGTGCCATGAAGCGCTGGGGCGACGGGGACCGCTTCTTAGAGAGAATCGCTGCAATCCGTTCTGCTGATCCAGATGCCACATTTCGTTCGTCGTTCATTCTTGGCTACCCGGGTGAAACTGAAGACGACCAGCGCGAACTGCTCGAATTTATTGAAGCGGCACAACTTGACTGGGCCGGCTTTTTTACCTTCTCCAAAGAAGAAGGCACTCATGCGAATGGACTTGGAGACCAAGTTCCTCATGAGCTGGCCTTAGAGCGCCTGCGTGAAGTCAGCGAACTCCAAGACGCAATTACCGCACGACGCCGAGATGCACTCGTGGGTACTCGCCAACGTCTGCTCATTGACGCACCCGGCATTGGACGTAGTGTCAGAGAGTGCCCTGAAATTGATGGCATTGTGATGGTCGATTCATCACTTAACGTTGGCTCCATGGTTGAAGTTGAAATTGTGGCGAGCCATGGAACGGACCTGGAGGCAGTGCAGCTATGAGCAGCGAGAAGAAAAGCTACGGACCGACTGCGCTACTAACACCGGCGAACTTGATGACAAGCTTTCGCATCGTTGTCGCCCCACTCTTCATCTACCTACTCATTGCTCACCGAATTAATTGGTGGACCTCTCTTGTTGGTGCTCTCGCCGCGGCGTCTGACTATTTCGATGGCATTGTCGCCAGACGGCACGGCACAACAACTTCAGGAGCATTCCTAGATCCTCTCGCGGACAAGATCATTGTTCTAGGAAGTCTCTACGCGCTCATCGTTTCAAGAGGTCATCACCTCAACTTCTTCATCGCGCCCGCTGTGATTATTACGTTGCGTGAAATGTGGATGAGTATCTATAGATCGAAAGCGTCGAAGAAGGGAATTTCCATTCCAGCAAGTCAAATTGCAAAATGGAAAACATTCGTGCAGGACCTAGCAATTGCTCTGTGCGTACTTCCATTTACTGCGCACCACACTTGGCTTGCATTCATCACCATTTGGATTGCAACCTTGATGACGGTGTACACCGGATGGAAATATTACGTGGACGGCAAAAAGGCGATCTAAATGCGTGTTGAGATTGTTGCAGTCGGAACCGAACTACTCCTAGGACAAATCCCTGACACCAACTCGCAGTGGTTAGGCGAGCAGCTTGCAGCAAACGGTATTGCCTCTCATTTTCACCAGCACGTAGGTGACAATCACGACCGCATTGTTCTGGCCTTTCGCACAGCGCTTGCACGCTCTGACGCAGTCATTGTCTGCGGGGGACTTGGTCCTACACAAGATGACATCACTCGAGCTGCAATTGCAGAAGTAATGAACGTTCCACTAATTCGTGATGAAGCAATCGTTGAAGCGATCAGAAAAATGTTTGGTTCACGAGGCCGTGAAATGCCCGAGAACAACTTGTTGCAGGCTGATGTTCCAAAGGGTGCATCAATCATTCCTCAAACTCGCGGCACCGCTCCTGGCCTCATCTGTCCCGTTGGGCAAAAAGTTGTTTTCGCGGTGCCTGGCGTTCCATACGAAATGACTGACATGTTCGAGCGAGCAATTTTGCCCGAGCTTCTTCGCCGCGAACGACTTGCGGGCAACGAGTCAGTAATTCTTAGCCGAGTACTTCGCACATGGGGGGCGAGTGAATCTGGACTCGCAGAAGCAATTGGCGATGAGCTTTCGTCACTTGATGACAATTCGCGGCTCACCATTGCATTCCTCGCATCAGGAATCGAAGGCATCAAAGTTCGCATCACCGCCAGAGGCGATAGTGCAGAGCACGCTAAAGAACTCATAGCTGAAGAAGAAGTAAAGATTCGAAGCATCATCAACGCCAAGCTCGGTGAAATCATTTTTGGCGTGGACGATGAAACCATGGAACACGCAATTGCAACTCGGCTCGTGGACAAAGACTTAACGCTCGGAGTTGCTGAATCAGTGACTGGTGGGCTCATTGCGAGTCGACTCGTCAATGTCATTGGTGCCTCAAAGTGGTTCCGTGGTGGTGTTGTGAGCTACGCATCTGAAGTCAAGTTCGACGTCTTGGGCGTCCCAGTTGGTCCAGTGGTGAGCCCAGAAGCTGCAGAAGCAATGGCTGTTGGCGCTGCCAAGTTGCTCGGTTCCGATGTTGGACTCAGCGTGACTGGTGTGGCTGGTCCTGATGAACAAGATGGTCACCCCGCGGGGACGGTTTTTGTCGGCATTGCTATTGGTGACAAGGTCTCTCACGTTGCGCTTCGCCTACCTGGAGACCGAGCACGAATTCGCGCGTACAGTGCAATCAGCGCACTTGACGCTCTACGCAAAGCACTAGATGGATTGGGTAAATAATGTCAAAACTCGAAGTTCAAATCGACCCCGCATCACTTGGATTTGATGAAGTTCGACTTGAGCGAATCAAAACACACTTCAATAAATACGTAACCGATCAACGACTTAGCGGCTGGCTCGCAACTGTGTCGCGCGGTGGAGAACTTGTCTGGACCGGTAGTGGCGGTCACCGTAATCGTGAAGAAGGACTTGAAGTAACCGACGACACAATTTGGCGAATCTATTCAATGACCAAAGCTGTCACGGCGGTTGCCGTGATGATGTTGCACGAAGAAGGACTCTTTGACCTCAATGATCCTGCCGGCAAATGGATTGATTCACTGAAAGAAAGTCGCGTTCTCATTGGCGGTACCGCCCAGGACCCCAAGACTGAACCAGCAAAGAGTCAGGTCACAATTCAGCACCTCTTAACGCACACGAGTGGCCTCAGCTATGACTTCCAAACAGATGCAGTTGCTGAGATCTACAAACTCAATGGTTCTGGTGGCACTGGGTACCGCAAAGATGCGAGCCTCGCTGAACTAGTTGATGACTGGTGCA
>JBAWYN010000009.1:0-28022 GCA_037143535.1 Acidimicrobiaceae bacterium | reverse complement strand
TTGTTCCGGTTCGGTCCTTAGGAGCCTTGCCTGTTACTTTTATTTTTCCAGATGGTTTTCCACCATTTTTGAAAACAAGTTGGTGGTGATCGCCATTGCGATCGATTTCAAGAATCAGTTCTGTTGAAAGTGCGTTAACTACTGACACACCTACACCGTGAAGTCCTCCAGAAACTTTGTAGCCTTCGCCACCAAACTTTCCTCCGGCGTGAAGAACAGTAAGAACAATTTCTGCAGCGGACTTGCCTGGGTACTGTGGGTGTTCGTCGACTGGGATTCCTCGGCCGTCGTCGCTCACTCGAACACTGCCATTGGCCAGGATTGTCACGTCAATGCGCGAACAGTAGCCAGCCATGGCTTCGTCAACCGCGTTGTCTACAACCTCCCAGATGAGGTGGTGAAGCCCTGCAGGGCCCGTAGAGCCGATGTACATACCTGGTCTGACACGAACTGGCTCAAGACCCTCGAGAACGGTGATATCGCTTGCTCCGTAGCTAGCGGACCCCTTACTTTTCTCGGCCACAGAGGCATCCTTTCGGTAGAAATTCAGGCGTTTTGACGCCGTCACCAAGTTATTTTGGGACCCCATAATCCTACCCGAGAAGGTGTGACATTTGTGCGCGTTTAAGGCACCTAAACGCCTTATTTCACAAGGTTTTTTACTTACTTTCGAGCACTGTTCGAAGGGCTGTTGGAGCGCTCTCTCCGAGGGGTAAAAAACCCTCCAAAATGGTGTTGGTTTCGCTCGAAATTCTCTGTGCGAACGCCCCTGATGGGACAGTGATCAACAAAACGCCGTTTTTGATGAACTCGGGTCGACAGTTCTGTGCAAGGACTGGGTCAACAATGCTTGGCCACAGTTCACGAATTTGATCAATCGCGCGGATGTCCACTTTTCGAAGACGTCCGGCAACAGTGTTGAGAAGGTCGCCAATTGTTTTTGGTTGCTCGTTAAATCGTGCCACTACACAACCTTCGTTACATCAATCACCACAGCAGGGTTCATTCCGTGTGGCAACGGCGACGCAGTTGTCACCAGTGTTTGTCCTGTTGGTAACAGTTGAAGCAATCGGTTGCTTCGAAGTGGATCAAGCTCACTAAAAACATCGTCGAGGAGAAGGAGTGGTTCTATTCCTCTTTCTTGTTTTACGAGGCTATGTCCGGCAAGACGAAGTGCGAGTGCAATCGAGCGTTGTTCACCTTGTGATGCTTGGCGACGCGCATCTCTTGTGTTGATAGAAAGCATGATGTCGTCTCTGTGTGGACCAACAGCTGTGTGCCGACGATATAGATCGTCGCTTAACGACTTGGTGAGAGCGTCTGAAAGATCACCAATCCATGAACGTTCATAACTAACACCTATTGGGGTTGTCGACTCAGAAAGCTCTTCATAAAAATGTTGAACCAGTGGGAGAAGTTGGGCGATAGTTTTTTCTCTTACTTCAAGCACCTCGTTGCTGACATCAATAAAGTCCGAGCTCCAGGTATCGAGTTCGTTTTTTTGTGATGTTGATGGTGTTTGTCCATCAAATGCATACAGCAAGGCATTACGTTGTTTCAAAATTTTGTTGAAGCGTTCCATCAACACTGCGGTTTTAGGTTCTTTGTCTTCAATCACACCAGTTAAGAAAGTCCTTCTGTTTTCTGGGCTTTCACGGACTATCCCAACACCCTCAGGGGTGAAAATTGTTATTGGTAAAACATCAGCAAGTTCAATTCTTGATTTTGGTTTGTTGCCGTTGATCAACATTTTTTTGGTTGTGTTTTTTAGGCCCTTGCTAATAGTGAGGTCAACCTGCACGCGGCGATCGTTTTGAAACAAGACGCCGTGAACTTCACTTTGTGTTTCATTTGTTCGAATCATGTCATGAGCAGACGATGTTCGAAACGATTGTGCTGTTGCGAGTGCGTAGACCGCTTCGAGGACGGAAGTTTTACCTGTGCCGTTTGGTGAAAGAAAAACAGTTACTGCGTCAACATCTGGTTCTAGACGTAACTCTTTAAAAGTGCGAAAGTTTCGAAGTGTGAGTTCGTGCAGCCCCACGGCAATCTCGAAACTTATTGAACGCGAACAGGCATCAACAGGTAACGAAAACGTGTGTCTTCAACACCATGGACCATCGCCGGACGAACCGAGTCGGACATTTCTAGAATTATTTCATCGCCCGGAACAGCTTCGATTCCGTCAATGAGAAAACTTGGGTTGAATGCGATGGTGATTTCTTCTCCTGAGTAATCAGCATCAACATTGTCTTCGATGTCACCAGTGTCGTGACTTTGTGTTCGGATCTCAAGCCCTTTGTCTTTGGTGGTTAAACGTACTGACGAGGTTGAATCCTTCGCGAGCAACTTTGCTCTCTTAAGAGAGGTGAGGAGGGTGTCTTTTGCGATTCGGAGTTGGTTTGGGTAGCTAGCTGGGATCAACTGAAGAACAGATGGGTAGTTTCCATCTATAAGCCTTGAGGAAATGTTTGTTTGTCCCACAATGAAACAGATTTCTGAATCGTTGAGTGTTACCCCAATTTCTGCGTCTGGCCCAAGAGAAGCGGCAGCGCGCTGTAATTCTTGTAGAGCTCTTGCTGGGACTAAGAGGTCGTGGTGCCCACCAAACCCTTTAACACCAGGAACATCTCGAACAGCGAGTCGATATGAGTCGGTGGCGATTAGTCGAAGGGCGTCGTTTTCGGTTGTAAACAAAACACCCGTGAGTAGTGGTCGAGCGTCATCATTAGCGGCAGCTCGAACAACTTGGTTAAGTCCGTTAATTAGGTCGGTTGCTGCGATGTTTGTCACAGAACCACTAATGGGTGGAAGTTTTGGGTAGTCCATAACTGCGAATGTTCGAAGTGAGAACTTCGCACGTCCTAATGAGACCTCAATATTTTCTTCACTTCCACTAACAGTTACTGCACCTGCTTCAAGGGAACGAACGGCGTCGACAATGAGACGTGCTGGGACAACCATTGATCCATCTTCCCCACCAATTACATCAACGGTGGTTCGAACTGTGATGTCTAGATCTGTACCAGTAACAGTGAGCTGGTTACCGCTGAGGTTTAGAAGGATTCCAGACGATGCCCCGATGAGACGTGTTGCTACAACTCTGCTCGCAGCGGCGAGGGCTTCGACGAGAATGTCGCGCTCTGACTTGAACTTCATAGGACTACCTTTCGTTACTACTGAGACTACGGTGTGGATTTATATATTTAAAAGTACTACTAGTAGTAGGTCTGTGGATATGTGTATAACTTCTCAAACTACCTGGTCGTAATTGATTAACTAAACACACAACAACACACATACTTGTTACTAATTCTCTCAACCTTCAAAACTCAACCTTCAAGTTATGTGGACTGAGTGACACTAACCAACGTGTAAACAACAAGAAGAAACCCAAGTTGTCCACAAACTAATCGCGACCCTCCCCTTGTAAACGTCGTTTTAGTTGATTGACTTCTGCAAGAACCTCAGCGTTTACCGCAAGCTGTTCTTTAATTTTCTCCACACCACTAATAACGGTTGTGTGGTTTCTGCCGTCAAAAATTCTGGCGATCATCGGATATGAGTAGTTGTTAAGTAGGTCTCGGACTAAATACATAGCAACGTGTCTGGCGTGGACCAATGGTCGTAGACGCTTAGAACCACGAACATCTTCAACCGAAAGTCCATAAAAGTCGGCAACCACAGAAAGGATGGTTTCAGGCTTCAAAACAACCTGTTCTTGGCCGAGGTTGGTCAGATGGGTTTTGGCGAGCTCTAAAGAGATGGGTTCTTGGCGAAGGTTGGCAAAAGCACGAAGCATTGTGATTGACCCCTCGAGCTCACGGATGTTGTCTCTAACTCGGTGAGCAATCCACTCCGCGACATCGGTTGGCAGGTCAATTCCCTCGCGTTCAGATTTAGACCTCAGAATCGCAATTCTTGTTTCAAGGTCTGGTTGGTCAATCTCAGTTACAAGTCCTTGAAGTAAGCGGCTACGAAAACGGTCTTGTAGTCCAGCAAGATCCTTAGGGGAACGATCTGATGTGAGAACAATTTGCTTACCCTCACCATGTAGTGCGTTGTACGTGTGGAAGATCTCCTCGTGGAATGTTTCCCCGCGTGTTTCCATGAACTGAATGTCATCAATTAACAAAACATCGTTCTCGCGGTAGCGCTCGTGAAGCGCTAACTGAGTACGAGTTTGAATAGCACGAATGAAGTCGTTAAGGAATGTTTCGGTGGAGACATACAAAACTTTTCGCCCCGGGTAGTTCTCTTGTACATAGTTGCCAATTGCGTGCAATAAGTGGGTTTTCCCTAGCCCTGAGTTCCCATAGATCATCAAAGGGTTGTAAGCACGACCGGGTGTTTCTGCAACAGACTGCGCAGCGGCGAAAGCCAAACGGTTTGATGATCCAGGAACAAAAGAATCAAATGTCATTCCAGGGTCGAGGCGAGCAGGTCTGTCAATACTTGGTGAGAAAGAAATTGTTGGAGCGGGGGTTGTTGGCTCAGCAACCGGAGCATCGTCGCGGTCAAGGACGTCAACATCGCTCAATGTGAGCAAGATTTGAATTTCAGAGCCCGCAAGCTCACGAGCTTGCTCGGTTATGAAAGGTAGGTAGCGCTGTTGAACGCGCTGGAGTTGAATTTGGTTTGGTGCACCAATAATCAGCTCACCGTTTGCATAATCCACAAGGCAAAGTTTGTTAAGTCCAGCTGACCAAACAGCCTCAGAAGCACTGCTACGTAAGGAGTCACGAAGGGCTGACCAGATCTCCTCACCACTTTGCATTTTTTCCTCCACAGACCACAACTGACATTATCCACAAGCACTTTTTGACTCCATGCAGGTGGGGAGAGTCACCATACACGCAATTTCGAACCCCCGCCGGGGGAGGTTGCTCCATCAGGTAAGATTGTTCCCAGTAGCGCGCCAGCGACCCCCAGGGGGTACCGCGAAGCGCATCAATATAGTTTTAGAAGAGGATTTTATGAAGCGTACTTACCAGCCAAATGCACGAAAAAGGGCAAAGACACACGGTTTCCGTGCTCGTATGCGCACACGTGCCGGCCGTTCCATCCTAAAGGCCCGCCGTAACAAGGGCCGTCACTCATTGACGGTTTGAGTTAGTTGTGCCTGGTCGGGTTAGTTCCCGACGGCAGTTTGCTTTATTTGCAAACCCAACAGGTCGTGGGCAAAGCGGACCACTGCGAATAAGTTTCGTAGTTAACTCCCCTGGGTCAACAGCTGTTGATGTTGCATTTGCAATCAGCCGGAAGGTGGGCAATGCGGTTGTTCGCAACCAAATTCGCCGCCGCCTCAGAGCACTATTTGACGAACTGTCCCCTCCGCCACAATCAGGAATATACCTGATCAAATGTGGTTTTGAGACCGGAAAGATCACCTATGACGAACTTAGAAACCATCTCACACAAGCACTTGAGCGCTGTGGCGCCCGTAGCTAAGAGCAACCTCGCAGCTCGAGCCCTGTTGGCCACAATCAGGTCATATCAAAAACTCACCGCTGGGCGAATTGCACCGTGCCGCTTCTACCCATCATGTTCTCAGTATGCCTACGAAGCTATTGAAATACATGGTTTTTGGCATGGCATTGCACTATCAACCAAGAGAATTAGTCGTTGTCGTCCCCTGGGCCCACATGGTGTGGACCTGGTTCCTGAAGCAAAGAAAGCAAGGAGTAGCAAATAATGCAGAGTCTTTTCCACTCAATTAGTAGCATTTTCCAGCCAGTATTCAGCCTTTTTGGTTGGTTAATGGCCTTTTTCTACGGGATTATCCCGAACTACGCCTTCGCCATTGTGATGCTGACCATAGTAATTATGGGAGTTTTGACGCCTTTTACCGTTAAGAGCACCAAGTCAATGATGGCTATGCAGAAGATCCAGCCAGAAATGAAGAAGCTTCAGGTCAAATACAAAGGACCGGAGAATCGCCAGGCTCTAAACGAAGAAATGATGAAGCTCTACAAGGAGCACGGTGTCAACCCGATTGGCGGATGCCTGCCAATGCTTCTCCAGGCGCCTTTTTTGTTCATTCTTTACAGTGTTATCAAGGGACTTTCGAACGAGGTGCTCGTAAACGGCAAGTTGGTGGCCCAGCCTCGCTACATTCCAAGCCACGGAAAGATGCACGACGCTATTGTTCTCGCCGGTGGTCACATCAAGTCGTTTGGCATGGATTTAAGCCTTAAGCCCTTCTCTGCACACGGTTCTACTGGTGCGGCGATTCCATTCTTTGTGTTTGTTGCCATCGCAGTTGGTCTTCAGTACTTCCAGATGGCTCAAATGACCAATAGAAACAAGAAAACAGGCGTCTCGGTTCCTAGCCAGCAACAAACCCTTCAGAAGATTATGCCGATTCTTTTTGCATACTTCTACATGGTTATTCCAGCAGCCGTCGTGTTGTACATGATTATTTCTACAGTTATTCGCATAATTACTCAAGATGTGCTATTTCGCACAGGAGTTTCTGACCCAGGCAAGATCCAAGAAAAGGAAATTCCCGGAGCGGTCAAAAAAGTGGCTGAAGAAACCAAACCCTCAACCTTAAAGTCCCAACAACAGTCTCGCTCCAAAGCGAAGCGGAAAAGAAAGGCGCGGTAACCCATGGATTGGGTAGAAACAACAGGATCGTCACTCGAAGAGGCCACTACACGAGCACTTGCTCACCTAGGGGTTCACAGAGATGATGCAGAAATTGAAGTACTAGAAGAGCCAGCAAAGGGTCTATTTGGCCGAGTTCGCGGAGAGGCTCGAGTGCGAGCTCGAGTACGTCCGTCAGGACCACGCCCGAAGCGATCACGACGTTCTGGTGGTCGTGAAGACCGCCCACGTAACGACCGTCCACGCGGCGAAAAGCCTCGTGGTGGTAATTCTTCTGAAGACAAGAAGGACGAGGCACCACGTCGAGCCAAGCAAACCGCAACAAAAGCACCACGACCAGAAAAGAGTCCATCAAAGGAGGGCACCATGGCTGAAGGAATTTCACTAGCCGAACAGGGTTCAATCGCAAAGGAGTTCCTTGTTGGACTACTGAGCTCTATGAACATCACCGCAGAAGTATCAGTGAAGGAGATAGACGCTGAAACTGTTGAGCTTTCAGTTAACGCCAATCCCCCAACTGAACTCGGTGTTTTGGTTGGCCCTAGAGGAACAACTCTTACTGCCCTTCAAGAAGTCACCAGAACAGTTGTCCAGTCAAAGTCTCCTGCACGTACAGACCGAATCTTGGTAGACGTTGCGCAGTACCGCGAACGCCGCGTAGCTGCCCTTGGGCGCTTTGCGGCACAAGTGGCCCAGGAAGTCGTAGAAACTGGAGAAGAGCGTGCTCTTGAGCCAATGTCTGCAGCAGACCGCAAAGCCGTTCATGATGCCCTTACCGAGAATGCTTCAGTAGTTACTCGATCAGAAGGTGACGACCCTCGCCGCTTTGTGGTGATTGCTCCGGCATAATTGATTTGTGACAAATAATTGGTTGACCCGCGCCCTCGAGGAATCGAGGGCGCGAGGCTTTTTAGGGCCTAATGCAATAGAGCCCCACATTGCCCATGCAGAAGGGTTTGCCCTCTGCTGGGAAGAATCAAACGAGACTCCCCCAGAGTCATTCCTAGACCTAGGAAGCGGTGGAGGCCTCCCAGGACTAGTGCTGCTACAAAGATGGCAACAAAGGGCCGTATTCACCGATTCCATGGAAAAACGAATGGCGTTCCTTCGAGAAGTTTTGGAATGGGAAGGCGCCCCAGAGGGTGGAGAAGTTCTTACCGCTAGAGCAGAAGATCTTGCCTGGGACCCAGACCTGGACTCAGCATTCGACCTAGTAACCGCTAGATCTTTCGGCCCCCCAGCTGTTACAGCCGAGTGTGGCGTTCGATTTCTAAAGGTTGGTGGAATGATGATTGTTTCAGAGCCACCAGATGACACAGAAACCGGCCGCTGGAACAAAGAAGGCCTAGCCAAGCTCGGTCTAGAGGCAAAAGGACGAGTCCGCCACGGTTCTGCCTACCAAATCCTGATTAAAACCAAAGCAACTCTTTCTTCGTATCCACGTGAAGTTGGAGTGCCAGGAAAGAAACCACTCTTCTAGATGTTCCACGTGGAACATTGTTCCATCTGAACCCAGAGTCTAAAAATATGTTCCACGTGGAACATTCGAATCCTTAGGCAACTGACCGAATATCCTTCACATGGTCTGAACTCTTTAAGCAATCTGAGGCCAATATGTTCCACGTGGAACATTGGTACTTGACGAGGCAGAAAAAACCTAGTTGAATTGACATGTATTTGACGCAGTGTCGGGATGTACCTAGCTCGGGATGAGGCTCATGGCGGACGCCAGCAAGATGAGGATTTTCGCTGTTGCCAACCAAAAAGGTGGCGTCGGAAAGACAACAACCACAACCTCTTTGGGGGCAGCGCTAGCTGAAAAAGGCAAGCGAGTATTGATTGTCGACCTTGACCCCCAGGGAAACGCAACCACTGGACTAGGCGTTGATGGGCGCCAGTTTGAACGATCTGTCTATGACGTGCTTCTCAATGACGTTCCAATGGTGGACATTGTGGAACCTACGGGTTTTAAAAACCTATTCGTCGCGCCAGCAACACTTGACCTAGCTGGAGTCGAACAAGAACTCACATCGGTCATCTCAAGAGAGCTCAGACTGAAAAAAGCCCTGGAGTCAGTTGAAGGGGAGTTTGAGTACGTCTTTATTGACTGCCCACCTTCTCTTGGCCTAATCACGATCAATGCTTTCGCTGCTGCTACTGACATCATGGTGCCTGTACAGGCCGAGTTCTATGCCCTAGAGGGCCTTACACAGCTCTCTCGGATCGTAGACCTTGTTCAAAAGAACCTAAATCCGATCCTCAGAATTACCAAGGTGGTTCTCACGATGTATGACTCAAGAAACACCTTGTCTACCGATGTCGCCAAGGAAGTCCGCAAAGCCTTTCCGGAGGAATTGTGCAAGTCAGTCATTCCTCGAACCGTTCGTTTGGCCGAGGCCCCATCATTCGGGCAGCCAATTACCGTATTTGATCCATCATCTAAGGGTGCCAAAGCGTACCGAGCATTAGCAGAGGAGATTCTCAATGGCTAGAAAACCAGGACTTGGAAAAGGACTCGGAGCTCTCATCCCAGACGGGGGCTCTGCAAGCTCCTCGCCAGACGAAAGCGTTGCAGTTGGAGGACCACTCCGTAAGGTTCCCGTTGCCTCAATTCGCCCAAACAAGTTTCAGCCAAGAAAGACCTTTGATGCTGATGGTTTGAAGGCTCTATCTGCTTCTGTCCGCGAACTTGGAGTTTTACAGCCAATCATTGTCAGGGCCATCACAAGTGAGCCAGGCGCATATGAGCTCATTGCCGGTGAGCGTCGCTGGCGAGCAGCACAAATGGCGGGCCTCGATGTAATGCCAGTGCTCATTCAAGATGATGTGAATGACCGTCTTTCATTAGAGCAGGCCGTAGTAGAAAACCTTCACCGTGTTGATCTTCATGCCTTGGAAGAAGCTGCGGCTTATAAGCAGCTCATCGATGACTTCCACTTGACTCATGATGACGTGGCGCAGCGGGTTGGAAAGAGCAGAACTAATGTTACGAACACATTACGACTACTGAACCTGGGAGAAGCTGGGCAGGCCGCCCTTGCCGGATCACAGATTTCAGAAGGTCACGCAAAGCTCCTTCTTTCATTGACCGATAACGATGTTCAGGCAACCATGGTTGCCAGGATTATTAAGAATGAACTCTCTGTTCGTGCAACCGATGAAGCTATTAAGGCTCTCATGGGCACAAAGCCAACGGGCACCGATGCATCAGCTAAGCCTGGAACCACAGGAACAGGACGACCAACTCTTCGACCAGTTCCTGACGCCAGTGTGGCGGAGCTTGAAAAGCTTCTAGAGGACTACCTTGACACCCGGGTACACGTTGATCTCAAGGGCAGAAATGGTCGAATCATTATTGACTTTGCTGATCTCGATGACCTAGAGCGTCTCTACATTGCAATTTCACAGGCAAAATAACCCTCAACCTTAAACCTAAAGTTCTCGTTGAAGTTATCCCCAAGTTGTGGATGAACCTGTGGGTTACTCTTAAAAGCCTTTAGAATTAAGGGTTTTCAGAGGGAAGAAAAACAGTCAAAACGCCTAATTGTGGATAATTCCGTCCAAAACCCTAATTATTGACTTTGAGAAGTCTTGTAAAGCATCCAGGTCTAACGACCCGTGTTCGATCTGAAGTGTGGTCATTCGAGTTTCTCGCAGAATAGGCAGCGCCATTCCAGTTACCTCAACCCGCGGCAGCACTGGTGAGCGAGAAAGCGACGTAGCAATGGTGCTGGCTAGCTGCTCGCCTCGACGCGAGTGTGCTTTGTAGCTAGCCCAGTAGTGCAGGTGTATTCCATTGAACTCATCATTTTGTTGAAATGAGAGCACCACCGCAGCATTGTTGGCATTGGCGTGAGTTGCGATTTCGCTCGGGGGAGTGGTTCCAAGATTGATCACATCAAAAGCCGAGCGAGTTTGATCAAACAGAATCTCGAGCAACGGACTTGTTCCACAGAGAACGAGAAGGCCATTAGCAACATGATCAAAGCCGGCTATGTCTCGAGCTTCATTAACGAGATTTCGAACTGAAGCTGCTGTTGTCATGCGGCGTAGTTCATTTAAAGTTTCGCGTGTAAGAGTTGCGCTCGGAGAAATTCCTAAATTGTTCTGAAACTCACAAAGTGCGTTCTCAAGCAAAGGGCCAAAAATTCCATCGATCTGACCGGGATTAAATCCAAGTTGAGCCAACTCGACTTGTAGTTGGGCAACATCGTCACCACGCATGTTGGGGTGGGTGTGAAACAACAAGCGTTGTCCCAGATGCCACCCTGCTTCAACAAGGCGTGACCACGTTGTTGAGTCAATTTCTCCAGTAATTTTAAGGCCTCTAGACCTTTGAAAAGCCTCAACACTTACCTTGGTGGCGTCACCAAACACACCAACCTTGTCCTTAGACGAGTCGTGACCAATGCTGCGAAGACGATCTTGAAGCTCTCGAACTCGCTCACCCGAGTTCCCGTGTTTCAGGGTTTCGAAATTCAGAGTGACTTAAAGGTTCGCGGTGATTTCTTGAAGCAAAGCACCCTTTGGCTTTGCGCCAACGAGACGTGCAACAACTTCACCATTCTTGAAAAGAAGAAGTGTCGGGATGCTCATAACTGAGAACTTTGTCGCGGTCGCAACGTTGACATCAACATCGAGCTTTCCGATGACGAACTTGTCTGATTGTTCTAAAGCGAGTTCTTCGAGAATCGGAGCAATCATTTTGCACGGTCCGCACCACTCTGCCCAGAAGTCAACCAGTACAGGCTTGTCTGATGATCCAATGACTTCGGCAAAAGTTGCGTCAGTGAGTGTTGTGATGTTCGCGCTCATGTGTTCCTCCAATGTAAACGCCTAAATGAAGGCGTTGCATATCCCACCTTAGCGAGGAAGCCTTAGTGACCTTGCGCTTCTAGCCAACGCTCGGCGTCAATGGCGGCAATGCAGCCAGAACCAGCTGAGGTAATTGCTTGTCGGTAGACGTGGTCTTGCACATCGCCAGCGGCAAAGAGGCCATCGATGTTGGTGAATGAACCAATTCCGGTGCGAACGTATCCATTTTCTTCGAGGTCAACTTGACCCGACACCAAGGTGGTGTTTGGAATGTGACCAATGGCAACAAAGACGCCAGTCACATCAAGCACTCGCTCCTCACCGGTCAGTGTGTCTTTGACTTTCAAGCCCGAAACTTTCTCGTCGCCCAACACCTCAACGACCTGAGTGTTCCAAGCGAACTTGATCTTGTCGTTCTTAAAGGCACGTTCTTGCATGATCTTGGAGGCTCGGAGGCTGTCGCGTCGGTGAACCAACGTCACGCTTGATGCGAAGCGGGTAAGAAAGGTTGCTTCTTCAATGGCAGAGTCGCCACCACCCACCACGGCAATGTCTTGTCCTCTGAAGAAGAAGCCGTCACATGTGGCACACGTTGAAAGGCCATGGCTGAGTAGGCGTTCTTCACCTGGAACACCCATCATCAACGAACGTGCGCCGGTGGCGAGAATTACGGTATCTGCAGTGATGCTTGGCTCGACATCGTCGGTGAGCCAGGCCTTAAATGGACGAGACGTTGCATCTAGTTTTTGGACCTTCGTGACACGAAGATCAGCACCGAAGCGTGCGGCCTGTGCGCGCATGTTGGCCATGAGCTCTGGACCAGTGATTGCCTCAGGGAAACCTGGGAAGTTTTCGATGTCTGTGGTCAACATCAACTGCCCACCAGGCTGATCGGTGGTTGACGAAGGCTCGCCTTCAATAACAATTGGCTTCAACTGCGCACGAGCTGTGTAAATAGCTGCAGTGAGTCCTGCGGGACCAGAGCCGATGATTAGTACTGATGTGTGCTCTGACATTTACTTCCTTAGATTTGCGGGGCGACGGCGTCGCCAAATAATAAAACCAGTTATGACAAGTACTCCACCGAGGAGCAAACAACTAAGCCACTCATGCCCAGCGAAGACATAGACATTTAGTAGTCGAATTATTCCAATTGTGAGAACAATAAGTAGTACCAGTGCAATCAGCAAAAGGATGAATCCGAATGCAATGGTGCGACCAATAACAAGGATTGGGCGAAGAATGCGGTCATGGACCACATCAAGGACGTGATCAAAAGCTTCGAAAGCCTTATCGACTACGTCTGGTTCGTGTTCTTTTTTCTCTTCACTCACACTAAGAACTTAGTTGGAGAGGGAGGGTTCTAGGCCTGCACCCAGCAAAGACCAATTATCCCTGGCCCACCGTGTGTTCCAACCACTGGACCAATGTCAGTCACGAGTAGTGGGAATTCGGTTGCAATGTCGCTCACTAGTTTTGTGAGAGCTTCAACTTCATCAGATGCTCCGTGCACTAATGCCAAACGACGAAGAGGAGCGTTGTTGCGAGCAACATCAGCGATTGCAGCTAATGCTTTCGCCTTAGTTCTTTGACGACCCGCTTCAGAAACAATTCCATCCTTCAGCTCTAGCAGCGGCTTAATTGAGAGAACTTGTCCCATAAGGGCTTTGGCTCCACCAACGCGACCGCCCTTTTGAAGGTGCTCAAGTGTGTCGAGCATTGCCACGACACCGACTTTGTCGGTTAACTCCAGCGCCTTCTTCTCAAGCTCATCGAGCGATGCTCCCGTTTTTGCGAGTTCTGCAATCTCGACTGCCAGTAGACCCTGCGCCATTGAAACAGCTTTTGAGTCAACTACACGAACAGGAATTTTTTCTGCCACTGCATCTTTTGCGAGCATTGCAGATTGATGTGTTGCACTTAGAGCTTCCGAAAGTGCAATAACCAGCACGCCGTCACATCCAGCACTGAGTGCACGCTCGTAAGCGAGCTGAAACGCACCAGGAGATGGAGCTGCGGTTTCTGGAAGAGTCTTTGATGCTTTGCACTTGGCCCAGAATTCGTCGGGCGTGAGATCAACGCGATCAGTAAATTCATCTTCGCCGAAGCGAATGCTTAGTGAAACAACATCGATGTTGAGTCTTTCAACAACGTCTTGAGGTAAATCACACGCGCTGTCGGTGACTATTCGAATGTTTGCCATGATGCTCCTTTAGAACTTGTCTAGCCTTACACTTTTTTTGCCGTTTCGCACGGCGTTGCGCTGCCAAATAACAATAAAAGTCAAATACATCAACATTCCAAGAAAGGCGCTTGCGCCAAAACGGGTGAGTAGACCAAAACCACTGGATGCTGTTGACGATGCGTACGCCATGGCAATCACAATTCCACTGGCCACTGAGGCCAGAACACTGCGAAGTACATGCTTAGACCAGAGCGTTGCGCTGATGCTCACCTGATGTCTCGTCAGGTTCGCCAATGCCACCAATGCAATGGCACTGTAAGAGATTGAGACGCTCGCACAGAGTCCGGCCATTGAATGGCGTCCAATTGACATAGCGAGAAGCACCGTAAGACCATTTTGTAATGCGTAGAGATAAAAAACATCGCGGGCACGCTGCATTGCCTGGAGACCTCGAATGCACACTTGGAACACAGTAAATCCTGGGAGACCAGCTCCTAGAACTGCCAGAACTGAACCAGCGAGAAGGCGATGCTCTGCGTGCACGTGATTTAACAAAACTCCAACCAATGGTTGCGATAACAACACCAGTCCAATTGTGCAAGGAACAATGATCACGAGCGATTGACGCAGTCCAAATCTCAAACGCTCGGCGAATCCCGCAAAGTCTTTATCGCTTGCGAGCTTTGATAGTTGCGGGGTTAGAGCTGAAAGCACCGAGACAACTATTACGGCGTAGGGCATCTGCATGAATGACCAGCCATAGGTGTATGCACTTACCGGCCCACCACCACCAACACCAAATGCAAATGCCAGCACAATGTAGAGCGACAATTGATTAGCTACAACTACCAGCAACGTCCAACTACCAAGTCTTCCAATGGTGCGAACTACTGGGTCGCGGAAATTGAAATTAAAGGTAACTCTGCCTAGGTCGCTCTTCGCGAGTGATGGCAACAAGCACATAAATTGCAACATCACACCACATGTTGTTCCAAGGCCTAGCCACACAAGATGACCTGAACCATTGAGAGTAGACATTGTTGGCGTTGGATCTACTAAGTGGAACCAAACGAGAACCGCAATGCAAACAATGTTGTTTACAACCGGAACCCATGAACCAGGTGCAAACTTATTTCTGATGTTGAGTAGCGCGGTAGCAATGCCAATAATTCCATAAAAGAAAATTTGTGGAATGAACCATCGAAGCAGTGATGTTGCGAGTGCTCGCTGTTCATGGAGCTTTGAGACATGTGAAAGCCCATGCGGATGATTTAGTGCTGTAAAGCCATCAATGATCCAAGGAGCAAAAATCCACGCAAGTACCGATGCACCAAACAGCACAACAAGCGATCCAGTAATCACGCTTGAGATTGATCGCCATGCTTTTCTTTCACCATCAACGCTAAGTCGCTCAATGAACACAGGAATAAACGTTGCACTTGCGATGCCACCAAGAACAAGGTCAAACAACATGTTGGGAACGGTGTTTGCAAGGTTAAAGGCGTCAGCTATTGGTGTGAAGCCAAACACCCACGCAAGTACCAGCACGCGTAGTAGTCCAGTGAGTCTTGAAACAAGTGTTCCTGAAGCCATAGAGAACACACGTGAGCTGTGTGAGGTAACTGAACTCACTGTGTTCGCTCGTTCCTGCGGCGTCTACTTGTTCTGATCCACCAAAGGGCGAGAACTGCGAGCGATCCAATCGAAATTACATAACCAACTACGGACGTTCCAGCGATTCTCACCTGTATCGCGCTGTGCGCAAGCACAACTTGTCCGTTAGGGGTTGTAACAATCACTTGAAGTGTGAGGTTTCCTCCCTTTGGATCAGTAACTGGCACACGCAACGACTTCGTTGATGAATCGAGTGAAGTCACAATGTTTGATCCCTTGGGGAAGTTCAAACGATTTGATACCAGGTGAACAACGGCAGTCATTGTGTAATCGGCCCGACTGAGCAGGGTTATGGGCAGCGAAGCATCAGTTCCAGTCAAAGTGATTGTGCTGGGATTCACAGAGAATTTTCGCAACTCTGCGTTGAGCGCACTCTGAGCAGCGTCTATTGCGCTTTGACGTTCTGTTGGCGTTCCGACAATTTCTGACGCTGCAACCCGGGTGCTGAGTTGATTGCTAAGGGTCGGTGAGCCCACTCCTTGATTGAAGGAAGTGACTTCGTTGATGAGCTTGTTGAGTGATGAAACATTGCGCGCACTCCATGAAGGTGTTCGCACTGGAACAAGTGTGCGAGTAAAAGGTGCACCGTTTGCTCCAAAATTCTTTTCATTAAATAACGGCGTGAGTGGACTTGGCGTTGCGAAGGAGAAGTGAGTGAGCCCTGACAAGAATTCAGTTACAAATTGCGATGAGTTTTCACCTAGAGATGTCGCAACAACCACACTCCGCGGAGCTGTTAACCCAGGAGCTTCATAGTGCAGAAAAGCGATTGTGCCAAGTGCAATTGCGGCACGTCTAGCGGGCTCAATGTTGTTGTTCATCATGAGCCTCGAAAGCGGCTCGTCAATACTCAATGCAGTTAGCGCGCTGGCACCTGGAACATGAAATGGTGCACCCCAATGCAAACTGCTTGACGGTGCGTAGCTAAGTGCAGTTTCTGGAAAGACAACATTTTTTACACCTATTCCTGCAAGCGCATCCAATGTTGCAATAGACGGCGTTGCTGATAGTAGGACTGGAGCGTCAATGTATCGACCAGTTGCAGCTTGCACCAATGACTTTGTGTAGTCGAGTTGATTGCTTGCTCGAGAGATGAGGCCGTTCGCCAAGAGTTCGGCAAAGTCAATGTTTCCTGGTGGAGCACTGATGATTGAGTGAACAGGACTCTGGACTGCTGACTTGAATTCACTCAGAATCTTTGGTGCGACAACACTCACGTTCGTGAGTGTTTGGTAATTAGCTCCAATGGTGATTGGCACACGAGGATATTTGGAATCTGCTGCTAATGATCCAAGTGACATTGAAGTCATTGTTTGAATCCAACTGAACTGGAGGGGATGCAGAACTTGTGAAGCTCGAACAGTAATGAGAGACCACTCGGGTTTTCTGTTCTTTAAGGAGTAGCTAAGTGGGTACACACCATCACAAGAACTTGCTTTGCATTGAAGAACGAGCCGCGCAGTTGAATCCGCGCAGTTTGATCCGCTTCTGCTTCCAGAGCGAGTAGTGATTTCAACATTGAACGTAGCGGTGCCACTTTTGGCACAAACTTGCACACTCGAAGTTGCACTAAGTGGCGATCCAGCTCCACTCACGATTGGTTGAATCTGTGAGCGTTGAAGAATTCTTGGAAAGAGCTTTATTTCGAAGCCAGAAGGTGAAGCGCCCTGGTTAATACTGAGCGAGAAATGTGCAGAGCCATTTGTGGCGAGTGGAGCAACGCTGTCTTGGTGGACAACACTGAACGAAGGGGTCGCGAGGGCCTGCGTGGCCGTGGGCCACGCCACCGCCGCGAGGCTGAGGAGTACGACGCAGAGCGCCCGCCACCAGGTCGAAAATCGGTGGAACATTGCATTACTAGGCTACCTTCGCTCAACGGCTTTGCACGTCGCCTACTACCCTTCATTCAGAGTGAATTCTTTTGACCAAGTACACGAGCGCCTAAATGAGCTGGCGCGGCTTTCAGCCCCACTAGCCCGTGCCTTTGATGACGCGGGCTTCTCTCTCTACGCCGTTGGGGGCTCAGTACGAGACTGCATCCTCGACATTCCTCGCCGTGACGACTTTGAAATTGACTTCACAACCAATGCCCGCCCCGACGACATTGCTCGACTTATGGAACCGCTGTGCTCGGGACTCTGGGAACAAGGGCGCGCTTTTGGCACCATTGGTGGTTTGCTGAAAGATAGCGGCATCAAAGCAGAGATAACTACCTTTCGTTCTGAAGCGTACGTTGATCATTCGCGCAAACCATCTGTTGAGTGGGGCGACTCGCTCGAATCAGATTTAAGTCGTCGCGACTTCACAATTAACGCACTCGCTCTTGATGTGATTGCGCTACACAACAACACACCAGAAGTACAAACACTGTTCGACTTCTTCAATGGATTCAACGACCTGCATGACCTGGTGCTTCGTGCACCGATTGATCCAGAAATTTTGTTTAGTGACGACCCACTACGAATGCTTCGTGCTGCTCGTTTTGCCTCACGTTTCAATTTGAAGATTGACGCCAGCATTGAAGTGGCGGCAACAAAAATGTCCGAGAAGATAAAAATCGTCTCGGCTGAGCGGATTAGAAACGAAATTGACCTTTTGTTGTTGACCGAGCAACCATCAGTTGGCTTGGACTTCATTGTTCGCACCGGACTTGCGGATCACTTCTTTCCAGAGCTTCCGAAGTTGCAGCTAGAACAAGACCCAATTCACCATCACAAAGACGTGCTCAAACACACGTGGGCAGTGGTCGATAAGACATCGCCCAACCTCGTGTTGCGTCTGGCTGCGCTTTATCACGACATAGGAAAACCAAACACTCGTGACATTACGAGTGAAGGAGTCACGTTTAGGTTCCACGAAGTTGTTGGTGCAAAAATGACGCGCAAGCGAATGCTCGCGCTTAAATACTCTCAAGAAGTCATTGACGACGTGTCAATGCTCGTGGAGCTTCACCTTCGTTTCCATACTTACAAAATGGGTTGGAGCGACAAAGCGGTTCGCAGATATGTTCGAGACGCGGGTCATCTCCTGGATGCACTTAATGAGCTGACTAGGTGTGACTGCACAACTCGCAACGCGAGAAAAGCACAAACCCTGGCTCTGCGTATGGATGAACTCGAAATTCGTATCAATGAACTTCGTGAACAAGAAGACATCGATAACCAGCGCCCCGCGCTCGACGGCGTTGCGGTAATGGAGATACTCAACATTTCACCGAGTCGAAAAGTTGGCGAAGCACTTAACTTCCTCATGGAGATTCGCACCGACGAAGGAGAGATCAGCGCGCAAGAAGCGAAGGTCAGACTCCTTGAATGGTGGAGCGAACAAGACAAATAAAAAATCCCCTCGCCAAAATGACGAGGGGATTTTTTAGTAAATGGCTTATGGCCAGACTGGGTTTTCTCCGCCCTCGGCGAAATCATTGACCATGTTGTGGGCAATGTCGTCGTGGAACTGAACCGGTGGTGACTTCATGAAGTACGCCGATGGTCCCATGATTGGTCCACCAATACCACGGTCTAGAGCAACACGGGCACAGCGAACTGCGTCAATGATCACACCAGCTGAGTTAGGTGAGTCCCATACTTCGAGCTTGAGTTCCAAGTTAAGTGGAACGTCACCGAAGTTACGTCCTTCCATACGGATGTAGGCCCACTTGCGGTCCTTCAACCATGGCACGTGGTCACTTGGTCCGATGTGTACATCGTCAGCGTCCATGTTTGAAATTTCAAGCTGTGATGTAACTGCCTGAGTCTTTGAAATCTTCTTTGACTCGAGACGATCGCGGTCGAGCATGTTCTTGAAGTCCATGTTTCCACCAACGTTGAGTTGGTACGTGTGATCGAGCGAAAGGCCACGGTCTTCAAAAAGACGAGCAAGTACGCGGTGAACAATCGTTGCACCAACTTGGCTCTTGATGTCGTCACCAATGATTGGCACACCAGCATCAGCGAACTTCTTGGCCCATGTCGGGTCAGATGCAATGAACACGGGGATTGCGTTAACAAATGCACATCCAGCATCGATAGCTGCTTGTGCGTAGAAACGCTGTGCGTCTTCTGATCCCACAGGAAGGTATGAAACAAGTACTTCTGCTCGCGCATCCTTAAGGGCCTTAACTACATCAACAGCTTCAGCTGGTGACTCTTCGATTGAGGCGCGGTAGTACTTGTTGAGTCCGTCCATTGTTGGTCCACGAAGAACGTTGACGCCAATAGCGGGAACATCTGCGAACTTGATTGTGTTGTTCTGTCCACCTTCGATTGCCTTTGAAAGGTCGCTACCGACCTTTGAAGCATCAACGTCGAACGCTGCAACGAATTCAATGTCACTTACGTGGTAGCCACCAAGAACAACGTGCATAAGGCCTGGGACATCGTCACCTGGCTTTGCATCCTTGTAATAAGTAACACCTTGAATGAGTGAGCTTGCGCAGTTTCCTACGCCCGCTATGGCCACACGAATCTTTTCCATGGCTTTCCTTTCCTACTTCGCTTCTCGAGCGAAAGTTTGCTGGTTACTACGTTCGGTGGTTAACAAGTTGTCAATCCACGCGAGGTCTAACTCCACAGCATTTGCGGCGTGATCCATTACGTCACGCGCGTAGCTGTCTAGTTGTTCGTTTTTTGCGCCAGCACGTACTTCTGCAAGGCGTTCAACGAGATCTGTGCGACGGCGCTCTAAAAGTCCAACGCGTGAAGGTGGCGTTAGGTACTTGGCGAGAGCCATACGAAGCGAAAACTCTTTTGCGTCATCGAGGGTTGCGGTATTGCTGAGCAGTCCAATGAACTCCGCTTTGCCTCGTTCAGTGATGCAGTATGCCTTGCGCCCTCTACGGCCAAGGCCTTGACTTTGTCTGAGCGAGCGAAGCGATGCTCGTTCTCCAGAAAGTGATCCAGTTGAAAGTGGGCTGACGCGAGGTTCACTCGACGCTGCAGCCTCAACAAATCCGTGGCGCTCCAAGCGAGCAAGAGCTGGGTAGATCGATCCAAAAGAGACGTTCGAAGAAATGCCCAGGCGGTCACGCAGCTGGGTGCGGATTTCGTAGCCGTGGTGATCACGGTCCATGAGTAGGCCAAGAATGGCAATGTCTAACACTCGAATCATTCTATCGTTTCGATACATCGATTATGCAACATTCCAGGATTTCCCTATTTTTAAAGGGGTACGGTAATGTCACCTCTAATGGATAAGAGCTTTCGCACCAGTACCGCCGATGGAGCGGTTGTTGAGTTCGGGCTCGTCCGTCACGCCCTCTTAGCAAAGCTTGCCGATGGATCACTTCGCCATGAAGACATTTGTGATGCGCATCCTGAACTTCTACGAGCAGCAAAAAACATTGGTCGAACAACAGGAGAAACCTGTCCGGTCTGCAATGAAACTGAACTCGTTGAAGTCACGTACGTCTTTGGCGCACGCCTTCCCGCTGGCGGAACGTGTCCAACATCACGCGCTGAACTTTTAAAACTTGAACGACGTGAAGAACCTGTGAAGTGTTACGCCGTTGAAGTGTGTGTGAGCTGTTCGTTTCACCACCTCGTAAGAAAATGGAGTGCTGGAGACCGCCGTCAACGAAAAGCTCAACCGGCGCAGCAGAAGAAAGCTCGTTCATGAGTATCAGTGCCCCAGAACTTCGTTTACGTAAACGTAGGAACGGCGCTTCACCAATTGTCATGGTCACGGCATATGACGAACCAGGTGCGCGTTACGCAGATGCAGCTGGTGTTGACATGTTGCTTGTTGGCGACTCAGTAGCGAACGTTGTGCTTGGCCACAGCGACACACTTCACATCTCTGTAGAAGAAATGTGTCACCACGTTCGTGCAGTCGCTGCAGCGAAACCAAACGCTCACATCGTCGCTGACATGCCATGGATGAGTTATCACATCAATGACCGCGAGAGTGTTCGAAACGCTGCATCGCTAATTCGTGCCGGGGCGCACAGCGTGAAGCTCGAAGGTGGCTCGGTTCGACGTGACGTTATTCGTGCAGTGCTTGATGCTGAGATTCCAGTTATGGGACACATAGGACTCACGCCACAAAGCGTCCTTGCCCTCGGTGGTTTTAAAGTGCAAGGCAAAACGCTTGACGCAGCAAAGTTGTTAATGGAAGATGCCCTAGTCTTGCAAGAGACTGGTGTTTTTTCAATGGTGATTGAAGCGGTGCCACCAATTGTTGGAACGCAGATCACACAAGCTCTCGATATCCCAACGGTCGGTATTGGTGCTGGCCCTGACACTGATGGCCAAGTTCTGGTGTTCCACGACCTCTTGGGTCTAACAAACCGTAAGCCGGCCAAGTTTGTTCGCCAGTATGCCGACATTGGAAAGGCCATTACTGATGCGGTTGCCCAGTACGCCTCTGACGTCAGAAATGGTTCATTTCCTAGTGAATCAGAGGTTTACGCCAACCCAGGCGAACTGCTCAACTAGCCAAAATCAGGCTTTTGGAGTAGAGTTGACCTTCCTACATACGTAGGGAAGTAACTACATACCCTGCTCTGTTTTCCGCAGAGCCCGACCTAGTCGGACCAGAGGGAAAGGAAAAAGCTCTATGAGGGCATATGAATCAATGATCGTGTTCGACGTAACCGTCGATGCACAGACAATCCAGGTTGCACTTGACCGTGCACTTGAAACAATCCGAAATAATGGTGGAACACCGGGCGCTATCGACCGTTGGGGGAAGCGTCCCCTGGCGTACGAGATCAACAAGCGCAAAGAGGGTTACTACGTTTTGGTTGAATTCAATGGTGTGAACGAGACAGTTTCTGAACTCGACCGCATCTTGACACTTTCAGACGAAGTCCTTCGCTTCAAGGTCTTACGACGCAACGAACGTGCCAGCCGTGTTACGGCCAAGGCGTAAGTTCGTCGCTTAGAGAAAAGGAATTTGAAATGGCCGATAACACTATTACCGTCGTTGGAAACGTTACGCGTGACCCTGAACTGAAGTTCTTGAACTCAGGTCAAGCTGCACTTCGTCTTTCCATCGCCGTAAACCGCCGCTGGCAGAACCGCCAGACCCAGGAATGGGAAGAGCGCGTTTCATACTTCGAAGTCTCGGCTTACGGGCCAATGGCAGAGAACGCAGCTAACTCGGTGCAGAAGGGTGCTCGCGTAATTGTTACGGGACGCCTCGAGCAACGCAGCTGGGAAACAGACAATGGTGACAAGCGCTCGATTGTTGAAATCGCCGCAGATGAAATTGCACCATCGTTGCGCTACGCAACTGCAGTAGTAACCAAGACACCTCGTGCTGAGGGTGGCAACTTCTCTTCAGGAGACCGTCCAACACCACGACCTGCTTCAAACGAACCATCTACCTATGCATTTGATGAGGAGCCTTTCTAATGCCACGTAAGAATATGCCTACGCCGCCAAAGCGCGCGCCAAAAATTGAAAAGCGTCACACGAAGAAGAAGCCATGCACATTCTGTGTTCACGGTGTAATCGCGGTTGACTACAAGGACCTTGCACAGCTTCGCAAGTACATCTCAGATCGCGGAAAGATTCGTGGACGCAAGGTGTCTGGCAACTGCCAGCAGCACCAGCGTGACGTTACTGATGCAATCAAGACTGCTCGTGAACTTGCACTCCTTCCATACACCCAGCGCACCGTGACTGAAAAGCGTGGCGGACGTGGACGTGACGACCGCGGTGACCGTGGTTCACGCGGACCTCGTGGTGAAAAGGAAGAAGCCACCTTGGCCGACGTCCTTGGTGACATCGACGGTGAAGTAATTCGCGAAGAGCTCCTAGAAGACGCCAGCACAGCTGAAGCAGTCTTCGAGGCAGCATCAATCGTTGAAGAAGCAGTGGAGGTTTCAGAATGAAGGTCCTTCTAAGAAACGACATTCGTGGTGTAGGTCGCCGTGGTGACATTGTTGAAGTGAAGAAGGGTTTTGCTCGCAACTTCCTTCTTCCAAACGGTGATGCACTTGAAGCGAACGACATTATGGAGATCCAAGCTGCCTCAATGCGCAAGGCTCGCGATGTACGTGACGCCCAGAGTCGTGAAGCAGCAGAAGTTCAGCGCACGCTTATTGAGCAGGCCAGTGTTTCTGTTTCAGCTCGCGCTGGTGCAAACGGTCGTCTCTTCGGTTCTGTAACCGAAGCAGATGTCGTCAACGCCATCCGCACTGCAACGAACATCTCGCTTGACCGTAGCCAGATTTCAATGACTGAGCACATCAAAGAGCTCGGTTCAGCCACTGTTTCAGCGACACTGTTTGACGGTGTAGTTGCTTCTGTGACTGTGCAGGTTGTCGCTAAATAGCCCAATCTTCAAAGAAATTTCATTATGCCGGGGCTTTTTGCCCCGGCATAATGCTTGTTACACCCATTTGCGATGCTTAAAACTAGGGAGTTAGGCACAGGCTTTTCCCCACGTTGTTGTTCTTGTGACACACAGCCAAAACGTGCGAACGTTGGAGTCTTATGACGCAGATTGAATCAGACCGACAAAGGACCGCTCCCAACGCAGGGCGAGTCCCACCGAGTGTTATTGAAGCGGAAGAGTCGCTCATTGGTGCAATGTTGCAACTGCCTGAAGCAGTCAGCATTGCTTACGAACTCGTTCAAGAAGAAGATTTCTACCGTCCACTACACGGACAGATCTATTCAGCAATTGTTGACCTCGTTAACAGTGGTGATCCAGTTGACTACGTCACCGTGCAAGCAAAGATGCAAGAGCGTGGATCACTTCAAATCGAACTCGCAGTCCTCGCTGCTCTACAGAGCAACACGCCTTCAGCTGCAAACGCGCAGCACTATGCACAATTGGTTCGAGACAAGGCACAACAGCGTCGACTTATTTCTGTTGCTGGCGGAATTCTTGATGATGCCTATGTGCCTACTGATGACGTTGCGATGTTGTTGGACGACGCTGAACGAAAGATCAACGCAATTGGTGACGGACAGAAAGCTGATTCAGTTGCGCACCTTCAGAGCCTCTTGCTCGCCGAAGCTGACATCTTGGAGGAGCGTGGTGAAACTCGTGGACAGTTCAATGGTCTAGAAACCGGATACCGTTCGCTTGACCGCATCCTTCAAGGACTTCAGCCAACGAGCCTTTCGATCATTGGTGCTCGCCCAAGTATGGGTAAGACCGCCTTCGGTCTTGGAATCCTCACTCACGTTGGTGCGATCGTTAAGCGACCAGCGCTGTACTTCTCACTTGAAATGAGCAAACAGGAGCTCGCAGAGCGAATCCTCGCATCGACTGCACGCATTGACTCAACCAAGCTTCGTACCGGTGACCTCAGCGACAACGACTGGAACAATGCTCACAAGGCATTTGCCATGCTGCAGAGTGCGCCAATCTTTATTGACGACAATCCTTCGCTCACCGTGATGGACATTCGCGCTCGAGCTCGAAGAATTAAGCAGCAACAAGGTGACCTCGGTGTTGTGATTATTGACTACCTACAGCTGATGAGCTCACGGGGCAAGGCTGAAAACCGTCAGGTTGAAGTCTCAGAAATGAGCCGTGCATTAAAGATTCTGGCGCGTGAATTAGAAACACCAGTAATTGCGTTGTCACAGCTTTCACGTGCTCTTGAAGCTCGCGCAGATAAGCGACCAATGATGTCTGACCTTCGTGAATCAGGATCACTTGAGCAAGATGCCGACGTTGTTTTGTTCTTGTTCCGTCCTGAAAAGTACGGCGAAGTAACAAATGACCAAAGGGCGTCAGCAGAAATCATTGTCGGAAAGAACCGTAACGGTCCTACTGACACTGCATTCTTGACGTGGCGAGATGAATTCACTCGCTTCGACAACTTGCCTGACTCGAGCGCGGTCTAGCTACTTAGCGATTAGTTCGCTTGAAACTTCCCAAAGCGTCATGGCGAGCTCTGGATCTATGGCGTAGTCCTCGACTCCACCCATTGGGCTTTCTTTTGACACGGGGAGTGCCTGAGCACAGTCTTCTAGGTAATGACCACCACGACCTTCGAGCTCAACGCCTACGCCTGCCCATGTCGATGTCGATGCGCCTTGTTCGACGGTCTTAAAACGCTCGTTAATAACGCCTTCTTCGGTGAACCAACCCATGGCGATCTGCTCTTCACGCGGAAGATATTGCTGAAGACCAGTAATAATTCCACCGGGGTGAACTGCGTTGGCAGTGATTCCTTTGGAGCCATAGAGCTCATTGACGCCTACGGCGAAGAGTGAACAAGCGGTCTTTGACTGACCGTAGGAACTCCACTTCTCGTAAGGGCGATTTTCAAACATGATGTCTTCAAATACAACTGGGCTTCGTCGGTGACCGATTGAACTCAGCGCAACAACGCGAGAGGTCGGTGCTGCAAGCAGTGCTGGCGCAATACCGGTAAAAAGCGCAAAGTGGCCCAAGTGATTAGTTCCAAACTGCATCTCAAAGCCATCAGAAGTCTTTGTCTGAGGTGTTGCCATTACGGCGGCATTGTTAATCAATATGTCAAGAGTTGAGAAGTCACTTAGAAATTGCTCAGTGAATGCACGCACTGAGCTAAGGCTCGCAAGGTCAAGTGAGCGAAGTACTACCTTGTCGACGTTCTCAGTTGTTGCAATAGCGCGCAGTGATTCCTCTCCGCGGCCCTGGTCTCTTACTGGAAGAACAACAGTTGCTCCGGCGTGAGTGAAGGCACGAGCAGTTTCAACACCGAGGCCAGACGATGCTCCAGTAATGAGCACTGTCTTTCCCGTTAGATCATGGCCACTGATTACTTCGAGGGCGGTGCTTCGATATCCAAAAGGTGAAGTGATGCGCTCAGCGCTCGGTGTGGTCATAAAAAAAATGTACTACAGGTCAAACAAAAAGCCCCCCGAACTTTCGCTCGGGGGGCTTAATGAAATGAACTATTTATTTAGGCTGCATACGAATACCAGCGTCGAGACGTACTGACTCGGCATTCATGTAGCTGTTGCTAAGAAGCTCAACTGCGAGTGATGCGAACTCTGAAGAGTAACCAAGACGCTTAGGGAACAACACGCCAGCACCAAGGCGTGCCTTGAATTCATCTGACGCAGGACCAGTTCCATAAATTGGTGTGTCAATGAGACCAGGCAAGATGCAGTTAGCGCGAACACCAATTGCAGCGAGGTCACGAGCAAGTGGCAACGTAAGACCAACGACGCCACCCTTTGATGAAGAGTATGCAACTTGACCAATTTGTCCATCTTCTGCTGCGACTGATGCAGTGTTAACAATTGCACCACGTAGTCCGTCAGCATCAGGTGTGTTGTGGCTCATCGCTGTTGCAGCGAGACGGCACATGTCGAATGTTCCGATCAAGTTAATTTCAAT
The DNA here is from genome assembly GCA_037143535.1 of Acidimicrobiaceae bacterium. Lineage (GTDB taxonomy): Bacteria > Actinomycetota > Acidimicrobiia > Acidimicrobiales > RAAP-2 > RAAP-2. Next base: position 1,447 of record JBAWYN010000009.1, on the reverse strand, counting down.
TACCTTGCGGTAGAGAGCGAGGTCGTGTGCCGAGGAGTATTCACCGTCTTTTCCAACAGTGCGAGTCGCCCAACCAATTCCTGCACAGTTAACAACTGTCCAAAGTGGCGCCATTGCCTTTGCAGCTTCGATGGCTGCAATGTTCTGGTCAGTGTTAGTCACGTCACAGTGAACGTATGTTCCACCGATTTCTTTCGCAACTTCTTCACCGCGTGCGTCGTTAAGGTCAGCAACAACAACTTTTACGCCACGTGCAGCGAGTGCGCGAGCAGTTGATTCGCCAAGTCCTGATGCACCGCCGGTGACGACTGATGAGGTGTTCTTAAGTTCCATGATGGTTACTCCTGAGTAGTTTGCCTGGGTTAGACCGTAGTAGAAGTACGGGGTGCTGGGGGCAGGTCCTTCGCCATCTAGCCTTGTTACATGCCATCGGCCTACGAATACACCAAAGAAGAACTGGCTGAGCTCCTAACGGGCGAGCCCCGTTACCGCGCTGACCAGGTCTGGCATGGATTATGGACTGAGGGTCAGGACCTAAAAGAAATCACCACAATCCCCAAGGCGCTTCGTTCCAAGTTGGGTGAGCAGTTTCCATCAAGCCTTGAAGTTGCAAATTTCGTCGAAAGCGATCTCGGTTCTACGCAAAAGTGGGTCTTTCGCTTAGCTGACGGTGCGACAATCGAAACCGTACTCATGGCGTACGAAGACCGCGTTACGGTCTGCGTTTCAAGTCAAGCTGGATGCGCAATGGGATGCACATTCTGTGCAACGGGCCAAGCTGGTTATTCACGACAGCTCACCATTGGTGAAGTTATTGAACAAGTGATGTTTGCATCACGTGCAGCAGCCCCTCGTCGACTTTCCAATGTTGTTTTTATGGGAATGGGAGAACCGCTCGCTAACTATGCAACAACTGTTGGTGTTGTTAAGCGACTCCACGAATACAAAGGCATGTCTGCTCGAAACCTCACCGTGTCAACAGTTGGTGTTGCCCCAGCAATCGAGAAGCTCGCAAACGAAGGACTTCCTCTAACGCTCGCAGTGAGTCTCCACGCTGCAAACAATGAAACGCGTAACGAACTGGTTCCGCTTAATAAGCGTTACAACCTTGAGCGCCTTCATGAAGCGTGCACTATGTGGATTGCTACGACCGGTCGTCGTCTTAGTTTCGAGTGGGCACTCATTGACGGAGTGAACGACACCGATCAAGCTGTTGAGGAACTTGCGGACTATGCGTTATCACTTCGCGCGCACGTAAATCTCATTCCTCTTAATCCAACACCGGGATACCTCGTGATGGGTTCGTCTGGAACTCGTGTGTATGAATTTAGAAAAGCGCTCGAAGAACTTGGCGTCAATGTCACTGTGCGAAATACTCGCGGACGCTCAATCGATGCAGCGTGTGGACAGTTGGCACAAGTGACCAACGGTAAGCGTCGATCTATTC
>JBAWYN010000008.1:0-32266 GCA_037143535.1 Acidimicrobiaceae bacterium | reverse complement strand
TTTCGTTACCTTGGACTGAGCCCAGTTGATACTTTGGCGCCCAACCTTCAGCAGTAGTTCTTGGGACCGTTTTGCCATTGAGCGTCAGTGCAAATGCCCCGGCTGGCGCAAGTCCAGCGACTACATGCACGCTGGATGATGCAGGCATCTTCAAATGACCTTGAATGCCGATGTTTGCTACGACTGGAACAGGACTTGAGTCATTGTTCGTCGCGTTAATCAGTCCTGCGAACTTGGTATTTCCGTACACCTCAACTGAAGACGTTTTCAATTCAAGGGCTAAGTCAGATTGCTGGCGAAGTGCTGTGCTCAAAGTGTTTGGAACTGGACGAAGTGGAACTGACTGCACTCCCGCAAGCTCCGGTGACGAAGCGTTCATAACAACAATGGTCGAAACGCCCATGTTCGCCAAGAGTGAGCCGAGTCGCACAGTACGGCCCTGAAGCGCAAGCTTCACGTCAGTCAATAGAACATCACTTGTGCTCGAATCTGGAGGTGAAAATAAAGTTGATCCCGATGGCAAACCGTTCATAGTAGTTGCTACTTCAAGCCCAGGGGCAACAGACCATCCCGCAACTGGAAGCACTGTTGGGTCACCAAGCCAGAGCACGCGGTACGAACCACTATTGCTCGGAGCAAGTGAGCTCAGTGACTGAGCAACACTGTTCGCCGGAAGATCAAAGCGGCCACTGGCAGAGCTCAAGAGGAACGGAACTGTGCTCATAGCCAACATTGAAACTAGAAATCCAGCAAAAATTTGACGCCAACCAAAGCCTGCTTGTTTTAGGTCATTTTCAAGTGCGCTGACTCCAAGTCCAACTAACAATGCAATCATTGCCATGTAGAGAGCAAGCAGAACATCAACGTCAGGCGTAAACGGCCCCATCCAGTGATGGAGCGAAAGGGTTGCTAGAACCAGAGAGAGTGTTGCAGTCGCTGCAACTTTGCTAGCTAAGTTTCGACGAATTCCTTGGCACACGAAGAAACTTAATAAGCCAACTAATGGCAGAAGCCATGCAGCCCACGAGTGGCCAATGTTTCCATCAGATCCTCTGATAAGTGAACCGAATGAAGGCGCCGCCCATGTTCCTCTCGCAGTTCCAAAAGTCTCCAAAGCTCGACGACCAGCAAAGACAACATTGATAGTGAGTGGAAGCAAGAAAATTGAAACTGATCCGAGTATCGAAAGCAGTGTCCGCCATGGGCGCACGCGTGAAGAGTTTTCATCTGACTCAAAGAATCGTGCAATGCCAATTCCGACAAAAATGACAAGGACTGCAATCAAGGTTGCTGGCGCCATGGCGCTAACAAGCGCAATTATCATGACAAGAATTGTGCGCTGTCCGGCTTCGGTACCCCTCCAACCTTGAAGACCAAACTGAACTGGAGCAGGATAAGCACCATCTCTAAAACTTGGAATTGCAAGCAATTCGAAAAGGCGGCGAATGATAAATGGTGCCGCAGCAACGAAGAGAAGGACATCGATTCGACCTTGGCTAATCATGTTCAGTCCAAGAGGCATTGCTAAATACGCAATCGATGCAACAACTCGTGCACGATTAGAAACACGATTCTTCAAAAGTCGAGCAATTCCTATTGAGCCAGCAGGAATTGCAAAGATGAGTGCAAGGCGCGGAAGAATCCCCATACGTCCAAAGACGAATGTTCCAGCGAAGCCCAGCACGCCGTAACCAGGCATTCCAGGCGTTCCGGTCCCTACGCCATTTGGCGACCACGAAGCAAAGAAGTGTCTCCAGGTTGACCACCATGAGTCAAGCGGCGCTAGTCGCCCAATCAGTGGCAGAGGCATCACAGCCAAGTTCCTAGTGGCAATCAGCCAGAACACCCCAACTGCAATAATCGCTGCAGACTGAGCTCGAAATGAAGTGAGAATTCGACTGGCTCTGCGCCTAAGAGAAATCTCATCGCTTTCTCTGATCTCGTCGAACTCTTCGCTTTCTGAGAATGCAGCAGCAAATCCAACTCCCGAAGCTTCTCCAGAACTAATTGACTCGTGAAAATTTTCAGCTTCTGGCAAAACACCACGAGCCCTATCGAGACCCTCTCGCAGCAATGTCGTAGCAAAACGCTTCAGTCGACTTGCGCCACCTACTTGCAGTCGGCGAAGTTCGCTATCAGATAACACTTGCACTTGACCACGTAGTCGACGACGCTCGCGAATTCGTTTTCGATTGTTGAATAGCCACAGCCAAGAGCTCACAATTGCTCCAGCCCGGTCAGTGTCTGCGGTAAAGAGTGCGATGAAAAACTCAAACAAGTCCATGACCGCCAGCAATGGCAACGTCAGAAGAGTCGTGACTCTTCCCCAGCCTGTTGCCACAACCATTAATTGGTGACGACGTTGAAGATCTTGTCGACTGCGCCTTCTAGTTCCTACAGCACTGACAGTGCGCTCTCCCGTAGCAATTGTTTGGCGGTGAGCAACTTTTGCACTTGGGGCTACAACTACACGAGCACCAGCAACCTGTGCTCGCCAGCAGAGGTCTAGGTCTTCACCGAGTACTGGGATGAGCGGATCAAATCCGCGAATGGTCGTGAAAAGGTCACAGCGAACAAGTGTTACTCCACCAGGAGCTACAAAGACGTCTCGCTCCAGGTCTTGCTGACCATGGTCAATTTCTCCCGCATCAACACGATCTTGAACGACGCCGAAGCGATCAGAGGTCTGACCCACGTGAACCAGCACCATGGGGTCTTCGTACTGAACCACCTTGGGGGTGACAATCCCCGCATTCGTCCTAAATGCAGCTTCCACCATCATCTGGACGACATTGGTCTCGAGACGGACATCGTCATGGCAGAACAAGAAGAAGGCGGCGCCATCAACCATCAGGGCTGCTTCGTTGCAGGCCGCACCAAATCCCTTATTTTCGTCAAGGGTGCGCACGAAAGCCTTTGGAGCTATTGCAGCAACTCTTTCAGTGACGTTGTCATGCTCCCCGTTCGCTATGACGAGCAGGCTTAATTCCTCGTAGTCCTGAGCGGCCAGTGAAGCCAAAGTGACTTCAAGACCAGGCCCTGGGCCAGTGGTAACAACGACGGCAACAACGGCCGGAGCGCGGGATTCCATCAGATAACAAGGCTAGTTCTATTGTGCGAAAAATTCAGTCGCTTAAATACTGAAAAAACAGTCTTCTAAGGAAATAATTAAAGATTTTTAGGAGAAATGCTGCGAAGTTCGCTAATTGCATCGCCCAATGAAGTTTCCAAACTTATTGAAGGTTTCCAATTTGTCGCTGCGTGAATTTTTTTATAACTTCCGCGCATCACCGGAATCTCAATCGGACGAAGCAATGTTTCATCAATAACGAGCTCTACGTTTGGTGCGAGCAGTGCTACGAGCTGGTGAGCAATGTCTTCAATCGCCACATCTTTTCCAGAGGCAATGTTGTACACCTCTCCGCTCTTGCCATGCTCAATGAGCAACCGGTAAGCCTTCACTACATCGCGAACATCACAAAAGTCACGACGAGTCGACAAATCGCCCACCGGGATTTCAGTTGATTGCGCTTCAGAGGCATTGAGAAGTCGAGAAATTAGCGCAGGAATTACGAACTGAGGTGACTGACCTGGACCAATGTGGTTAAACGGTCGAGCGATGACGACTTCTTGTGAGTCAGCTGCTGCTCTGCAAAGCATCTCCGCCGCAAGTTTACTCGTGGAATATGGATTTGCAGGAGTAGCGACTCGATCTTCATCAAGTGGAAGATCTGACTCGGACACCACCCCGTACACGTCAGCTGTGCTGACGAATAAAACTTTCGCAGGTCGTGCAAGCATCGCTGCACTCGTAAGAATGTTTCTGGTGCCCTCGACGTTCACTCTGTTGAATTCCTCTGGGTGGTCCCAAGAATCACCAACGTGTGTGAGTGCTGCGAGGTGATAAATAGCGTCTGGTTCGAAACTAGAAATGACTGCAGAAATACTTTGCAAGTCAGTAACGTCACATTCACGGTCAATTCCAAATACTTCATCTCCGTGCAGTTCAAGATGTGACCGTATGTGTCTTCCTACAAATCCATTAGCTCCGGTAATTACAGCGCGCACTTATTTAGCCTGCTCGTACGCAGCTAAGTGCTGGTGAAGTGAACGTTCCCACGTAAAAGTTTGTGCACGTTCTCTCGCATGATGCGAACGCTGAGATCGTAATGAGTCACTGCTAGCAACTACCTCACTGAGAGCAGCAGTGAGAGCGGCGCTATCTCCAATTGGAATTAACTGTGCTGTCGGTCCCGCGATTTCTTCCATGACCGTGCCACGAGTGGTGACTACTGATGCGCCACAAGCCAAAGCCTCCAGCACTGGGAGCCCGAAGCCCTCGCCCCGAGATGGATACGCCACGCAGCGTGCTTGTCGCAACAGCGCAGGAAGGGCTGCTTCAGCAACAAATCCAAGTTGCTTGATGCGTGCCGATGCTGGGTGCGCTGCAATTTGTGCTTCTAAGTTTTTCAGTCCCCAACCAGACTGACCAGCTAGCCAAAGTTCAACTTCTGAGTCTTCGGCGGCGAGTTCAGCGAATGAGCGAAGAAGAACGTCGAGACCTTTTCGAGGTTCCATTGTCCCGAGAAAAAAGACATACGGCACATCACTGCGAAGAGAATGTTGCTCAAATAGCGAACGATCATTTGAGGCATCTGTACTGAAGCGAGTTAGATCCACTCCAAGTGGTGCAACCACGACTGGTGCGTGCCCTGGCAAAAATTCTTCAATTTGTCGAGCTGTAAAGTCACTGATGCTCACTAAGACTTTGGCGTGTTTTGCCGAGTATGAAATTGCACGACGGAAGAATGCCACCTTGGACTTTTCATGCCACTCAGGATTAGTAAAAAACATCAGGTCATGAATTGTTACGACACTTGGGGTTTTTGAACCATGAGGCATTGTGTAATGGGGACCATGCCAGACATCTGCATTCTTGGCAGCACCACTTGATCCAAGAAGTAATGCCTCGTAGGCGAGACGCTGAACACGGTTATCCGGAACGACTGGCGAAAGCTTGGCGCTTGATACATTCGCCCAACGCTGCACGTCATTCCTTCGTGTAACAAGAGTCGTGTCTACACCTGCTTCGGGAAGGCGTCTAGCAATTTCAGCAATGTAACGCCCCACACCCGCAATCTTTTGCGGCACTGCAGAAACGTCAAGCGCTACTCTCATGCCCAGCCCGCCAAATGGTCAAGGGCACAGTTTTTCCAAGTGAACTCAGAGACCGATTGCTTCCTTTTTTCATCGTGCTCATCAAGGGCCAGTGCTCGAATGAGACCATTGGCAATTGAGTCTTCGCTCAGTGGATCTACGAGCACAACATTCGCGTTTTTATTAACGCTTGGTGTTGTCGTGCTGGCAACCACTCGTGCGCCGGCATTTAGCGCTTCAATAGGCGAAAGACCCCATCCCTCAGCACGAGGAACATAGGCAAAAACTGCACAATCTCGGTAGAGGCCCTTCAGCATGTTCCAGTCAACAAGGCCGACTACGACAGCGTCCTCAGTAGAAACCTCTCCCCACCCCTTTGATCCAGAGATAACGAGGGGTCCAAGTTCTGGTGCCGTGGTGCGAGCTCGGCGATGCGCAGCAATAAGTGCGGCAAGATTCTTCCTAGGCTCACGCGTTCCCGCGTAAAAAGTAAAGGGGCCAGTAACGCCAAGTTTCGAGAGCATTTCACGCACCTGAGCACTACTCGCCGGAGTAACAGATTCGTCATCAACACCAAGACGAATAGGCACGATGCGTGAAGCGTCAAACCCTTCAACAACGAGTCGCTCTTTTAGCCCAGGTGAGGAAGTAAAGATTCGGATGTTCTTCTTTCGTGCGAGTAGTTCTAGGCGTTGCTCATGAAAGGCAATGCCGGCACTAGTTGTTGCACTTGGTTCATCACGCCATAGCAAGTCGTGCATCGCAACTGAATGAATGGCACTTGTTCCTCCATCAAACGGGCCTGCCATTGAAGTTGCGTGCACCACACTGGCGTTCTTTGGAACTCCCAGTGAGAAACTTGGCCAACTTCGCGTTAGAAGTTTCACACCTAAGGGAGCTTTTGAAACCGAACTCAGCACTAAGCCACTTGGAACGTTGCCGCGAGGAGCGATGCCTACGATTTCGTCACCGCCAACTTGGCTGAGCCCATGCAATAGACCACGAACATACGTGCCAATCCCACCAGGTTGATCACGATAAAGCTGATCAATTGAGATTGCAATAGTTCGCTTCATGCTTTGTTGGCTCACGAACCAAGTGCTCGCTTGCGCATTTCACTTGTCCACTCTGGCCAAAGCTGCACAGCCCACGGACCGAAGTCTTCAGTGCTCGTTGCGACAACAGCAATCTTCTCTCGCACGTTCATGAGCATGAGTGCACCACTTTTACCAAAGTGACCGAAACTATCTTCTGGCCAGTCACCCATCCAGTGCTCTTTTGTTCCTCGAACTTCTGGACCGAGACCCCATGGGCATGGAGAGAACTTTCCAAAGCCTGGAACAATGCCATCAAGTTGTGGAGCGTAAGGAGTTATGAGTCGATTACGAGACGCTTCAGAAATACCCTGAGCGAGTAGCCATGCTTTTGCGAAAGTGACCAAGTCTTCTGTTGAACCAGTGATGCCGTCTGATGGGCGACCTTGGAGGCTCGCACTGTTCATTCCTAATCCTTCAAAAACTCTTGTTCGAAGCCAGCTCGCTGGGTCGTGATCTCCAATAACCTCTTTTACGACTTTGTTTATCGCAACATTTGAATAGATCCTCTTTTTGCCAACTTGAGTAACGGGGTCACCTTCTTCGAGACCGAGGCCACTTGAGTGCGAGAGCATGTTTGCAATGAATGACCCCACGGGGCCAGCGTGCGTTGATGGCTTGCAAGATCCCCAGTCAAACTCCACACCAAAGGCGAACGAGACTGCCAACTTTGAAACTGAAGCCCAGGGGCGCACTTCGCTCAGGTCACCAATTTCGACCGCACGGGTCATTGCTGTGCCATCTAGGCGAAATGCCACGGCGGCTGGGGCCCCTGGCCACCCTGAAACTAACGAGTTATTGCTCACAACACTCAATCCTACCCAAGCGCCCCTAAGGTTTCGAGAGTGATATCTGTTCTAAGTGGTGGCGTAGGCGCCGCACGACTCCTGCGAGCTTTACGTGGCACCCTCGAGGCCAAGGATTTAACTGCCATTGTCAACGTCGGTGACGACCTTGTTCTGCACGGGCTCAGCATTTGTCCAGACCTTGACACAATTAGTTACACGCTCAGTGGACTCAACAACGAAGAACTTGGTTGGGGCCTCAACGGCGAGACGTGGCGAGTCATGAAGGAACTGGGTGAACTCGGCGGAGAATCTTGGTTCGGCCTCGGTGACCGAGATCTTGCAACACACCTCTACCGCACGCAGCGTTTTAGCGAAGGGGCAACGAAGACTGAAGTTGCAGCAGAGCTGTGTGCGAAGTTTGGTGTTGACATTCGACTACTACCCGTAACAAATGATGTTCTCTCAACAGTTTTCACTACAGAAATTGGAACCCTTAGCTTCCAGGAATACTTTGTCCGCCATCACCACGGTGTCGCAGTACATTCCATCGCTTTTAGTGGCGCATCGGAATCTTTGCCAACTCCAGAAACTATTGATGCTCTAAAAACTGCGACTCGAATTGTTATCGCTCCATCAAATCCACTCATTTCAATTGAGCCAATTCTTCAGGTCCCAGGTATTCGTGAGATTCTGCGTGAGCGGCGCAGCGACGTGGTCGCCGTTTCGCCAATCATCAATGGAGCTGCACTTAAGGGCCCTGCTGACCGTCTGCTCAACGAGCTCGGACACGACGTCTCGTGCGTGGGAGTTGCAAAGTATTACCAAGACCTCGTTGGAACATTCATCATTGATGAACAAGACGCCAAGCACGCAGATGAGATCAAGGCGCTCGGGATGAACGTCATTGTCACTACAACAATCATGGCCAACCCTGATCACGCCAAACAACTCGCCGCAGCGGTGCTTTCATGAACGAACTTCGCATTTTCCCAATTCTTGGTGTCGGACAAGTAAACGAAGGTGACGATTTAGTCACGCTTTTTCTTGATGCACTGACAGCGGGTGGCCACACGCTCCAGCATCACGACCTAGTGACTGTGACAAGCAAGATTGTTTCCAAATCAGAAGGGCAAGTCGTTGCTTTTGATGGAACTGACGAACACAAAGACCAGCTCATCAGTGAACAATCAAAACGAGTTATCCGCCGTCGCGGTCCCATGCGCATCACTGAAACGCACCATGGCTTTGTCAATGCCAATGCCGGTATCGACCTCTCAAATACTGCTGAGGGCACGGCAGTGTTGCTTCCCAAGGACTCTGACCGTTCAGCCAGGCGCTTTCGCGCTGAATTGTCGCGTCGCACCGGAGTCGAAGTTGGCGTGGTGGTGACGGACACCTTTGGTCGTGTGTGGCGCACTGGCGTTACCGACGTGGCACTTGGTTCAGCAGGATTAAAGCCCATCCTCGATCTTCGAGGCACTCTTGACGCTGAAGGCAGAGTTCTAGAAGTAACAGAAGTTGCAATCATTGACGAGATTGCAGGAGCGGCGAACTTGGTGCTGGGCAAAAGCGAAGGAACGCCATTTGCAATACTTCGCGGCCTTGACGAGTCTTACTTTGGTGAGGGTTCAGTCAAAGAAGACGTCATTCGCCCTGCTTCAAACGACTTATTCAGGTAACTACACGCCACCCAGGCGCACATCACCAGAAAGCGACGAGCCTGGAGCCACGTGTTCCTTGGCGCCAACAACACACGTCGCACCGAGAGTTGAGAAACTGCCAATCACTGCTTCAGGACCAATAATCGACCACTTGATTACTGATCCCTCCTCGATGACCGCGCCAGGAAGCAAGACGGAGTTTTCGATAACAACGTTTGGACCGACGTAGCAATCTTTGTCGATCACACAGTTAACAAATCGCGCCGACGCATCAACTCGGCTTTGCGGATGAATCCACGTTCCATCAACAATGCCACTGAAGGAAGTAATTTTGTCGCGGCCTGTAAGAACATCGATGTTTGATTGAAGGTAAGTCTGAGGTGTACCCGTGTCAATCCAATAGGCGTTATCGGGCATGGCGTAAAGGACACCATCCTTGGCGAGCGCTGGAAATGTGTCACGCTCAACGCTTACTCGTCCAGTTGGTGCAATACGAGAGAGAACGCTTGGCTCAAAGATGTACGTTCCAGCATTAATGAGATTTGTAGGAGCATCTTCGCGAGCAGGCTTCTCTACGAACTCAATAACTCGACCATCGGGTGTCGTTGGCACAACGCCATACCTTGAAGGATCACCAACTGGATGAAGAGCAATGGTTCCCTCTCCCCCGTGAGCTCTGTGAAAAGAAATGAGTCTTGTCACGTCAAGGTCCGTTAATACGTCACCATTAACTACAAGAAAAGTGTCATCTATTTCAGCGTGCTCGGCGGCGAAGCGAATTGCCCCAGCAGTGTCCAGTGGTTCTGGCTCAACGGCATATGTAACTCGAACCCCAGCAATCACGCCTTCTGGATAGCTCTCAATGAACCGGTCTGGTAAGTAACCGAGTGAAAGCACCGCATCAGTAACGCCGTGTTTCGCAAGTGACTCGAAAACGCATTCGATCATTGGACGCCCAATGAGCGGCAGCATCTGCTTAGGGGTTTCGTAAGTGAGAGGTCGAAGCCTCGTTCCTTTACCGCCGACCAGAATGATCGACTTCAATTTCAGCCCTTAGGTGTAGTCGTCGTAGGAAGAATTGTGGTTGAACTTCCTGGAATGACAGTCGAGCCAACTGGGATAGTGCTCAGTGAGCCACTAGGGGAAGTTGTCGTAGTTGTCGATGCAGCAGCCTGAATGCTCTTTGACATTGCAACAATTGTTTGCGCACTTGGCTTCGATGGAGTGACACCACTCGGCAAGAAGGCCATGGTTACGTACATTTGGTTCGCAGAGAATGGAACCTTTGCAGGGTCGGTTACAACTGTTGGCTTAGTTTGGCCAAACATCCAGTAAGCGTATTGAACTGTTCCAGTCTTGCCTGCGTACTTGGTCTTTGGACCACAGACGTCACCGTTCTTCCACGTTGTTGCCTTGTTAGCAATTCCAGTTGGGGTTGGTAGCGCCAGGCTTGAGCTCGTGGCAACAATGCCGTGGTGCTCGGTGACAAAGAGTGCGAGTGTTGCTTTCGAGCCGGTCTCAGTGGCTGAAACTGGGGCGACATGCAAGACGTTGTTGGCACCAATCGTGAATCCAAGTTGCGTCGTTGTGTCAGGTGTCAGTGGGTAGTTCACACCACATGCATCAACGTTCATTGCTTCGTACCAGTTAGTACCGATCACCGGTGGAACGCCAGCGGCTGTTGTAGTAGCGACTGAAGGGTTCTGGTATTCGTATCGTGAATACACAGTCATTGCGAGTCCAAGGATGACAATGATGGCAAGCACGCCGTAGTAGTTACTTGGTCGAGACTTCTTATAGGCCTTTCCGCCTCCAGAAGCTCCAACCCTGCTTACCCATTTACCTGTTGAACTCTTAGCCACGGAGCAACGATACTAAAGAATTAGGCGACCGAATACCGCGTAGGGGCGGTGGGACTCGAACCCACACTGGAGGCGGTTTAAGCGCCTTGCCTCTGCCATTGGGCTACGCCCCCACGCAATATTGGTGCGCTGTAACCGTAACTCATAGCCAAACCCCATCCAAAACTCGCTATTTTCTTATGTTCACTAACTAGGCTGTTTTTATGATTCGCGTGCATCGTAGGGGCACGATTCGATCAATCCCCGCTCTAGTTCTGGCTGGCACAATGCTGGTCACGGTTCTGGCACCGCTAACTTCAGCTCAGGCTGGAACGGTTACGGACGCCATCGCGCAAATTAAGACCCTTTCCGCAACGCTTTCACGACAATCACAAATAAGTGAATCTTCTGCGAATGCATATGGTGGAGCCAAGGAAAAACTTCAGCAAATTCAAAACAACATCTACAGTTTGAACAAGCAGGTTGCGGCAAAAAAAGCTGCAATTCTGGTTACCGAACACGCCATGGCAAGCGCGATTGTGAATGCATACGTCTATGGTGCTGCAGACGCACAAATACTTTCACTCTTCAACCAGAATGTCACGTCTAGTGACGCAAGAAAAGTTTTCCAAGATCAAGTAATTGGAAACCTCGATCAAATTAAATCCACGTACGAAGCGCAGAAGAAGTCTCTGAACGACTCCATCAAACAAGTAACAATTCAAGAAGCAGCCGCACAAGAGCAGGCCAACAGAATGAAAGCCTTGGTGCAGCAGAACATCGCCAATGAGAATGCAACACGTGCGACACTGAACAGCATTAAGGGTGCATTTAAAGCTCAGATTATTGATTACGAAATTCAACAAGGAATCGCCGCAGCAAAGGCTCACAACTACGCAGGTCAACAACAAGCTGTTGCCGTGGCTCAATCAGTTGGTGGCACCGCTGCAGGTAACGCAGTACTTTCAGCAATTGCTAAAGCAGTTCCACCGGCAGTTTCGCAAATCGCAGGAACCAAAGAGGGAGCCGCTGCAGTGGCTGCAGCACTTTCCCAGAAGGGTCTCCCCTACATCTGGGGTGGAACTTTCCCCGGTAGAGGATTCGACTGCTCTGGACTAGTGCAGTGGGCTTGGGGTCAAGCTGGGTTCAACATTCCACGAACCACTCAGACTCAATGGCCTGCATTGCACCACGTTGCTCTGAGCGCATTGCAGCCGGGTGACCTGTTGTACTACTACAACCTTGATGGTGACCACCAAGTTGACCACGTGGTGATGTACATCGGAAGTGGGCCTTACGGAACCAGCACAATCTTTGCTGCAGCTAAATCGGGCACCCTGATCGGTTACCAACCGCTCTTCACCTTCGGGCTCATTGGAGCTGCTCGCCCGTAAGCACTATGGCCATTACAACTTCAATCATCATCCCTGCCTATAACGAAGAGGCACGACTAGCGCGAGGATTTAGCCGCTTAGCACCAGTTCTTGAAGAGCTTGGCCCTGCTACTACTGAAGTGATTTTTATTGATGACGGCTCGACCGATAAAACCCTCAATGTTGCTAACCAGATTTATGGTGAGTTGCCTCAGAAACTTCTAATGAAGCAACCTAAGAATCTTGGAAAAGGTGCTGGCGTTCGACTTGGTATTGCTGTGGCCCAAGGTGACAACATCATCGTGGCCGATGCAGACATGGCTATTAACCCAGCGCAGATGCCTCAAATGATTGAAATGCTTAGAACGCATGCTCTCGTTCCAGGCTCTCGCACAGTTAATGGAAAGATCGAATACGACTCCACACTTCGTTCAATTGCAGGATCTACCTTCAGCACAATGGTGAAGCATTACACCGGCACTACGCTTCGCGACACCCAATGTGGCTTCAAAGGATTTCAGCGAGGAACTGCACGTGTGCTTGGCGCACTAGGAATGATTGATGGTTTCGCATACGATGCTGAGTTTTTCTACCTTGCACGAATGCTTGAAATCGACGTAGAACCCCTTGCAGTTACGTGGGACGACGTCCGCGGGTCTTCAGTGAAACTTGGCAGCGATTCAAGGAAAATGCTCCACGACCTTCGTTATCTTTCGAAAACAAAATATGAGATTCCAATTGTTGAACTCTCTAAGGACATTGAAGTTTCAGCTGTTAGCGATGCCGCTCGAAAGGCTCGTGTCCAGGGTCTCGCACTAGCGCGTGGCGAAACAAACACACTCGTCGTACTTCCGCGAGATGGTTCGCTCGGCGGGCTCGGTATTGCTGCAACGCTAAATGGTTCGTTACGCGTTGCACAACTTGAAGAACTGAAAAACAGAAGCTACGAAGCGGTTTAGCTAAGGCTCAACAGCCAGTTGGCTACGAGTTCTGGTGCGCGATCATTCCACTCTTCGGATGTAATCGCATAGCGAGCATGGTCTTCCCAAGCCCCATCAATTTCTAAGTAGCGCTCCGCAATTCCCTCGAATCGAATACCTAGTTTCTCGATGACGCGACGAGACGGAGCGTTCCTCGGAATGATGTTTATTTCAACTCGGTGAAGGCGTAATGATTCAAATGCGTATTGCAGAACTAGGACAACAGACTCAGGCATGAGTCCCTGGCCCGCAACAGCTTCATCAATCCAGTAACCAACAAATGCTGACTGGAGAGGGCCCCGCTGGATTGCAGAGATTGTAATTTCACCCACGAAGCGACCTTCGAAGAAAATCCCAAATCCAAACCCTGTGCCCATTTGGCGTTCACGCTCGCGGATTGCACATCGACTTATGAAACTCCGACTGTCTTCAGGAAGGTGCGTTGCATGAGCGGATCGTGGCTCCCACTTAAGCAACCAATCACGACAGCGAGTTCGCACATCAAGCCAACCTTCGTAGTCAGCCTCACCTAGCGTCCGTAGAACAACACGCTTTCCATGAAGCGTGATTGGAGAGAAGATTGCGCTACGTGTCGTTACCATGCTGTAATCCTCATCCCACCATCGTTACAGGTATGAGCGCTCCGCGCACGTTACACACCCAGTAGTGATGCGACAACCCCGTCAAGAATGTCATTTTCACTACTTAGCAACTGTTTGACCTTGAGCCGGTCCATGACTGCACCGAGAATAAGTAGTCCAGATGCCATAACATCCTCGCGACCAGGGACCATGCCCGCAAGCGATAGCCGTTCTTCGGGTGTAAGAGCTTTTAGAGTTTCGTACCA
Organism: Acidimicrobiaceae bacterium; assembly: GCA_037143535.1. Taxonomy (GTDB): domain Bacteria; phylum Actinomycetota; class Acidimicrobiia; order Acidimicrobiales; family RAAP-2; genus RAAP-2. The sequence goes on along the minus strand of JBAWYN010000008.1, from coordinate 18,525 downwards.
CTTTTCAACAACTTCCCTACTGAGCGATCGAAGGTGCACAGCATCTCGGTCGTACGCCGTAAGACCTGCGTCAAGTTGCGCCAAAGTCGCAACCGTGCCCGCGAGTCCCATTAACTGGACGCTCCCAACAAGTTTTTCAAAACTCGGAACCTCGTTAAAAGCTTTTTCAACTTCACTCTGAATCATTTCTTTTGCAGCAGCTTCGTTCTCATTGCTTACGATTCCGCGTCCTAGCGTTCGTTCGGTGACACGTACGCATCCGAGTTGCATCGAGTAACTCTCGAGATGTCCGTCAATCATTGCAGCGAGTTCTGTAGAACCACCACCAATATCAAGAATGGCAATTGGATTTGTGCCGAGTGCATTACCAGCCGTGGCTCCGCTAAACGAGAACTGAGCTTCTTCATTTCCCGTCAGGACCCGAGCATGTACTGACGTGATCTCTTTGGCACGAGAAATGAATTCATCACCATTGCTCGCATCACGAACCGCAGAAGTCGCAACAAGAAGCCCAGAACTCACGTTAAATGAATCCATTAATTTACGGTACTCGCTTAGAACATCAAAGCTGCGTTGAAGTGCATCCTTCTGCAATGTTCTGTTTGCATCAACACCTTGACTCAGTCGAGTAATTCTCATTTCTCGACACAGAGTTTGACCATTGGAGTCGCTAATTAACAAGCGAGTGGAATTACTTCCACAATCAATTGCGCAGACGACTTCAGTCACGAACGTTTTGGAGCACTAACTCAGGAAGTCCAATTGTTTCAGCCACTAATTCACCAACGGGATCATCTGCACCAATGAGAAAATTTGCGAGGTGGGCGTGAAGACACTTAATTCCGATTCGAGTCCCCCCAACTCCACCGCTGGGCTGAGCACCATCTAGGCGAACTGTTGCATCTTTGCGGCGCTGTTCATACGTTGCGTGAGTGCGGATAAGTCTTTCAGGGTCCACTAGGTCTTCAAATCTATGGACTCCGCCGTTTCCTTCAATTCGACTGACTTCATCGTGAATTTCTGGATCGATTAGCCAAAAGAGGGTGGGCATTGGTGTCCCATCACGCATATGAGGTTCGTTTTCGATAACTACAGGCCGACCATCAACGCGCCTCACGACTACTGCGCAACGTCCTGAGAGTGTTCGACCGAGTAGCTCCTCTACAACTTCAACATCTTGAGGTGAAGCATCACGAAATGTGCTCAACGCCAAAACTCAAGAGTGTGCAGAAAACGGTTAAAGAAGTTGCTCGATGAGTGAGTTGTGCTTGTGGACTGCACGGATGTTGATGTGCTCGATGTAACTGAGGATGGAGAAACAATTGGTGCAAATCCTGGGTCACCTGCATGCTCAGCAACGACCCCAGTTGAAAGCCCCGGGAGCACCTGAATCAGGCTTTGTCCAGGCTGAACGAGTTGATACTGCTCACGAGCCTGCACTAACGCTTGCGACTGCGTCGATGATGCATTTGCTTGCTGAGTTAGAGACCTTTGTTGCTGCTTAATCGAAGCGATTTGAGCCTTGGTCGCGTTGATCTGACTTTGTTGACTCCAAATAGAAGTCAAAGGGAACCACCCAACGAGCATGGCGAGTGCAGTTATAACGGCGAGAGGAAACATCCATTGATTGCTCTTCTGCGATGATGCGTTATGAGTTGTTGCCACTATTCGCCCCCGACAAAGACGCTGCTCCTAGAAAACGAGCCTGGTCTCCAAGGAGTTCTTCCAGTCTCAGTAGTTGATTGTACTTCGCCACGCGGTCAGAACGCGCTGGGGCTCCAGTTTTAATTTGTCCGGCGTTCGTAGCAACTGCGAGGTCAGCAATCGTGGTGTCCTCAGTTTCGCCTGAACGGTGCGAAATTACAGCGCTATAACTATTTTTTCGAGCTAGTTCAACTGTTTCAAGCGTTTCACTCAACGTTCCAATTTGATTGAGCTTGATAAGAATTGAATTTGCAACTCCACGCTCGATTCCCTTTTGAAGCAACACTTTGTTGGTTACGAAGAGGTCATCACCAACGAGTTGAATGCGCTTGCCCAATTTTTCTGTCAGAGCTTTCCAGCCATCCCAGTCTTCTTCGTGGAGCCCATCTTCAATCGAGACAATCGGGTAACGGTCACAGAGATCAGCCCAGTAGTCAACCATTTCGAGACTCGAGAGAACTCGTCCCTCGCCATCGAGGTGATAAGCGCCATCACGGTAGACCTCACTAGCAGCAGGGTCGAGCGCAATTGAAATGTCTTTACCCGGTGTTCGTCCCGTTGATTCAATTGCTTCCATCAAAACTTTCACTGCAGTTTCATTGTCCGGAAGGTCAGGAGCAAATCCACCCTCATCACCAACACTGGTTGCAAGGTTGCGCTTTACAAGAACGTTCTTTAGTGCGTGATACGTCTCAGTGCCCCACTGCAGAGCTTCAGAAAATGATGATGCGCCGATTGGCATGACCATGAACTCTTGAAAGTCAATCGAGTTCTTCGCGTGTACGCCACCATTTACAACATTCATCATTGGCACTGGCAGCACGTGTGCGCTTGGTCCACCAATGTATGAAAAGAGAGGAATTTCAAGTTCGGCTGCAGATGCTTTTGCTGCTGCAAGTGAAACAGCGAGGATTGCATTAGCCCCAAGACGGCCTTTGTTGTCAGTGCCGTCAAGCTCAATCATTACTTCATCGATTTCACGTTGATTTGTTGAATCGGCACCATTTAGTTTTTGGTTTATTTCAGTATTTACGAAATTGACAGCATTCTGAACTCCCTTGCCGCCCCATGCAGCACCACCGTCACGGAGCTCGACTGCTTCGTGCGAACCGGTAGAAGCTCCTGAAGGAGAAGTTGCGCGACCTGAGGCACCTGACTCCAGGTATACCTCTGCCTCAACGGTTGGGTTTCCGCGAGAGTCCAAGATTTGACGACCAATAATTCGTACGATTGCGCTCACAATTACTCCTACTAGTTAGGTTAAGTCTATAAGAAGAGAGGAATTATTTCGTCTTTGAAGATTCATGACGCTGAATGTCACTCTTCAATTGCAGCGCTCTATCGCGCAAAACGCCTTCAAGATCAATCCCCGACCATTGAGCACACATTGCTATTGCGCTTAAGGCATCGCCCCACGCGCGCTCAGCGTCTGAAGTTGACTCAGAATCACTTGCACCACTCGAATTGAATTTTAATGATTGCAAGGCATTTATCGCTTGCGTACGCGAAAGATCAGCGTTCTCGGAACCAAGATCTATTTGTTGCGCCTTACGTAAAAGTTTTGCGTAGAGAGTAAGGGCAGGTAATTGCCATGCGATACCGTCAGTGACGCTCTCTCGTCCCTTCTCTTTCTTCTTCAAATCTTCCCAGCGTGATGCCACTTCATCGGAACCACTTACCACCACATCGCCAAATACGTGAGGGTGTCGGCCAGTGAGCTTGTCCCTCACACCATCGGCAATGGTCGCAAAGTTGAAGTGACCTTCTTCATCACCCAGTTCAGCATGGAAAACTATTTGAAAAAGCAAGTCACCGAGTTCTTCTTCAACGTGTGCCACCGCGGTGGCTTGGTCGCCACCTTCAGATTCAACTCGAACAAAGGCCTCTAGGGCGTCGAGCGTTTCGTACGCTTCTTCAAGAAGATGTCGCGTGAGCGAAGCATGTGTCTGCTCTTGGTCCCATGGACATTCAGCGCGTAGGCGCCTCATAAAGTCCACGAGATCATCCATAGATTCTCCAGCGGTGCGAAGTCCTTCAACCCAAAGCGAGGTGAGGTGATCAGCGCTGTCAAAGCTGACTAGTTCAAAAGCAGGTAGTTCTTTAATCACTTCATCATGCAGACCCACGTGATGCAAAACAGTCACCACAGTTTCTCTTGGCAGACGATCTGCAACACTGGCAAGAATTTCTGGAGCGTACGTTTGTAGAATCAGTAGCGGACCCGGACCACGAAATAGCTCAACTGAACCGAGAGCATCGACTACACGTAGTCCCAAGGCCATCGGGTCTTTGCCGAGGCGAGCACACGCCACATCGATCACCGAAATTGCTGGCTCGCAAATTACTTCAACGTCGTTTCGGAGCCTAAGAAGTTCGACAGTGTGTTCGGCGACCATTGGCGAACCTGGAACCGCGTAAACAACTTCCCCGTTCGCAGATGCTGAGGCGAGTTGGACTAAATCATCGACAATCTTCGGGTACAACACTTCAAATGAGTCTGCCGAGTCGTAATAATCGTCGTAGCTAGCAACTGCACTGAAGGCCTCAGCCGCTGGATGAATTCGTGTTCGCAGCCTCACAACAGGTGACAAGGTGAGGAGCTCAGTGGTTCGAGCTGTTAGGTGTTGCGCGCTGCTTGGACCAAGCCCCACAACTCGAACAACGGGTTTACTCACTGATACTTCTGCGTGTTCGCAGTACTAAGAGTGCCTGGTGAAACTACTGAGGTGGTTGCGGGTAGTGCAGGAGCAAATACTCCCGGGCCAGTTGTCTGGTTAAGACCCCATCTTCCAAATGCTGGATCAACTGAAACTGCGGCGGCGTAAAGAATGTTCTGCTTGACGGTCGAAGCAGATGATGCATTGACATTTTGAACGTCACTAACAACCGCGTTGGCTGCTTGAGCGAATGGTGTTGAAGTTCTCTTGGTAGCTGCGACGTACAGTGCATACGTCTGGCCTCCATAATTGATCCCCTGTGGGGCTGCATAGGTGTTCAGCGGCAGTTTCACTGTGTCGGAACGAACTGATGCGTAGTTTGATGACGTAGGTGAGTAGCAGCCATACGACCCACCATTGGCTGCTGACTTGTCAACAGAAAACTTCTTGGCTAATTCGCCAACCGATGCACCGCTTGACTGAGCTGCAGTGAAAGCAGACACTTGCGACGGCGCAACAACAGCTACGCTCACGCAGATTGTGTCGTAGTCAGAAATGTGTTGTGCGTAATACGCCTTAATGTTTGCCACCGTCATTGGAATTGTGGTGTCAAGCTTGTTGAGCAAGAACAATGACGCTGCTTGCGCCTCGATTAATGATGCTCTCATTTCGCTCGGCATAGCGTTGACTGCATCAGCTGAAGTACCCGGGCAAGAAAGTGAATTGCTTGTCGCTGCCTGTGTCATCTCAGCCTCTAGCGAAGCTTTTGCTTGAGCCTTTTGTTGTGGTGCTGAAAAGTTCACATGGAAGTGTGACGTTACGTACTGATCAATGGTGGTTCCTTCAATCAGAATGTTTGCCCATGCTGAAGTAGCAGCGCTCGGCACTGTTTCCTTTCCAGCTCCAGCTGAGAAGTTCCTTGTAGTGAGGGCCGATACGTAGCACTGAAGATTCGGATTTGTTGTAATTGCCGTTATCTCTGAGCGAAACGCCTTGGATGACAATTTTGTCCCATTGGCAGAAATGCCGGAAGAAAAATTACTGTACCCAAAGAATCCGGCCCCTAATAGAGCAACTATGAAGAGAACTGTTAGACGACGCACAGAGCCATGCTACCGACTAGTTCGTGGCAGAAACCTCAGTTACCTCTTGCAGAAGCTGCAAAATGTCCGCTGGTGATGCCCCATTTGCAGCAACTTCCAATCGAAGCTCCTTGGAATCTTCTGAGTAGGCGTTCGATCCGTACTTTCGACGGAAGCGCATTTGCTGGCTGAGCGAGAGAAGGAGTGGTGTGACTTTTACGACCGGCTTTGAACGCACGCCAACCTTTGCAGGTAACACCGTCACATTGGTAATGCCTTCTGCGATGCAGAACAATCGAAGTTCAGTCAGCTCTAGCAAGCCAATTGCAGGTTTGGGCAGTGCGCCGTAACGGTCTTGCCATTCTTCGCGAAGGTCGCTGAGCTCTTCGAGCGTGCTGATGGTTGCGAGACGTCGGTACGCTTCGAGACGAGCGTCATCTGCTTCTACGTATTCCTTCGGCAGGTGCGCTTCACCAGGGACATCCAAGTTGATCGGCACCACGTCTGGAACGCTAAAGCCCTTAGCGTCGGCCACTGCCTCTGCCACCAATTGCACATAGAGGTCGTAGCCAACTGCAGCAACCGGTCCAGACTGATCGTGTCCAAGTAAGTTTCCTGCTCCTCTGATTTCGAGGTCTCGCATGGCGATCTTGAATCCACTTCCTAGTGCGGTGTTATCGCCAATAGTTCGAAGTCTCTCGTAGGCAGTTTCAGAAATAACTTGATCAGCTGGGTGGAAAAGATACGCGTATGCCCGCTGACCACTTCTTCCTACTCGCCCACGTAATTGGTGCATTTGACCGAGGCCGAGTCGCTCGGCTCGGTCGACAATGAGTGTGTTCACCGAAGGAAGGTCAATGCCAGATTCGACAATTGTGGTGCAGACCAAGACATCAAATCTACGTTCCCAGAAATCAACCATCACACGCTCAAGAGTGCCTTCATCCATTTGCCCGTGCGCAATTGCAATTCGTGCATCTGGAACTAGTTGGCCAATTCGTCTGGCGACTTGATCAATGTCAGATACACGATTATGAACAAAGAACACTTGCCCTTCGCGAAGTAGTTCTCTACGAATCGCTTCAACAACTGCGGGCTCAGAATATTCGCCAACGTGCGTGAGAATTGGTCGTCGATCAGCTGGTGGCGTAGTGACCATAGAGAGATCTCGAATCCCAGCAAAAGCCATCTCTAGTGTTCGAGGAATCGGACTAGCGCTCAGCGTCAATACGTCAACGTTGACTGAACGTGTTTTGATCGCCTCTTTATGGGTCACACCGAAGCGCTGTTCTTCGTCTACGACTAAGAGTCCGAGATCTTTAAATTGAACATTCTCCGAAAGAAGTCGGTGAGTTCCAACGACAACGTCAATGGTTCCATCTTTTAGACCCTGCGTCGTAGTTTTTATTTCAGCTTCATCAACAAACCTGCTCATCAGAGCAACTTTGACGGGAAATCCTGCGAAGCGGTCGACCATTGTTGCGAAGTGCTGGCTCGCAAGCAACGTGGTTGGCACCAACACCGCAGCTTGCTTGTTGTCCTGCACTGCTTTGAACACGGCTCTAATTGCAATCTCCGTTTTTCCGAAACCAACATCGGCACAAACCAAGCGGTCCATGGGTCGAAGCATTTCCATATCCGCCTTGACGTCAGCAATCGCTTGCGCCTGATCAGCGGTGAGCGTGTACGGAAAGAGTTCTTCCATCTCTCGCTGCCACGTGGTGTCCGGGCTAAAGGCATGGCCCACTGCAATGTTTCGCTGACGATAGAGGTCGACTAGTTCTTGTGCCACCAAGAATGCTGCCGCGCGAGCTTTGGCGCGAGTCTTTTGCCACTCAGCCCCACCCATTCTCGACAACGCTGGACCGTCGCCGCCGGTGTAGGGAGTGAGTGCGTCAATTTGCTCAGTTGGCCAGTAGCTACGACCATCTTTGAACTCAAGAATTAAGTAATCGCGAACCACGCCATTGATGGCTCTTGTTGTCGTGCCCGAGAATTTTGCGACTCCGTGCTGGCGGTGAACGACATAACTTCCAATGGCCAGGTCATCAAAGAATCCATCAACATTTCGAGCACGTGTGCGAGCTGCACGGTGCACGGAACGTCGACCCGTGAGGTCACTTTCACTCCACACCACAATTTCTGGATCATCAATACTGAACCCAGCTGGCAGTGAACTCATGAGCACCGTTATGCGGACATCTAAAACTTTTTCTGGGTCTGTGGTGACTTCAATTCCCTCGCCACGAAGTTGGTCCGCCATGCGCTCAACGGCCGCAGGGTTTGATGTCAGAACTACACCACGTCGCTTCGGACTCCAGTTTCTGACGTGACTCGCAATTCTTGATGCATCACCTTGAACAACAGGAGGCGAAATGAGTCCCATAGAACTCTCACCAGATCCCCCAGAGCTAAGGACTGTGTCTATTCGTGTTGCCAGTGAAGACTCCCACGTTGCGTGCAGTAGTCCTATCTCTTCAGTGGCTTTCCAGGTCTGGGCGACCGCATTGGCTAGCTCTCGCTCCTCATCAAGCAGATCATTGAGGCGACTCTCCACTCGAGCAGGCTCGACAACAACACACTGGAAACCTTCTAGTTCGTCGAGAATTGTTTTCGGAGAATCAATGAATAGTGGCATCCAACCTTCCATGCCGTCAAAGAGTTGTCCGGTGGCAATGCGATCGAATGTTTCACGCCCCCATGGCGCAGACTTCAGCAGCGCTTCAGCACGCTCTCTTGTTTTTTGTGTTGGGATCCACTCACGAGCAGGCGCGATGTAGGCCTGTTCAATGTCGTGCAGTGAACGCTGATTGGCAATGTCAAACGTCGTTAGTCGCTCAATGTCATCACCAAAGAAGTCGAGGCGAATTGGGTCATTTCCCTGTGCGGGCCAAACGTCAACAATGCCACCTCGCACCGCAAACTCCGCACGGTGTTCAACCAAGTTTTCGCGTCGATAGCCCATCAAAGAAAGCGAGCTAATGAAACTGTCACGCTCGAGTGATGCTCCTCGCTGAACATGCAGTGGTGCGACAAGTTCTTCTGGGGGAAGCAATTGCGCAACTGACCTCGCCGATGCTACGAGAATGCGAGGTCGATCGTTGCTCTGCAGTCTCCAACGAAGTAATGAACGCGTGGCCATCACTGAACTGTCGGGACTCACTCGCTCTAAGGGGTGCGTGTCCCATCCTGGCCATAAAGCAACACACTCATCATCATTGAGTAGTGCGCCCAGCGCATCACGCAGAACATCAGCTTCTGTGGATGTTGCAGTCACCACCAAGGTGAGCTGATCATGCGGCGCGTAGCTCGCTACCGCTAGAGGTGTGGCATAACTGCTCGGAATAAATGAACCCGATGCGACCGAGGCTCGAATCGAGGGTGCGACGTGTTCTAAGACACGCGCGAGTCCTGATGTATTAGCCACGAGCACCATTCACTCGAGCTTGGGCATCAATAAAGTCATAATCAAGAAGCATCTCAATCGCGTCAGCCGCACTCACCACGTCGCGTTGCAAGGCTTCTTTACGCGCACCAGTTGGCTTTCGAAGAACGTGGTCAGCACCCTGCTCTTTGGTGATTGGTTTTCCAATACCAATGCGAAGTCGCGCAAAGTCTTGCGTCCCGAGTGCGCTTGCAATAGAACGAAGGCCATTGTGTCCTGCGAGCCCACCGCCTTGTTTGAACTGCAGGCGCCCTGGTTCAAGGTCAAGCTCGTCGTGGGCAATGACTAAGTGTTCGAGGTCATTGAGTGATGTGCGCTTTAGAAGTGGTGGTAGTGCTGCGCCTGATTCATTCATGTAGGTAGTCGGAACTGCAAGTGTGACGACGCCTCGTGGAGTCGTCACAGAAGCGGTCATGGCACGTTGTCGGCGCTCAAGAGTTAATTTCACACCGCGTCGCTCACATACGAGTCGAACTGCATCGCCACCTACGTTGTGGCGTGTTCCTTCGTATTCAGTTCCTGGATTGGCGAGACCGACAATGAGAAGTGACGATGCACTTCCTCTTCGTTCTTCATCCTTAGAGCGCCGAAGCGCCACGACGAACTACGCCGAAGGGGTAGCTGCTGGAGCTGCGGCAGCATCTGATGCTGCAGCGGCTGCGTCTTGGCCACCACCAACGAGTGCAACGCGTCCTTGACGTGTTGAGACAACAGCTGCGTTCTTGTCGCCAGCTGGCTCGACACCCGCAGGAAGAACTAGGTCTCCAACGTGCAATGTCGCGCCTGGTGTCAAGTGAGAAATGTCAGCGTCAACGTGCGTTGGAACGTCTGCAGGGCGAGCCTTAAGTTCAACACTGAACAACTGCTGGTCGATTTCCCAGTCAGCGTGACGAACTTCTACAGCGTCACCAATCATGTGGACTGGAACAGTCGCAATAACTGGCTTGTTAGGGTCAACAACCTGGAAGTCAATGTGCGCAACAGTCCCACGAACTTTGTGGCGTTGTAGTTCACGTGCGAGCACTGTGTAGCTCTTGCCGTCAGCGGTAAGGGTGATCAGTGAGTTGAGTCCCTGGTCGCCAGAAACTGATGTACGGAACTCTTTCGCATCAACAGATACAACGAGTGGAGCAACGCCCTCACCGTATACAACGGCAGGAATTGAGCCTGCAGCGCGTAGGCGGCGTGAGTTACGTGAACCCTTGTCTCGTGTGGTCAGCGCGTTCAACGTTGCCTGTGTCATGAAAACTCCTCTTACGAATGGTTTGCCGCCCAAAATTGGGCTGGGCACCGGGTTATAAGTCTAGCCGGTAGGCCAGATAGGCGTTTTTGGCTACAGGAGGTTCTCGCCACCGAAGATGTCAGAGACTGATGCATCCTCGAAAATGGCGGAAATTGCGTTGGCAATGATGGATGAAACTGAAAGAATCTCCAACTTTTCAAACCTACGCTCGGGGCCGAGTGGCAAGGTGTCGGTCACGATCACGCGACTGACCGGAGCATTAAAGAGTCGGTCCACAGCCGGCGGAGAGAAGACCGCGTGAGTGGCCATCACCCAGATCTCAGAAGCGCCTCTCTCTTTTAGAAGGTCACAACTTGCAACGATTGTTCCGGCGGTGTCAATCATGTCGTCAATAAGCACGCAGTGTCGCCCGTCAACGTCACCAATGATGTGTCGAGCTTCAACAGTGTTCATAGTTCCTGTTGGACGAGTTTTGTGAACAAGTGCAAGGTCACATCCGAGGTGTTGGGCGTAACGCTCGGCAACTTTTACGCGACCGGCATCAGGAGCAACAACTACAAGTGATCGAGGATCTGCATTGGCCTTTAGATAATCCTCAAGAACTGGAGCTGCGACCAAGTGGTCAACTGGGATGTCGAAGAATCCCTGAATCTGACCAGAGTGGAAGTCCACCGAAAGAACTCTTGTGGCGCCAGCGGTTTGGAGCATGTCGGCAATCAGCTTCGCCGTAATTGGTTCGCGTCCAGCTGACTTTCGGTCTTGACGTGCGTATCCGTAGTTTGGAATTACCGCAGTAATACTTTTTGCCGATGCGCGCTTGGCTGCATCAATCATGATGAGTTGTTCCATCACTGCGTCATTTACTGGAGAGCTGTGAGTCTGCACAATGAAGACGTGTGCGCCACGAATTGATTCATCGAAGCGACAGTGAATTTCTCCATTGGCGAATTCACGAACGTTGGCTTCAGTTAACTCAACACCTAATTTGCCAGCAATGTCTTTTGCCAGGGCGGGGTGACAGCGGCCCGAGACGATGACAAGGCGACGCTTAGCGAGTGACTCCACGTAGCCAGCGTAGTTCTTTTATTACCTGCGCACTAGCGGTTCCGGTGCTGAAAGGGAGCCACAAACTCGCCCGAAAGTATTTCTGCACCAGAGCCCAGAACTACATACGAACTCACTGTGGCGTCAGCGCCAATTTTTGCGTCCTGCGCATCGACAGTTCCTACCTGGGCGTTTTCACCCACCGCCACATTTGTCAAATTCGCGTGCGGGCCTATTTGTGCGCCTCTTTCAATAACGCATCTACCCTTTAGGACTGTTCCCGGTAGCAGTGACACTTCTTGTGCAAGTTCAACGTCGGCGTCAATGTACGTCTGGGTGGGGTCCCACATCGTTACCCCACGTTTCATCCATCGCTCATTGATTCGCTCTCGCATGGCAACTTCTGCAGTTGCCAGCTGCATGCGGTCGTTTACCCCCTGGGCTTCAGTGGCGTCGCTGAGTACAAAGGACTGCGTGACATGGCCAGTTTCGAACAGGACCGAAATGAGGTCGGTGAGGTAGTACTCATTCTGAGCATTTTGGCGATCCACACGTCGAAGTGCCGGACCTAGAAGGCTTTCCTTTACCACCATGATCGAAGTATTTATTTCAGTGACGGCACGCTCTTCAGCGTTGGCGTCTTTCTCTTCAACAATCCGAGCAATCGAGCCATTCTTGGCGTGGATAATTCGGCCGTACCCAGAAGGATCGTCAACTATTGCAGTGAGGACTGTTATCGCAGCATCTTTTTCTCGGTGTTGCTCGAGCAGTCTCGCAATGGTGCTTTGTCGAAGTAGTGGCGTGTCTCCGGGCATGATGAGCACGTCCCCATCTGCACCATTCATTGCTTCGCTGACGCTTGGTAGTGCCACACTCACTGCGTGACCAGTTCCTAGTTGTTCGTGTTGTTCAACGAAAGTGATTCGCACATCTTCACGTGCTCGCTCACTGACCGACTTTTCAACCCACGTGGCCCCATGTCCTACTACGACAACTGTCGCCATCACGTTTTCCTGGGCAGCGGCGTCAAGAACGTAGAGAACCATTGGTCGACCACAAATGTGATGCAGGGGCTTAGGTCTCGAGGACTTCATCCTGGTTCCCTCACCGGCGGCGAGCACCACTACGCAAGTTGGTCTAATCACTCCACCATCTCTAGCATTCATCTTCTACGATTCGGTGGTGGGTGAAATTAACTATGACGAGTTTTCCTTCTTTCAGGAAAACCTTGCAGAATGGGACCTCGATGTCGCGGTCCCATCGGTGCGACGCTTCTTTGTCGAAGTTGACGCTGGACGCAAACTAAGCGGACTGCAGTGGCAAGAAGAAGTGCCCTCGATGGTGTTGCTCCACGGCGGAGCACAGAACGCTCACACCTACGACACTGTTGCTCTCGCCCTTCAGCAACCGCTCATTGCGCTCGATCTCCCTAACCATGGACACTCTGACGCCAGCCCCTACGGATCATCGGCGATCAGCGCGCACGCGAGTGATGTTTCGAAGGCGCTTGCTCAACTCGTAAAGAAACCAACGCCCCTAGTAGGAATGTCCATGGGTGGCCTTACTTCAATCCTGATTGCATCAGCACATCCCGAGTTAGTTAGTTCGTTGACTCTCATTGACATAACGCCCGGAGTCAATGCTGAAAAAGCCAAACACATCACTGCATTCGTGAACGGCCCAACGTCGTTTGATGATTTCGACGATTTGCTTGCTCGAACGATTGAACACAACCCGACTCGAAAAGTTTCGGCGCTGCGAAGAGGCATTCTTCACAATGCGCTGCAGCGAAGTGACGGCTCATGGGTGTGGCGCCATCAGCAACATCCAAAGTCAGAGCTACAAGCACCAGAAGTAGGAAACCTTTGGGACAAGCTCGGTGAGCTCACAATGCCAGTCACTCTCATACGAGGAATGGCCGCTGGCTCAGTTGTGGACAATGATGATGAAAATGAACTGAAGCGTCGGGTTCCCCACGTTGAGATTGTTCATGTCCAAGAAGCCGGACACTCAGTCCAGGGGGACCAGCCCCTGAAACTGGCGGCTTTACTTGGCCGTTTTGCTAAATAACTCTTTGGCTGGCGGACTAGGGGTCGAACCTAGATTCACAGATTCAAAGTCTGTTGTCCTGCCATTGGACGATCCGCCATTGTTAGGTACATTTAATCTTCAGAGATTCTTATTGAATACCTGAAGTCGCTTAATACCCACCTATAACAATAGAGGGAAACGAAGCACCCAAATGAAAGACCCATTATGAGCGCAGCAAGCCCCAACAACTACATCGCAATTATTGACGATGATGGTGCTATTCGCGCTGCCCTGGGGCGCGCACTTCGTATGGAAAATTACGAGGTTGAACTCTTTGAAGACGGACTGAGCGCACTAAAAGCCATTCAACTCCGTGCACCAAACGCAATCATTTTGGATCTTCAACTTCCTGACATTGATGGTCTTGAAGTGTGCCGGCGCATTCGAAAAGCTGGAGACGCGACGCCGATTTTGATGCTCACCGCTCGCGACGCGGTGAATGACCGCGTTGAAGGACTTGACGCAGGAGCTGATGATTACCTCGTAAAGCCATTTGACCTGGCTGAACTACTCGCACGCCTCCGAGCACTACTTCGCCGCCATGGTGGTGGCGATGGGCTCGCAGAAGTCATGCGCTTCGAAGACTTGACGCTTAATCCACAAACGCGTGAAGTATTTCGTGGCGACCGAGCAGTTGAATTGACAAAAATCGAATTTGACCTTCTCGAACTCTTCTTGCAACACCCTCGTCAAGTCCTCACCCGCGAACAAATACTCGACCTCGTTTGGGGCTACAACTTTGATTCGGGAACGAACTCTCTTGCTGTCTACATTGGCTACCTTCGCCGCAAACTTGAAGGTGACGACGAAACAAAACGTCTCATCCAAACTGTTCGTGGCGTTGGATACGCACTACGTTCCTCGTGACATTTCGTAATCGAGTCATTTTCTCAACCGTTGGTGTTGCCACAGTTGCAGTTCTACTCGCATGCTTCGCATCATTCTTAACCGCACGAACTTCACTCATGGCTTCAGTTGATGCTTCGCTGCGTCACGCTGCACTTATTGCCCGGCCACATAGCTCTGGTGAAGATTTCAAACTAAGCGGAGCGTTCAGCGAATTAATCCTGGCCAATGGCACCACCACACCAAAGTCCACAGTGCCAATTGACTCAGTTGTTTTGCAAGTCGCTAGGGGCCAACTTGGTGAACAACTCAGAACAGTGGAGATCAACGAATCACCATTTAGAGAGCTCGTAGTTCCGATTCCCAGTGGCACCCAAGTCAATTGTGGTGATGAGCTCTGCAAAGTTGCTTCAACTTCAGCGCAACTTTTTGTCATCAACATTTCAGGTGAAACTAACCAGCTGCGTCACTTGATTGGAACTTTGTTGCTGGTAGCACTTGGCGGAGTATTTCTGGCCTTTCTCCTTGGTACATTCATTGCCCGCACCGCACTTCGCCCTCTCGAATCAGTAACGAACGAAATCGAAACTGTGGCGAACACAAATGATCTCAGCTACAGAATCGCTGAAGGCAGCGATGACGAACTGGGTCGACTGAGGAGCGTTTTCAATAAGTTGCTGAACTCAGTAGAAGATAGCCAGCTCCTCCAGAGACAACTGGTCTTAGACGCCAGTCACGAGCTACGAACTCCTCTCACATCACTTCGCACGAACGCACAAGTTATGTCCAGAGCTTCTGAGCTTTCTCGAGAAGACTTAGATCAGTTGAAGGCAGACATCGTCACTCAAGTAGATGAGTTATCAGTGCTCGTAACCGACCTAGGCGAGCTTTCACGAGGTGAGCGAAGTGAAGGCGAAGTAGTCGTGCTTAACCTTGAAGACTGCGTCCAAGAGTCAGTTGATACTGCAAAGACCTACGCACGAATAAAGCACATCACCATTGATTCAGAACTCGAAGCATCTTCAATTTCTGGGCGACGTGACCGACTCGAACGCGCAGTAAGTAATTTGCTGACGAACGCCATCAAGTTCACCCCAGAAAATGGTCGAATTCTCGTAAAGACTTCCAACGGTTCAATCACCGTGAGCGACAGCGGTCCGGGTGTTAATGACGAAGATCGCGCTTTTGTTTTTGACCGCTTTTGGCGAGCGCCATCATCTCGATCACTTCCGGGTTCGGGACTTGGACTATCGATCGTTGCCCAGGTCGTGCGTGAATTTAATGGAGTGGTAGTCGTTGACAAGGACCCAGAACTCGGCGGAGCCAGATTCACCATTAATTTTCCTGTCATTACAGACGCCTGAGGATAATTCAGAGGAATTTCTTATGAAAACGAGTACGTTTTCATACATTGACGTAGCAGAATTAACTCTATGAAAACAGCCAGGACTCCCCAGCAACGTGACCGACAATTCGCTCGTGTCCGTCGACTCACTCAAACTGTGTTCCTCGCAGCCAGCACACTGTCAGTTCTCTTCGTTGGTTACGCCTCGGCAAAGTCAAAGCCTGTAACGACATTCCCAGTTGTAACAACGCCTACTGGTGTAATCCCAGTTCCTACAACTACAGCTTCAAAACCTTCAACACCAACGACACAGCCTCGACCTAGTACTCCAACGACACAACCTCGACCTGGTACGCCTACGACTCAGCCGACAACACCAACAACTACATACGTAGCTCCGACGCCTACAACCGTTTACACACCACCTAAGAAGCCCGTCACTACCACTACGGTTTGCTACTCGACTCCGTCTGGGCACGTGACGTGTCGCTAACAGCATCCAAGTTTGAAATTTGGGGACTGACTGGTTCAATTACAACTGAGAGTGCCGAGCACTTCGAATTTGCAAACGAACGCTTGTGGTACTGGATTGGTGAAATTGATCGCGCGTGCAATCGCTTCAAAGAGGATTCTGAAATTCAACACTTAAACAATGCGAACGGCAAAGAGCGCGAAGTCTCAGCAACGTTCGAACTAGCTCTTGATGCTGCAATTAAGTCGAGCGAAATAACTGGTGGGCTTTGTGACCCAACAGTTCTAAGTGCACTCCTAGACCTTGGTTATAGCCGTGACTTCGACGAACTGGTGAACCAGACATGCACAAATCACAATCAACCGGCTCCGACACCTGGAATTAGTGCAATCAAGTTTGATAGGAGCGGCCATACAGTTTCGCTAAACAATTGTGAAATTGATTTCGGTGCAAGTGCGAAGGCACTAACTGCTGATTTAGTCGCGAATGATGTGATGAAGTTTGGTGGCGTTGCAGTCGAGATCGGTGGCGACGTGGCACTTCGAGGCATTGACCCACGAAGTCCCTGGACCATTGGTATTTCTGAATCTCTCAGCGTTGACGCGACAGCTCCAACGGTGGCTATGAGCAGCGGTGGGATTGCTACTTCGTCACTTCGTGCAAGAAGCTGGAAAGTGAACAGCGAAACCGCGAACCACATCATTGATCCACGCACCGGCAGTTACGCCCGTGGACCCTATTCAACAGCGACAGTAAGTGCCCCAGACTGCGTGACAGCTAACGCTTTTGCCACCGCAGCCCTCCTATGGGGAGAAGACGCTGGATATCACATTGCACAATCAGGGTGGTCAGCACGTTTGGTGCGCAACAATGGAACGGTGGAGTTCATTGGTGGTTGGCCCGAGGATAGCGAATGATTGCGTTCACCTCTACTTATTTTTGGTACACAACTAGAGCAACAGGCATTGTTGCACTGCTACTACTGACGTTGGTTGTAACGCTTGGAACACTCGTTGCAAACCGTATTGGTGGAACATTTGTGGGTCGCTTCGAACTCAACGAATTGCACCGTTCCATTTCAGTAGTTGCAATGTTGTTTCTCTTTATCCACATCCTCACTACCGTTGTCGACAGTTACGTCTCAACCGGATTAATTTCCGCATTTATTCCAATGACTTCTGCTTACAAAACAATCCCAATTGCAATTGGTGCAGTTGGTTTCGATCTTCTGCTTTGCGTGTGGATTTCAAGTTTGCTGAAAGTTCGAATCAAAAATGAGTCATGGCGATTCATTCACTGGTTCAGCTGGTTGGCCTATGCCTCTGCAATCATTCACGCCTACATGTCAGGTAGCGACACGCATTATGGGGCCGGGCTGTTGTTGGTCGCAGGTTGCGCTGGCATTGTTCTTAATGTTGCACTGTGGCGTTACTTCGGGCGTCCAGAGCGCGCAGCCGGTCGTACTGCACTTTCACCAATTCCTCGCGGCAAGACCATCCCCCAGCGAACCGATTCGTTCCCTCGTTCAGCACCAACTCAGAAACCTCGTCGTCGCTAATGATCAATGCTGGCTCGCTACCACGTGTGCTTCATGGCTCTGAGGGACGCCCTCTTTCTTTAGCGCAGCACGAAGAAGTATTTAATGGTGCAACGTCTTTTAACGTCATGCATGAGCTCGAGAATTCTGGGCTGACTGGACGCGGCGGCGCTGCTTTTCCAACGTTTAAAAAAGTTGATCTACTGCGCTTGCAGCGAGGAAGCAATAAATCCGTTGTGGTGAACCTCATGGAAGGCGAGCCAGCTGCGCACAAAGAATTCGCACTCGCCGGTGCCAACCCTCATCTGATACTCGAAGGGGCCCAAGTCCTGGCAGGTCTCATTGGGGCCAAGCGAATTCTCGTCTGCGTTGCTAGAGACAATCCAACTGTTGTTAATCACTTAAATCGCGCCATCCACGAATTAGAACGGCGAAGCTTGCGAGGTGCAACGATCGAGCTGCACACTCCACCTTGGCGCTACGTCGCAGGTGAAGAATCAGCACTCGTTCACTGGCTAAACGACAATGAATCACTCCCCCAGTACCGCCCGGAACGTCCAAGCATCTTGCGTGTGGGTCGCAGCCCCGCTCTCGTTGACAATGCCGAGACGTGCGCCAACGTAGCACTGATCGCACGATTTGGTGCTGAGTGGTTTAGAAAACTCGGTACCGAGAAGAGCCCCGGCTCAACACTTGTGTCGCTTTCTGGCGCCGTTGAGAGATCGACCGTGCTTGAGGTTTCTCTTGGAACGCCAATCAGAGATATCTTGGCTGCTGGTCATGCCGACATGGCTCCTCAGGCACTTCTCCTTGGTGGCTTTGGTGGAACTTGGCTTCACGGACAACACATTGACACTCCTTACGCCAATGAATACTTGAGCGAGCTTGGAGCAGGTGTTGGTGCAGGTGTGATGGCCGTACTTCCACGCGAAGCGTGTGGCGTCTATGAGACACTTCGAATTGTTAGGTGGATGGCGAATGAAAGCGCTCGCCAGTGTGGGCCATGTGCCTTTGGTCTTCCTGCACTCGCTGAAGATCTCATGAGCATTACGCATTCAT